>JADFIT010000192.1 GCA_022566515.1 Gemmatimonadota bacterium
ATCGTCGCTCCTGGCGATTGAAGCTGAGTTGAGGAATGTAGCGCGGCGGGCGGAGTGTACAGCGACTTACCTGAAGGGTGAGGGTGATGTCGCGACGTCCCGCACTAGTGGTTAGGGAAGCGGCTGAGTGGCAATGGCCAGGGGCAGAATCGAACTGCCGACACGCGGATTTTCAGGTCGTTACCCGAGGGTAGACTCAGCGACACCCAACGACACGAAACGACACACCGACGCGGAGTTCGTCCCGACGACGGATCGTATGTGCGCTGAATACCGTTCAGCGACGCTCCGTACCGGGATAATTCCGGGACAGCGACACGCCTAGCCACGGGGCGCCCGGGCGCCCATCTTAGGCCCACTCGCTGCAGGAGTATCAGGCGGTGGCCGACAACCCTCTCGAACGCCTTCAGGCCGCTCTCGCGGACCGCTACGCCATTGAGCGGGAGTTGGGCCGTGGTGGCATGGCGACCGTCTATCTCGCCCACGACGTCAAGCACGACCGCAAGGTCGCCGTCAAAGTGTTGCGGCCGGAGCTTGCTGCGGTCCTCGGCGCCGAGCGGTTCGTGCAGGAGATAAAGACCACAGCCAATCTCCAGCACCCCCACATCCTGCCGCTGTTCGATTCGGGTGAGGCCGACGGCTTTCTCTACTACGTGATGCCGTTCATCGACGGCGAGACTCTGCGGGACAAGCTCGACCGCGAGACGCAGCTCGGCATCGACGAGGCGGTGCGCATCACGACCGAGGTGGCGGACGCGCTGGACTACGCGCATCGCCACAACGTGATCCACCGCGACATCAAGCCCGAGAACATCCTGCTCCACGACGGCCGCCCTATGGTGGCGGACTTCGGCATTGCGCTGGCGGTGAGCGCGGCGGCGGGCGGGCGGATGACGGAGACGGGTCTCTCACTCGGCACGCCGCACTATATGAGCCCCGAGCAGGCGACCGCGGAGAGGGACCTCACCAACCGGTCGGACATCTACTCGTTGGGTTGTGTGTTGTACGAGATGTTGACGGGAGAGCCGCCACACACGGGTGCGTCGGCGCAGGCCATCGTCATGAAGATCGTGACGGACGAGGCGCGGCCGGTGACGGAGTTGCGGAAGTCGGTGCCGCCGCATGTTGCGGCTGCGACCACCAATGCGTTGGAGAAATTGCCGGCGGATCGGTTCGCGACGGCGAAGGAGTTCGCCGAGGCGCTCACGAACCCGGCGTTCACGCTCCGACTCACGCAGCCGCAAAGGAGGGAGGCCGAGCCATCCGGGAATCCGTGGAAAGTGGTTTCCGCGATTCTGGGTGTTCTCGTGCTCGTGCTGGGGCTTACGACGTTGCTGAGTGGTGGAGGAAACGAAACGCCTCAGGTGGCAAGATTCGAGATCACGCTCCCCGAAGATGCGGCCCTGACGGCGGCGATTCCCGGGTGGACGGTCGCGCTCTCGCCTGACGGCCGGCTACTCGTTTACGTCGGCCCCGGCCGACTGCTCTATGTGCGCCCGATCGACCGCCTCGAGGCCAGAGTGTTGCCGGGTACCGAGGATTCGGATAGTCCGATCTTCTCACCTGACGGGGAGTGGGTGGCCTTCAGCGGCGGACCCAATCTCAGTCGAGTCGCCCTGTCTGGCGGGAGGGCAATGGTGATTGCCGAAGCCCCGCAGATGCGGGGCACCACGTGGCTGTCGAACGAAGAGATCATCTATGCGCCGTCAGCGGCCGGCAACCTCGTCATCATCAACATCGCGACTGGTCGAACCGACACGATCACCACGTTAGACGCGACCAAAGGAGAAGTCGCCCACCGCTGGCCAACCATGTTGCCGAACGGCAAGGCGTTTGTCTTCACGGTCTATACCGGAGCCGCGGGGTCGCACCTCGCGACCTACACCTTCGCGTCAGGGGAAATCAAGCACCTCGCAGTCAACGGGATGAGTTCACACTACATCAAGACGGGGCATCTAGCGTATCTCACCCAGGATGGATCGCTACTCGCTGTGCAGTTCGACCCTCGATCGATGACGGTCACGGGTGCGCCATTGTCGTTAGTCGATGGGGTCATGATCAAGACCACAGGAGCTCCGGAGTTCGCCTTTTCGGAGAGCGGTACGCTGGCCTACCTGTCTGGTCAGCCTCCGCTCGGGGCACTAGTGCGGGTGGATCAGCGGGGCGCTGTGACCGAGCTTGCCGGTGGTCTGGAGCAACCGGCCGCTCCGCGGTTCTCGCCAGACGGATCACGCATCGCGTTCGAACTGGGTGAGAGTGGAGATGATGACATTTGGGTGCATGATGTAGGGCAAGGAACCACGACGCGCCTCACGTTCGATGCCGCCGGTCGTTACCCCAGTTGGACACCCGACGGTTCCCGCATTGTGTTCTCGTCGCTGCTTTATGGCGCACGAGTCCGCCAACTGTTTTGGAAGGCGTCCGACGGGTCGGGTGTCGCAGAGCAATTGGTCGAGTCAATGGACGCGCAATGGGGGTCAGCCTGGTTGCCCGATGGCGAAACACTGGTCGTGAATCGTGTAGCGGGATCGGCAGCGACCGGACGGGACCTTTGGATATCATCGATTGGCGAGCCGGATTCCTCATATCCGTTCCTCAACACCGAGTATATGGAGATGTCACCGGCTGTCTCGCCGGACGGTCGCTGGCTGGCTTATACATCTGACGAGTCGGGGCAGCAGGAGGTCTACGTCCAGCCGCTCGACGGATCCGGAGGGAAACGTCAAGTGTCGCTTGGCGGCGGAATGGAGCCGGTATGGTCACCTGATGGCTCCGAGCTGTACTACCGGAGCGGCATCATGTTGACGGGAGGCCAAGTAGTGGCGATCGGCATTCAGCGGGATCCGATCTTCGCCCTCGGAACGAGGCGGGTGCTCTTCGAAGATCAGTTCCGTCGAGAATTCAACCACGCCAACTACGATGTTCACCCGACGACCGGCGATTTCGTCATGGTGCGGAGTGAGGCGACCGCGTCGTTTCAACTCACGGTCGTGTTGAACTTCCTCGAGGAGTTGAAGGCGAGGGTGGGGAGGTGACATCGAATATCCAATATCGAATATCCAACACGGAATAGCGAAACGGGAGTGTCCACCACCACTTCAATATTCCTTGCTCAATATTCAATATTCGATATTCAATAAGCCCATGACCGAGATCACCGCCCGCCTCAAAACCGCCCTCGCATCATGTCAGTCGTGATCAACCGGAAACCCATCACCGGGCCGGCCGCGTGGTACGGGCGCTCCCTCGCCGGCTCTGACGAGTGGATCTACCGCTTGTCCGAGCCGGATATCGCGGAGATCGAGGCGGCGGTGGCGGGCGTTCGTCACCGCGGTTTAGCGATGACTGAGATGACGAAGGACGCCTTCCGCCTGCCGCACTTGGGGCCGGTACTCGAGGACATCCAGCGCGAGGTGTTAGGCGGCCGTGGCTTTGTGCTCTTCCGCGGCGTCCCCGTCAAGCGGTACACCAAGCAAGAAGCGGCCATCGCGTACTTGGGAATCGGGCTCCACTTCGGGTGGCCAGTTTCCCAAAACGCCAAAGGTCATCTGCTCGGCCACGTCAGGGACATCGGTCTCGATCCTACCAATCCCAATCACCGGATCTACGGCACGAACGCGCGACAACAGTTTCATACCGACTCGTGCGACGTCGTCGGGCTGTTGTGTCTGAGGCCCGCGTTCGAAGGTGGCCGCAGCAGCATAGCCAGCTCGGTGACTATCTACAACGAGATGCTCGACGCACGCCCCGACCTAGTCACCGTGCTGGAACGCCCCTTCTTTGTCGATCGCAAGGGAGAGATTCCCGCAGGCAAGGGGCCGTATTACGAGTTGCCGGTCTTTAACCATTTCGCCGGATACCTCACGACCATCTACGCACGTGAGTTCATCGACTGCGCACAACGGTTCGACGAGGTGCCGCGCTTGACCACGGAGCAGGTCGAGGCGATGGACATGCTCGACGCGCTCGCCGCACGAGAGGACATTCGACTCGATATGGACCTCTTGCCGGGCGACATTCAGTTTCTGCACAACCATCAGATCCTCCATGCGCGGACGGCCTTCAAGGATTATCCTGAGCCCGAACGGAAACGGCACATGCTCCGGTTGTGGCTCGCGCCGCCCAACGGAAGGCCACTCCCACCCGCCTTCGCCGAACGCTATGGAACCATCGAGGTGGGCACTCGCCGCGGGGGAATCACCGTCCCCGGCGTGCAATTGCGCGTGCCACTAGATCCGGAGTGAAACGCAGAAGCTTCGTCGAGGAGACCACCCGCCTCTCGACAGCCCTCGCCGACCGCTATCGGATCGAGCAGCATTTGGGAGAAGGCGGCATGGGGATGAATATCGAAACCGAAGTGTCCACCGCCACTTCAATATCCCTCGCTCGATATTCAGTTCAATATTCTTTGTTCAATATTCGATATTCGATATTCAACTAGCCCTCCGGGGAGCATGCAGAAACTGGTCACCGTACTTTCGCTTCTAATCTCCGGATGCGCCGGAGACACCGCAGCGTCCGGTTCGACTGCGCCCCGGATCCTGATCGAGGGTGCGCTGGTGCTCGACGGTACGGGCGCCGAGGGGGTGGTGACCGACGTCCGCGTCCGAGACGGCCGGATCCAGGCCATGGGGGAACTGAGCGCCTCCGAGGGGGAGCAGGTCATCGACGCGACTGGTCTCGTCCTGGCTCCCGGATTCATCGACACGCACAGTCACCATGACCGGGGTCTCCTCGAGAACCGAGGCGCGTTGGCCGCTCTCAGTCAGGGGATCACCACCATCGTCGTGGGACAGGACGGCGGCTCCCGGTTCCCGCTGAGTGATTTCTTCCAGGCGTTGGAGGCCGCGCCGCCCGCGGTGAATGTCGCCTCCTACGTGGGCCACGCCACCGTCCGAACGGCGGTGATGGGTGACGACTACAGACGGGCCGCGACCGTGGCAGAGGTGCAGGCGATGCGGGATGTCCTCCGCACCGAACTGAGTGCGGGAGCCCTGGGGCTCTCCACGGGCTTGGAGTACGACGTCGGACTCGACGCAACCACGGACGAGGTCGTCGCCCTCGCGCGCGAGACCGCAGCGGTGGGCGGCCGGTACATCAGCCACATGCGGAGCGAAGACCGCCACCTGTTGGAGGCGATCGAGGAGATCATCCTGATCGGCCGTGAAGCCGACATCCCGGTGCAAATCTCTCATATGAAGCTCGCGATGAAGAGCCTCTGGGGGCGAAGTCCCGAAGTTCTCGCGCGTCTCGACAGGGCTCGGGAGGAGGGGGTCGACATCACCGCGGACGTCTATCCCTACGAATTTTGGCAATCCACGATGACCGTGCTCTTCCCAGAGCGGGATTTCGACAACCGCGCGACGGTCCAGTTCGTCCTCGACGAGCTCGCGCCTCCGGAAGGGATGTTCATCGCCCGATACGAACCCGAGCCGTCCTACGTCGGGTTGTCACTCGAACGGGTCGCCGAGCTCCGCGGTGAAGACCCGGCCACGACCTACATGGCGCTGATCGCCGAATCTCAGGCCCTGGCCGAGGAGACCGGGCGGGGGACCGAGAGCATCATCGCCCGAAGCATGCACCCCGACGACATCGCCACGCTCCTCGCCTGGCCCCACACGAACGTCTCGAGCGACGGAGGTCTGGCGGGGCGGCACCCTCGCGGCTTCGGGACGTTCACCCGGGTCCTGCGTTTGCACGTGCGGGAGACGGGACATCTCTCCTTGCCCGACGCCATACGCAAGATGACCAGTGCGTCCGCCGATCACGTCGGCATCCTCGACCGCGGGACGATCCGACCCGGTGCCTATGCGGACCTGGTCCTGTTTGACCCTGAAACCGTGGCGGACCGCGCCACCACCGATGACCCGAACGAGCCGTCTGTTGGAATCGACCGTGTGCTGGTGAACGGAACCATCGTCTACGAGAACGGCCACGTGACCAACGCCCGGCCCGGGCTCGTGATCCGGAGGAACGACCGATGAAACGACTGGCCGCGGCTGTCTTGGCCCTCGGCTGCATCCCTCTCGCCGCGAGCGTGCCCTATTCCCGCACGAATTCGGGCCCGGGTTTCGGGTCGCAGGACTGGGAGGCCGT
>JADFIT010000193.1 GCA_022566515.1 Gemmatimonadota bacterium
AATCCACGGCGGCGGCGCTCTCGATCTCTCCCAGCGCCCAGGCACACATGTGACGGACTTCGGGAGTCAGATCCTCGTTCACAAGGGCCAGCCCCAGGTAATCCACGGCCGCGGCGCTCTCGATCTCTCCCAGCGCCCAGGCGGCCATCTTCTGCACCTCGGGCACCGGATCGTTGATCAATACCCGGCCCAGGGCTTCGATGGCCCGGGGCGATTCGAACTCGCCCAATGCGTGAACGGCCTGCACCCGAACCTCGGGGTCTTGGTCGTTCAACACGGTGATCAAGGCCCCGAGGGCGTTTGCCTGGAGTCGTGAACGCACGATCCGTTCCCGGCCCCGGAGCGCCCGCTCCTGCGCCCTGACCGCCTGCTCCTGCGCCCTGATCGCCTGCACTGCGGCTCGACGGGCCTGTTCCGCGATGCCCTGGAAGTCGAAGTCGAAGTTGAAGTCGAAGGACTCCTGCTCAGGCACCACCGTGATGACGGCGGGCTCTTCGGGGGCCCGGAGCAGCGATGCCATGCTCAGTCCGGCGACCGGCACCAGGCATGCCGCCAATCCCGCCGCCAGCAACCTGGGCGTGGTCCAGAACCGGCGCTTCGCCTCCTGGGCCACCACCGCCGGAGCGGCGGCGGCGTGCGCTTCCACTATCTCCGGCCACAGTTCCCGCTCGGGCGTTGCCTCACTCGGCAGCTCTCCGATGGCCTGGACCGTGATCTGCAACTCGTCCAGGGCCCGCTGCCATTCGGGATCGGACGCCAACTTTTGCCGCACGTATTCCGTGGCTTCGTCGTCGAGCTCCTCGTCGAGGTACTGGGACAGCAGCTCTTCCATATTCTCTTTCATCGTTCCAGGGCCTCCCGTACAAGCCGTCGTGCTCTACTCAGTTGTGATTTTACCGTCCCCTCCGCCACGCCGACCAACTCCGCGATCTCGCGATACCGATACCCCTCGATGTCGTGGAGAATCAGGACCTCTTTGGCACCACTCGGCAACGCCGCGATGGCTCGTTCCAGATCCACGCGTGTTTCCGGCATGGCGCCCCCGACCTCCCGCTCGAACTCGTCGAGCTCCCCAGGCAACAACTCCCTGCTCGACCGCAGTTTCTCCGCTCGCAGGTCGCTCAACACCACATTGACGGTGAGACGGTGGAGCCACGTGCCGAACGCGCTCCTGTGCTGAAACGAGCCGATGGCGCTCCATGCACGGACGAATGCGTCCTGCATCAACTCCTCCGCCCGGCCCGGATCGCTGACCATGCGGAGACAGACTGCGTAGACCCGGCGGCCGTGCTTTCGGTACAGCCGCTCGAACGCGTCGGCGCTCCCGGCCTGTGCTTCGCGTACCAGGTCGGTCTCGCTCATGGACGCCTGTGTCTCCGCCGAGTCCAGCCCGGTCATGGAGACCAGCTCCTTAACTCCCTCGGCCACTCCGAGGGAATACGCTTGGGGTATGGCGACTGGCTGGGACACAATTGCGGCTCCTGGCTCACCCGATCGGTATCGACTTTGCTGTACCTGATTGGATGTCGGAACATGGGATTTCGTTGGAACGGAATGTGAGCGAGCCCGCCGCAGGGCGCCTTGTGCCCCAACCTAACGCATGGTCCGCGTGTCGGCACTCGGATCGGCGCCCCCGGGCAACACGCTGGGGCAGCATAAGCCGTTTATTGACAACGATTTGCGGATTCTGGGGAAGGGAGCGATGAAAACGGACCGTAGCGGCCACTACACCAGGCTACCCCGCGGGCACCAGGAGGCACCGGCGGCGCGAGCCGTAGGTCAATACATCGGTTTCTGGGGACCCGCCACGATCCCCATGATGTCGGGGTCTTCTCCAGGCTTGCTGGGTGGAGGCGGGTTCTGCTCTTTCTGCTCCTTCCTCATCGCACGGCGCTCTTCCTTCTCCTTGCGTTTCTCCTGTTTGGCAAGCTCGCGTCTTCGTTTCGCCTGCGTCTGTGGGCCCGGTCTCGCCATAGATCACCTTTCCATATCTTCGTGAAATAATCGGCCCAAAGCTAACACAAAAAGACTGGAAGGGGCTCAGCGCCCCCCGTCCCCTCCGTCCGTGACCGCTTTGGGGCCTTCGCCTTTCTCGAGTGTCTTCAGCACGTCGCGCCAGGCGAACTTCTCCCCGATGCCGCGTACGTAGTAGTCCATCCAGGCCATCTCGCTCACCGCCTTGACCAAGCGGTTGCGCGTGCCGGGGATGCCGTGGCTCCGGCCGGGATACATGAACAACTCCGTGTCCACGCCGAGCTTCTTGAGGGCCATGTGCAGTTCCACCGACTGCGGGCTGGGCACCCGGGGGTCGCCCTCGACCACGTGGATCATCGTGGGCGTCTTGGCGTTCCGCATGTACTTGATGGGCGACTGCTCCCAGTAGGCCTCGAAGTTGTCGTAGAGGAAGTCGTTGCCGAGGTAGTACCGCCGGTTCCGCTGCACGTCGCTCTGAGCGTACATGGAGATCCAGTTGGACGTCCCGGCGCCGGAGCTGATCGCCTTGAAGCGGTCGGTGTGAGTGAGGATCCAGTTGGACCAGTGGCCGCCTGCACTCCAGCCCAGTGCGCCCATGCGGTCCCCATCGACGATCCCCTCCGCGATGAGGTAGTCCACCCCGGCCATGATGTCCTCGAAGCCCTGCGGGAAGTAGTTGCCCACGATCGCCGTCCGGAATGCTTCCCCGTAGTTGGAGGAGCCCCGGTAGTTGGGCTGCAGGACCGCGTAGCCGGCGCCGGCATAGACTTGCGAGCCGGAGCCACCGTTGAAGCCGAGGACGTCGGCGGACGCCGGTCCGCCGTGGATCGCCACGATCAAGGGGTACCGCTGCCCCGGCTGGTAGCCCACCGGTTTGACCAGGACGCCACCCACCTCGTGGCCGTCCGTCGACCGCCACGTGATCTCCTCCTGCTCGCCGAGGGTGAAATCGCGAACTTGCGGGTTGACGTCGGTGAGCTGCCGCCACGCCTGCCGGTTGTCCAGTTGGTTCAAGCTGGCGACCGTGTACGTGGTGGCCGGCGTCCGTGGATCCGAGTAATTGATCAACAACACACCGGAATCCTCGTCACGGCTCACGCGCAGCGACGCCTGCTGGTGCGTAATCTGACGCACTTCATCCCGCCGAATGTCGAGGGCGAGCAACTGTCTCGTGACGCGGACGCCCGAATTGAAATAGATGGTGTTGCCGTCGTCCGACCAGAAGCCCAGGGAGACGTGGTCGTGGTACGCTCCCCCGAGCTTGCGGAACGACCCGCCCCGGTCGGTGACCTCACGGATGTAGACCCGACGGCTCTTCATCGTGTACCGGGTCATGTCGTCTGCCGCCGCGAAGGCGATCCAGCGTCCGTCGGGCGAGAAGCTGGGGCCCTGTTCGCTGACCTCGTCGTTGTCGGTCAATCGTTCGATGTGGCCGCTCGCGACCTCGAGCAGGTAGAGGTCGGCATTGATCCGTTGCTCGGTGATGTTCCGCTCGTAGCGCTCGGCGGAGGTCCCGGTGAAACCGACCCACCGGCTGTCGTCCGAGATCGTGAAACCGGAGAGGGTGATGGTGGGGTCGTTGGTGAGTCGTGTGGCCTCTTCGGATTCCGGGTCCACCGCCCACAGGCTCGCCAGCGGCGTCTCCATGTTCTTGATGTCCACCGTGAAGCCCTTCTCCCGGCGGGCTTCTGCGTCCGCATCTACCGTGTCCGGAGTGACGAAGTAGATGCGCCGGCTGTCGGGGGCCCACTGCCACCGCTGGATCCCCGCGTCCTGCTCGGTGATCTGCTCCGCCTCCGCCTCGGTGATCCCGTCCACCGGGAGCCGGTAGAGCTGCGCATCGCTGTCCTCACCGCTCCGGTACACGACCCACCGGCCGTCCTTGCTGAACGCGTAGTTGGCCACGCCGTCCTCGGTATCCGTCAGCTTGCGGGCTTCGCCACCGTCGGGACGCATCAGGTAGAGCTGGTTCCGGTTGCCGTCGCCCGTGGCGTCCCTATTGGAGAGGAAGAGGAAGAAGCTGCCGTCCCGGGACCACTGGGGTGACGTTTCGTTCTTCTCTTCGGTGAACGTCATCTGCCGGGTCGAGGGCAGACCCTCCGCCGCCGAGACGAGGAAGATGTCGGACTGCTGGTCAGCGTCTTCCCAATTGGGCGTCGTGACGGTGTAGAGCATCCAACCACCGTCGACGGAGATTGCCATGGCGCCGGCCCGACGCATCAGCCTGACGTCGAGGTGGGTCATGGGGCGCTGTTGGGCCTCAACTCTCTCGGGAAGTGCCGCGCCAATGGCGAGGGCCGCCGTGAAAAACATCAGGACCGGGCGTGGAAACGACAGGGAGTTGTGCATGGTATCCTCGGGGGATGGCTGGATGATCTTCATTCTAAGCGATGGTGCGCGATACCGCGAGATGTGCTCAAAGCGCGCTCCAGCTTCCCGAGCGATGAGGTGTCTCTGTCCGGCCAGCGGCGTTCGCTCCGGGATCCCGCTCAGTTCACGGTGAACTCCTTGACCATTCCCAAGCCGGCGGTCGATTCGGAGATCCAGGCGTAGCGGCCCGGCTCCAGTTCCACCGTGAAGTACGCGGTGTAGCCGACCGGCATCTCCTGGGTGCCGCCCACGAACACGGCCGGGGCTGGCTCCCGAAGGCCGTCCACGTTCATCCAGTCCATCCACGGGACGATCTCGTCCACACTCACTCCGTCGTCCAACCGGACCACGTGGACGTCGTTCCCAAGACCGAACTCCGGGTGCTCCTCGAAGTGGACCGCGACGGTGTGCTCCCCCGGTGTCACCTCTCCCTCGACTGCGATCTGGAAGTTGGAGAGCGTTATCTCGATGCCTGCGTCGGGAGCCGACCCGCCGGAGGGTACGCCGGTGACGGTGATCGGCAGCATCATCCCGAGCGATGTGTGAAATGTTCCGTCGGCCGTCTTGACGTAGCACTCCATGACGTACGTGCCGGGTTCCAGGTTCACGGTCGTCCGTACGGACCGGCCCGGTGCGACGAGACCCGCCCCTCCCATCTGCCGGACGGACGCGTACCACTCGGGGAGGAGACCACCCAGCATCTGCCCCGCCTCCGCCTTGTCCACGGCGCCTGTCATGAGTGCATGCCACACGGTGTCGAAGGGCGTCCCGACCTCTTCCTTATAGTCCTCGAACGTCTTGCCGTCGGGAAGGCGACTCAGGAGGAAAAAGTGGTGCTCCTTGCCCTCGTTTCTCATTCGGAAGGTGACCCACCCCGACGGAATCTCGGAGGGCGCCTCGAAGGCGAAGTCTGCGGCGATCACCTCGACCAGATCGGTACCAAAGGGCGACCGGTCGGCTGGCGCGCGGTCGTCAGACCGGCAGGCCGCGAGGCTTGCGGCGGCGAGGACGATTCCGAGAACCGGGTGGAGATGTCGTGCGATCATGGGATCTCCCTAGTGAAGTGTGACGATGGTGAGAACAACCCCGATTATCAACTGCCACCGGGCTCCAGCCCCCAGTAACGAGGCACTTCACCACAGTGCAGGCTTGACATCAGCGAGTGGAATCCGGGAAGATCCAGCGGAGGCCGTCCCTGAGTACGACGGGCATCACCGAGCGGTGCGTCTGGCCTTCGAGGCGGCTGACCTCCCACCGGAAGCCTTTGTACTCTCGTACCGTCAGTGTATCTACGAGTGCGGCAACACTGGCGACGAGTTCGGGGCGATCGAGTAGGCCCACGGCCAGATAGAGGCTGGCAGGAACCGAATCGTGGTCTGCGGCGTATTCTCGTTCGTTCAAGAAACTAACACCGTCATCGATGCCAAGCGCGGGCGCGGATGCGATGTAGTGCGTGAACGCCTCCGGTTGCCGAAATACGACGTCGACGACAAAATTCCCGCCGAGCGAATGCCCGTGCAGCACACGTTGGTTCGGATCGCCGCGGTAGTCGCGTTCGATGCGTGGGGCCAACTCTTCGGTAAGGAAGCGGAGAAAGTCGTCTGCGCCCCCGGAGGTGAGGGGGGGATGCGGGCCGAACACCGCTACCTCCTGCGCAATCCACTGTTCCATCGCCTCGCTCTCCCGCAACGTCATGTCTCGAACACGCAGCGCGATGG
>JADFIT010000194.1 GCA_022566515.1 Gemmatimonadota bacterium
TCGTTGCGCAGCTGGCTGATGACTGACTGGCTCTGGCCGGTGAGTTCCTGGATAGTGACCAACTGGCGCTGCACTTGGGTCAGCTCGCCCCGAAACGAGCCTTGCATCGCCACCATCGCCTGGCGCTGGGAAGTGAGAGTATCGAGGATACTGCTGGCCTGCGCCTGCAAACCGGCGAGATCGTCGAGCAGCCGAGCCAGCATAACGGCCCGCGCCGAATCGGCGCGGGCCGTCTCTTCACGATATTCCCCTATCTGCCGCTCAACCCGCCGGACATCCCCCTTGAGGGCACAGCCCCCCAGGGTCGCGGCGGCGACACACAGAGCGGCTAGGCGCCTCACATTCCAGGCATTTTCAGCGTGCCGCCGCCTGAAATGATCGTGAATTCGTCTCTGCGATTCTGACCCCATGCTCCCTCATTGGCTCCCATGGCGATGGGACGCTCTTCCCCCATGGAACTGGTTGCGATCCTACTCTCCGCTATACCCCGGTCGGTGAGGTAACGTTTCGCAGCGAGGGCACGCCGGTTGCCGAGGGCGAGGTTGTACTCATCGGAGCCCCGCTCGTCACAGTGTCCCGTAACCCGGATCCGCAGGTCGGGATTGCGCTGCAGAACCGCCAGTTTTTCGTCCAGGATCGCCGCGTCGTCAGTACCGATGTTCGATCGGTCGAAATCGAAATGCACGCGCCGGGCCAGCAGATCGCGGACGTTGTTCGTTTCTTCCCGCACCGACGCAAGCGAGTCCTCACGAACGCGTCGCTCCTCGGCCACGATACGCTGGCTGTCACGTTGAACGCTGTCCCGGACGGCCTGCTCAGCCGCGATTGAGTCGCGCACTTGCTGCTCCTCCGCCTGTGCGGCAGCCAAGGAGTCCGGATCGGGACCCGGCGGGGGGGGCGGCGGGCCGCCTCCGCAAGCGGCGGCGATGACTATGACAAATAGTCCGGCAGAGATTGGCAAGGTGTGTCGCATCTTCGCTCCATTCATTAGTTAGTTCGCTCCGCTATTCTGGGAGACCATGCAGGAAGGCGCGCCTCGCCAAGCCGCGTCAACTGGCGCACACGTCCCGTTTCCATATCGATAATCCAAACCTGATTCGATCCGGTGCGGCTCGAAACGAAGGCTATGTGCCTGGCGTCCGGTGCCCACGTGGGATCGGTATTTCGACCGAGACTGGTCAACTGCCGCACCACCAGGTTCCCCACATCCATCAGGAAAACCTGAGAGACCTTCGACACGTACCGGTCAAAAGCAATGTTGAGTCCGTCAGGCGACCATTCCGGGGCGTGGGATTCTCCTGACACTCCGTACTGGAAAGGCGCAAAGAGCTCCTGACCCGTTCCATCCGACCCCATGATGTAGATCTGCGTATACCCGGGCCGGGTGGACACATAGGCGATTCGCCGCCCATCGGGACTGTACGTCGGGGACAGATTATCAGAAAACCCGCCCACCGTCAAGCGCTGTAAGCAACACTCATCAGCCAAGTTATAGGTGTAGATGTCCGTACCCTCTCCATCGGACCGCGTGAAGGCCAGCGTCGTCCCATCCGGAGAAAACTCCGGTGCATAGTTCAGGGTACCCACAGTGGGCGGAATGACTTGCCGGCGACCCGTGTCCAGATCGAGGAGATATAGAGAACCTTGCCCGTTGTCCAGAAACTCGGTGAACACCGCGTGTCGCCCGTCCGGGGCCCAAGTAGGCGACATCGCGTTGATCCCAGGCGTAGACAGTCCCTCGACTGTGTGGCCGTCGAAATCGACCCGATAAATTCTGCCGGCGTTGATGAAGAGGATTTGCGTCGCGGCTACGCCGGGAACTCCCGTCACCGCCCGAACGATCTCGTCGGCAATGCGGTGTACGCGCAAGCGAAAGCCGCGGGCCTCGGGGTCGAGATTGGGAATGCGGAGTTCGCGACGAACCACGTCTCCCTGTACGTCATAGAGCGTGACCACGACGCCCGAATCCGCCTCACGGTGAACGTTCACCGCGAAGTCGGCCCCGAGCGCGGCGTACAGGGCATAGTTCACAAACGGCACAAACGAACCGGTTGCTCCATCCCCCTCCGGCGGCCGAATCCTCAGAGTGAGGCTGTCTCCCAAGGGAAGGGCGATCATCTCGAACTCGTCGCTGTAATTCAGGTCGCGTGCGATGATGGTGCGGGCCGAATCCAACGCGGTCCCCCGCTCGCCACCGAGAATCAACATTCCCGGGCGCACTCCGGGTTGGTACGTGATTCCGATGCGCACACCCCCGCCCCGCTCGACTACGGTCGTGTCCTGAGCCGCGGCGGGCGCCGCCGCGAATGCGATCGCGCAGAGTCCCAGCCCAATACGTCGCTTCATCGTCTCAACGTGCGCGGGTCGAAGAAAAAGCTCACGGGAAGGATATCCCCCTCGAAACCGTCCGGCAGGGGGCCGAACACCCCGGCTGTGCCGGCCGATTCGATGGCCCCTTGGGCCTGCACGTCAAAGGCAAAGTTTCCCGAGCGCTGAACAAACTGAAGATTGGAAATCGAGCCGTCGCCCCGCACGAGAAAGAGAATCTCCGCCCGCAGCGATTCGTTCCCCGGGGGCCGCCGCCAGCGGCGATAGATCTGGGCTACGATGTTACTCAAGTATTCGGGGAACGGGAAGTTGACACCGCTCACGCTCAGGGTGGCAGGATCGTCCCCCGTGGAGGGTTCCTCGTCCGGCAGGGGCTCGGCCTCGGGCGCGGTGCGCGGAGCCGGCTCCCTGTCCGCCTCTTGGGTCTCCGGAGGCGGGGAGGCCTCAGCCACATTCATCCGGGGCGGCCGTCGAACCGGCTGCCGTTGCCGCGCGGGCCGCTCCACCGCCTCCGGCGCCGGCCGCTCCTGGGGCTCGGGCCGGGGCGCGGCCACCAACTGTACGTTATACACCGAGGGCGCAGCGAAGCCGGGCACGGTGGGATTGGTGAAGAGCAAGCCGGCAACCATCCCGTGAACTATCACTGTTCCGAAAAACGCCGCCCTATTCCCACCCATGTTGCGCCGATAATCCCGCAGCGCCGGCTTGTGCTTGCTCATCGACCCAGTTCCTCGGCCTCGGTGACGACGCCAAGGTTCTCCACCCCGGCCGATCGTATCACCGCCATCACGCGCGCCACGTGCTCCCACAACGCCCGCTTGTCGCCGCGCAAGTATATGCCATTTACCCCGCGCGAATCCACAATGGCCTTGAAAGACCCGCGGAACTCTTCGTAGGTGAGTGGGTCTTCGTCGATGAAGATCACGCCGTTCCGGTCGATGGTGACAGTCAACCCCTGCTTGGGCTCGATCGGCTGTGCGTCGGTGCGGGGGAGTTGCACGTCCACACCGCCCTGCATGATGGGAGCCGTGATCATGAAGATGATGAGGAGCACAAACGCGACATCCACCAGGGAGGTCACGTTGATATCCGCCTCGAGCGGCAGCTCTCCCCGCCCATGCAGCCCCTCACGCACCATGGATCACACTCTCCCTTCTCGTGCAAGCGTGCCAACGATCTCCTGTGCGAAGCCTTCCATCTCTCCGGCAAACAGACCGAGACGGTTTACCAGCACGTTGTAGGCAATCACGGCCGGAATCGCCACCGCCAATCCCAATACCGTGGTCACCAGCGCCTCGGCTACCCCGGGCGCAACCGCCGCAATGTTGCCCGAGCCTCCCGCAGCGATCCCCAGAAATGTGTTCATCACGCCCAGGACGGTGCCCAACAGCCCCAGCAGAGGGCTCACAGATCCAATCGTAGCTAACCAAGGTATAAACCGCGCCATCTGGTCTCGTTCCGCGCCCACCCCCTTGGCGAACATCATCCTGAGAACTTCCAACTGCGTCACGGTCAGGGGTTCGTGTTTGCCGGGACCGGTTTGTTGCAGCGCACCGGGACGAAGCTCGGAGAAGAAGTTCACGCCTTCCTTCAGCAGGCGGCGGTAGGGCGAGGCCGGCAACTTCATAACGGCCCGGTAGGCGTCTTCCAGGCGCGAGGTTCGTTCCAGCTCGGCGAAGAACTGGTCCGCCTGTTTGGCTACCCGACGGAATTGCCACCACTTCAGCACGATAAAAAACCAGGAGACGAGAGAGAACACCACCAGAACGCCCAAAATGAACTTTATGGGGGGACTCGAGCTGGTAACGAGTTCCCACGGCGTGGCCGGGAGTGCGCCACCGATTTGAGCTACAATCATTGGTCCGTTGCTATCCAGTCGTAGGTGCGTTGCAATCCTTCCGCGAGGCCCACCTCGGGTCTCCAACTCCACTGCGCTTCCAGCTTACCCGGATCCACGGCGCTCCGCTGTAGCTCTCCCGGCCTCGCATCGACATGCTCGATCGGGACGTTTGCACCGGCTGCGTTCAAGATCGTCCGAGCCAGCTCGACGACGCTCGTTTCCACCCCCGTTCCCACGTTGAAGGCAACATCGTCGATCGATCTCAACCTACCCAACGGCCCGGTAGTCGCGGCGAGATTTGCCCGGGCCACGTCGCCGACGAACACATAGTCGCGTGTTTGGGTCCCATCGCCGTATACGGTGAGAGGCTCCTGGCGCAGAATCCGAGAGCAAAAGATGGCCACCACACCGGCCTCGCCATGAGGATTCTGCCGCGGCCCATACACGTTGGCGTAGCGGAGCGGCACCACCTCCAGCCCGTGGAGCTGGGCATACATCGCAAGGTAGTACTCCGAAGCAAGTTTACTCACTCCGTACGGAGACACGGGCAGCTTCAGGGCCTTTTCACGATGAGGCAAAGCGTCGCCTTCCCCGTATACCACACCGCCGGACGACGCGAACACCACGCGTCGAACACCTCCGCGCCGGGCGCCTTCCAAGAGGTTGATCAGCCCGGCGATGTTCACCCTCTCGTCGAAAAGGGGATCCGTGACGGAAACCCGCACGTCCATCTGGGCGGCATGGTGGTTCAACACTGTGAAGCCACCTTCCTCGAGGAGTTTGCGGGCCCGGGCGTCGTTCACGCCGCATTCGACGAATTCCGCGGCGGCGGGCACGTTCTTCCGGCGCCCGGTGGACAGATCGTCGAGCACGGTGACTTCCCAGCCGTCCTCGATATAGAGATCGGCGACGTGAGATGCGATGAATCCCGCACCACCGGTCACCAGAACTCGTCTAGACATCGTCATACCGGATGACCCCTAAAAAGGCGGGGAACGGCCGAACCGTACCCCGCCCTGGGAAAGCTGCGGCTGCCCGTCCACGCCAAGGTAACGGCTGGGGGCGGCCGGTGAGAAAAGGTCAAGACATCTTGCGAATCAACCGCACTACTGCGCCCGGTCGGACATCGACACCCTCGAGCGACATGATCATGACCGATGCCGAACGCTGCCGCACGTGCACCACTCGGAGCGTGGCTACCGGCCTGGCCGGGAATACGGAGCCCTCGTCCTCCACGATCACCTCAAACACGTCCCCAGGCACGATCCCGTCCCGGCGCCCCCGGTCGATGAACACCACGTTGAGGAGTCCTGCCAACGGGTGCAGGTTGCGAACCGCGATGATGGACCCGCGCATTCCATTCTCGATGCGCACGGGCTCTTCGCCGCCCCGCTCTCGGAACGGCTCGATTGGAAGAGCTACCTGTCCGTCCGCCACCCGCTCGAACTGCATTTCAATAACCGCCTCGACCTCCCGACCACTCACCTGAACCACCCGGGCGATGGCGGTGGGAACCACGATCCTTCCCCAATCGGGTATCAGCCGGGAAAGTCGTGACAGGACGAGCGAATCGCCCACGTGATACGTGGCGTTCTCCGGGGCATGGATGCTCACGCGCTCGTACACCGTCGCCGACGATGTGGCACGCAACGTGGAAAGCGTCGACTTGCCCACGGCGCCGAGCACCTCGGCCCAAGGAAATTCTTCCCGTTCCGTCAAGAACCCCGCGGAGTAAAAGCGCAGTCGACCAGGGGGCCGCGGCGGCGTGATACGCGCTACGGTGAGGCCTCTTCGCGTTTCCTCGCCGAGCTTCCGGAGCACCGTGGG
>JADFIT010000045.1 GCA_022566515.1 Gemmatimonadota bacterium
GACGCCGGCTGAGGCCAGCGCATCACAGCAGGGGGGCGTCTTTCCGTGGTGAACGCACGGCTCGAGGGTCACCACACACGTCGCGCCGGTTGCATCATCGCAGCCGTCGAGCGCGCTGATTTCGGCATGCGGCCCGCCGAACTCGGCGTGGTACCCCTCCCCGATCACCTTACCGTCACGGAGCAGCACCGCGCCTACCAGAGGGTTCGGCGCGACCCTGCCCCACCCTTCCAGGGCAAGCTCGATCGCCCGGTGCATTGCTTCGAGTTCAGTCACAACCTGCTCCTGAATATCGAATAATGAATAATGAATAATGGATATTGGATATTCGATATTGGATATTCGATACTTTCTAGTGGAGCTGGACTCCTTGGCCCTGGACAACCTCACCAATCACCCACGTGGAAACGTCGGCACCCCGTGCCGCTGTCTGCACCTCGTCCACGGCATCGGAAGGGACGATCGCTACCAGACCGATCCCCATGTTGAACACATCGAACATCTCGTTCCGCTCTACATTGCCTCCCTCCTGCAGGAAGGTGAACAGCGGTGGAACCTGCCAGCTCGACGTATCGATACTCGCCCCACATCCGTCCGGTAAGGAACGAGAGAGGTTGCCGGGCAACCCTCCACCGGTGATGTGCGCCAACCCGTGAACGCACGGCAAGACGGAAGAAACGGATGCGTGATAGCTCCGGTGGACAGTCAACAGAGCGTCGGCCGTCGAAGTCCCCAACTCCGGAATTTCGCTTGTCATCTCGAGACCCAGTTGGTCGAAGATGATGCGACGAGCCAGCGAATACCCGTTGGTGTGCAGTCCTGTCGAGGCGTATCCAACCAACACGTCGCCGGGTCGTACCCGATCGCCGTGGAGCGCATCCCCTTCGGAAACGACGCCGAGAATGGTACCCGCCAAATCGTAGTGACCGGGCTGGTAGAGGTCCGGCATTTCGGCGACTTCACCACCCGCCAGCGCCATGTTGTGCGCCCGACAGCCGCGGGCCACACCCTCGACGATGGCTGCGACAGTGTCGGGATCGACCGAGGCCACGGCAACGTAGTCGAGGAACGCAATGGGCCGCGCTGCGTGAACGAGGATATCGTTGACACAGTGATTGACGAGATCCTCCCCGATGGTATCGTGCCGATTCGCGCCAGCCGCGACCAGCACTTTGGTCCCCACACTGTCGGTGCTCATCACCAGGATGGGGTCGCGGACGTCTGGCGGCACGCGGACCATTCCGCCAAAACCACCCACTTTCCCCCACGACAAGCTGGTGCGGGTTGAGGCGGCCAATTCGGCAATCTTCGCTGTCGCGCGCGCACCGGCGTCGAGATCCACCCCCGCTTCGCGATAGCGATCAGCAGGCATTTTGAATATTGAATATTGAATATTGAATATCCAATATCGCAGATGGAAAACCAACAATTGGATATTGAATATTGGATATTGGATATTGGATATTCATCTAAAAGCCGTCTGTATCGAAATGCACCAGGTCGCCGAAAGATCGCGCGCGAGCGGTGATTTCCGCCACGCCGACCTCCTGAAAGCGCTGCACCGAGAAGCGTTCGACACAGAACGAGCCGGTGGTCGATCCGAAGACCATCGCACGGCGCAGGTTAGCTTGTGACAGATCTCCGGTTCGTGCCAGGTGGCCCATGAAACCCCCGGCGAAGGCATCGCCGGCGCCCGTCGGGTCGTAAACGTCCTCCAGCGGAAACGCTGGTACATAGAAGATACCCGAGTCGTCTATGAGCACGGCGCCGTACTCGCCCTGCTTGATGATGACCATTTTGGGACCTCGCTCCCGGATCCAGCGCGCCGCCCGATAGATGTTCCAGTCACCCGACAGTTGGCGTGCCTCGGCGTCGTTGACCATCAGCACGTCGATGCGTTTCAACAACTGCATGAGCGTGTCGGGCTGTCCTTCGATCCAATAGTTCATCGTGTCACATGCCACGAAGTCCGGTTTATCGACTTGATCCAGCACGCGGAGTTGGAGCCGCGGGTCTATGTTGCCGAGAAATACTAGTTTGGCTTGGCGATAGGCGTCGGGAAGCTTCGGGTCGAAATCGGCGAACACCCCCAATCGCGTGTCGAGGGTCTCACGGTTTTGCAGATCGTAGGAGTACTTTCCTTTCCAGCGGAAGCTCTCTCCGGCCGCGTGTTCCACACCGGTCATATCGATGCCGCGCGCGGCCATGCGATCCAATTCCTCCTTGGGGAAGTCATCGCCGATCACTCCGACGACCTGTACAGGGTGAAAGAACGCTGCGGCGTATCCGAAGAATATCGCCGACCCTCCCAGAGCATCGGAGGTGGATCCAAAAGGTGTTTCGACAGAATCAAGGGCAATACTGCCGACGACGAGCAATTTCATGCTGGCATCCGTTGAGGGGCAGTGATGCCCAAGAGGTTCAAGCAGCAGGCTGCCACAGCACTGTCCCGAGCTACTTGGCGGGGCGGGCGTTTGAGGGATTTTGCCAGACGAAGTGGCAACGCAGTTCGGCGCCGGGAGTCAGGAGCTGTCTGCCTTGGATTTTCCTGAAGCATCGGACTTCTCGGACCCGCTTTTCTTCTTGGACGAATCGCTCGGAGCCGATTTGTCCTTGTCCTTCGACTCGCCCTTGTCCTTCGATTCGCCGGCCCGCTTATAATCGGTCTCGTAGAATCCGGAACCCTTGAACAGCACACCGACACCACCCGAAATGATTCGCTCACCAGGCGTGCCGCACTCGGGGCATTCGGCTCGAGTCAGGTCACTTATCTTCTGGATCTTGTCATAGTCGTGCCCGCACGCCGGACAGCGATACCCGTATGTGGGCATGATGCATCCTACCAATCGGTCTAGGCCGCAATGGGATAACTGGAGATCTTAGCCGGACTCCGAGATTTGGTCAAGCTGGGCGGTACACCCCCCAGGCCTCGCGGAGGGTATCGCTGATCTCGCCCACGGTCGCCCGGGTACGGACCGCGTCGACAATCAAGGGCATCATCGCAGCGTCGCCCCGGGCCCCTTCTCCAAGGCGCTCCAACGCAGTCCGACACTTCGCCGAGTCACGTTTGGCCCGTGTGGCCCGCACCCGTTCCCGCTGTTGCTCGGCCAGCACGGAGTAATCAGGCGATGCCATGGCGCTAGGTTGCTCGTCCTCCTCGAACCGATTGACGCCCACCAAGACCCTTTCCTCCGTCTCGATCTCTTGCTGGTGCGCATATGCAGCCTGGCTGATGGCACTTTGGAAAAAGCCCGATTGTATCGCCCGCGCTGCCCCGCCGCGTTCGGCGATTTCGTCCAAGAGGTCGGTGGCCTCCCGCTCTATGGTATCCGTGAGATACTCCACATAGTACGACCCGCCGAGCGGATCCGCAGTCTGTGCCACTCCGGACTCGAACGCAAGAACCTGTTGTGTTCGAAGTGCGAGCCGCGCGGCATCCTCAGATGGCAGTGCCAGCGCCTCGTCGAAGCTGTTCGTATGCAGCGACTGAGTTCCACCCAGTATCGCCGCCAAGGCTTGAACCGTCACCCGCACGACATTGTTGAGCGGCTGTTGCGCCGTAAGCGTTGAGCCGCCAGTCTGCGTGTGGAAGCGCAGCCGGCAACTCTTGTCGCTTCCGCCGTAACGGTCGCGCACAATCGTCGCCCACAGCCGCCGTGCTGCTCGAAATTTCGCCACTTCCTCAAAGAGATCGCTGTGCGCCGCAAAGAAAAAGGAGATGCTGGAGGCGAAATCATCGATTTCCAAACCGCTGGCTATGGCACGATCGATGTACTCGATGGCGTTTGCCAAGGTGAACGCCACTTCTTGAATCGCGGTCGATCCCGCCTCGCGCATGTGATACCCGCTGATAGAGATCGGATTGAACAGCATGTTCTCTTCGGCCACGAAGGCAAAGATGTCTGTTACGAGTCGCAGCGATGTCTCAAGCGGGTAGATATATGTACCGCGCGCCACGTACTCCTTCAGTATGTCGTTTTGCACCGTGCCGCGCACTTTGTTCCGGGGCGTTCCCTGTTCCTCCGCTACAACCACATACATGGCCAGGAGGATCGCCGCTGTGGCATTGATCGTCATCGATGTGGAGACGGCGTCTAGCGGAATCCCGTCGAATACGACGGCGAAATCGTCAACGCTGTCGATGGCCACGCCCGCCCGGCCGACTTCGCCCTCGGCCCGGGGGGCGTCCGAATCCAATCCCATTTGCGTGGGAAGATCGAAAGCCACAGAGAGACCGGTCTGGCCCGCATCCAGCAACTGCCTGAATCGTTCGTTGGTCTGCTGCGCAATTCCAAAGCCTGCGTATTGGCGCATCGTCCAGAGACGACTGCGATACATGCCGGAGTGAATTCCGCGAGTGAAAGGAAACTCACCGGCGGCCGGTTCGCCGTAGACTTCCTCGATTGGAATTCCCGATGGCGACCGCCCGTGCGTATCGCTCATCAACCGGCAGCTTCGACTTCCCGGAGCGTACGCTCCACGAACGCGACATCGTCGCGGCTACCAATCACGAGGGGCGTGCGCTGATGCAGTTTTTTCGGCTCGATATCGAGAATCGGCGTCGTCCCGTCTGAAGCCGCTCCCCCGGCCTGCTCCGCCACGAATGCGAGCGGGCTCGCCTCATACAATAAGCGCAACTTGCCATTCGGCGATTTCGTGTCGGCCGGATACATGAAGATGCCGCCCGCCAAGAGATTCCGGTGAAAGTCGGCTACGAGCGACCCGATGTACCTAGCGTTCTTTCCGTGGCCGTCCCCATCGACTCCCTTGAAACAGCGAACGATTTTCTGATACCCGGCTGACCAGCGCGTATAGTTGCTCTCGTTGATGCTGTAATACTTCCCGGTTCGTGGCGTTGCCACGTCGTGGTTGATGAGGCGGAACTCGCCGATAACGGGGTCGAGGGTGAAACAGTGCACGCCGTTTCCCGCAGAGTACACCATGACCGTACTCGACCCGTAAATGACATATCCCGCGGCAACTTGCTCGCGCCCCCTCTGCAGGCAATCCACCAAGTTCCCACAGCCATCGCCCGACACTCGACGGTGGATGGAAAAAATCGTCCCGATCGAGACGTTCACGTCGATATTGGAGGATCCATCCAACGGATCGAAAAGCACTACATACTTTCCCGCGGCGGCATCGGCCGGAATGGGATCCTCTTCTTCCTCCGACGCCATGAGCGAGACACGTCCCGTGTGGCAAAAGGCCTCCTTCATTACCTCATTTGCCAGCACGTCGAGTTTTTGCTGCTGCTCGCCCTGTACGTTGATTGTCCCTGCGGAACCCAAGATGTCCACCAACCCCGCGCTGCGTACGTGGCCCGATATTATTTTGGCGGCGAGGGCGACGTCATAGAGAAGGTTTGAGAGTTCTCCGGTCGCCTTTGGGTGCAAGCGTTCTTGCCCCATGATGAAGCGCTCAATGGTAACCACCTCAGAAATACGCAACGGACCCTCTCCATGAGACTGGGTGATCGGCCTTGTATGACCTCAAAATAGCTACCGTCCGTCCGAATCGTCACCGTCCCGCCCTGGTCGGTACGGTAAACTGTGGTGCCTCGATCGCCAAGACGGCGCAGGACCGCCGGCGTCGGGTGGCCAAAGCGGTTCCGGCCAACGCTGATCACCGCGACACGCGGCCGAACGGCATCCAGCAGGGCCGCAGAGGTGCTGCCCGCCGAGCCATGGTGCCCAATCTTAAGCAGTTCCATGGGGCCGAGGGTGGAGAGGAGCAAGGATTCCACCGGCCATCCGGCATCGCCGGTGAAGAGCGCGTCGAAATCCTTGAACCGCAGATGAAGAATCAATGAGTTTTCGTTCGGCGAGACCTGACCGGCCATCCACCGGGCGGAGGGGTGCAGGATTGCAAAGGAGACCGAGTCGATCAGCAGCGTATCGCCGGCCCGCGCAGCACGCCAATCCTCAACGAACGTGTCGACGGCGCCCAAATACTCGCTGTAGAGCGCGGTCCCCAGCGGCTGTCCCGGCTCGAGCACCACGGCGGGACGCGTGCGCTCGATGACAGTCGGGAATCCACCGAGGTGATCCGCATCCCCGTGTGAGACCACTGCCACATCCAGGCGTTGAACCCCGTGCGCTCGGAGAAACGGTACCACGACGTCTCGCCCGGCGTCCCTGTCTCCGAATCGCGGACCGGCATCGATGAGTATCCAGCGTCCCCGCGGGGTCCGTATCGCAATAGCGTCGCCCTGGCCTACCGCCAGGACATAGATCGCCAGGATGCCGTCGTCTGAGCGTCCGGCCCGTATGGGCATGGCAACCAATCCCCAGCTGCCCACCGCCAACGCGGTCATCACCCGGATGCGGGCGATCCTCCACTTGGGTTTGCGCCAGGTAGCCCAGACGGCAACCGCAAGCACCATCACCCACGGCATCGCGAACGGCCAACCAGGCTCACCGTTGAGGTGCCCCAGGGGAACCGCTGCAGCCGCTGCGGCTACGCGCTCCACGGCGGCAAGCACCAACCCGGCGCTGCCCGCCATGATCGGCCCTGCGATCAAGCTGGCAAACACCGCGGGCACCGCGATTCCAGCCAACGGCACGGCCAACAAGTTGGATGCGATCCCCACCGGCGCCACGCTTCCGAAGGCCAGCGCCGTGATCGGGGCGGTTGCAAGTGTGGCTCCTGCCGAGACGGCAAGGAGTTTGATCGGACCCGACCGCCTCCTTCCGATCAGGGTGAGGGCCGAAGCCGTGCCCCAGACGGCCGCCACCGACAGCCACGCTCCCACGGACCGCACGGCCCCGGGCTCGAACGTCAGAACCACCAGCGATGCCACGGCGAGGACCGCCGACGAGGGTGGCCGCCGTTGACGCATCCGGCCGGCGGCGTAGATCGCCACGAACGCGGCGGCCCGTGTGGCGGGAGGCGGAAAGCCCAGGAGGGCAACATACGCCCAGGTTGCGAGGGCGCTGATCGGCCAGCTCGCCCGCCGCCCCACCACCATGGCAAGCACCAGCCGCACCCAGGCAGCGACTATGCCGACATGCAACCCCGATATCGCCAGAAGATGAGCCAGGCCGGCGGAAGTGAAGAGCGTGCGGAGATCCGGGTCAAGGTTTTCCCTGCGACCCAACACCAATGCATCGACAAGGGGGGCACGTGCTCCGTAGAGTTGGTGAATGCGC
Source organism: Gemmatimonadota bacterium (assembly GCA_022566515.1). Taxonomy (GTDB): domain Bacteria; phylum Gemmatimonadota; class Gemmatimonadetes; order Gemmatimonadales; family GWC2-71-9; genus B3T1B10. Next base: position 7,152 of record JADFIT010000045.1, read on the forward strand.
CGGGTAAGCCTGTCTCGCACACGAAAGCGAAGTGGGACGTGAAGACCGGGAAGTTGCCGGATGTGTCGCACGCGCATCCAGCCCTTGGTGTGAACGGTCCCCACCACGACGATCGTGGCGCCGCTGGTTAGCGAGGACCCCGTATCGAATCGCAGCCGTATTCTGCCGCCACAGCCATCGGCGGAGTGGAGCACCGTGGCGGTGGCGCTCCGCCGACTACCCGGCGCATCGTGCACACGCACGTATGCGGCGTATTTCCCCGGCGACCAACGCTCGGCGCATGAGGCGGACCTCCGGCTTTGTGCCACGGAACCCAGCGTCCACCCTGCCAGGAAGGCACACAGCAGGCGGTGACGCCAACCCCAGCGGCGGCCCCCGACCAAGAGCGCGACCAGGGCGATGGCGATTGACGTACCGGGAGAGGGTGCAACGAGGAAGGCGATCCACAGCCCGGCAACATAGACCACCGCGAATCGAACTACCGGCGGCCCCACGGATTCCTACCGTTGCTTCAGAGCGGTGTCGCGACTCCCCTGGAGGAGTGCTTCGCCGCAGAACTGAGAGGAATGACGATCTCTTGGATGTAGTTTCCTATCCGATGACCGCCAGCTCCCTGCGCACGGCCGCCGGCACGCCGGTAAACGTCGAGCCGGTGGTGCCGGTGAGGCGGATGTGCTGATAGCTGCCCACGAGATCCAGAGTCCCTTCGATGAGCACAACCTTGTTGGTGCGTGTGCGCGATTGCAGCAGCTCTCCCCGCCGCGCCCGTTTTGCCACCAGCACCTCATGCGTGGTACCCACGAGGCCGGCGTTCTTCGAGCGGGCGATCCTGCGCACCGTGTCGATAATTCGCTCGAGTCGCTCACCGGCCACGTCGTCCGGAACGTGGCTCTTGATCTTGACGGCCGGAGTCCCGTCACGAACGGAATATTTGAAGGTGAACGCATCGTCAAACCGCACTTCACGCACCAAGCTTTCGGTCTCGAGAAAATCCTCTTCGGTTTCTCCCGGAAAACCGACGATGATGTCGGTGGTAACCGCCAAATCCGGAATCGCCGTCCGCAGACGATCGACGCAGGCAAGGTACGATTCGCGTGAGTAGCGTCGGAGCATGCGCTTGAGAACTCGAGTTGCGCCGCTTTGCACCGGGAGGTGGACGTGCTCGCACACCTCGCGCACTTCCGCCATGGCATCCACGACCCGGTGGCTGAAGTCGTTGGGGTGCGGGCTGGTAAAACGCAACCGGCGAATACCATCCACTGAAGCCACCCTGCGTAGGAGATCTGCAAAATCGTGCGTTCCGTCATGGTAACTGTTGACCGTCTGCCCCAGCAGCGTCACTTCCGTAACGCCGCCTCTCGCAAGGCCCTCCACCTCGCGAACAACATCGGTCAAGTTACGACTCCGTTCGGCTCCACGTGTCATCGGAACAACGCAGAACGTGCACCGATAATTGCAGCCGCGCTGCACGGTAACGAAAGCACTCACGCGATTCGTACGGACCGCCGGAACGTCCTCGTAGTGTTCCCAGGATCTGAACTCGACGTCGACCGCGCGCTCTCCGCCCGCCGCCCGACGAATCAACTCCGGCAACCCCCGATACCCATCCGGGCCAACGACGAGGTCGACGTGGGGAATACGGTCCAGTAGGCCGGCCCCCAAACGTTGGGCCATGCAGCCGACCACACCGAGAACGCCTCCGGCACGCTTATGGCGCTTCAGCTCTCCTACCCGACCGTAAATGCGCTGCTCGGCGTTATCCCGAATGGCACACGTGTTCACCAAGATGACATCGGCATCTGCCGGCGTATCTGTCACCAAGTATCCGTCGCGGCCCAACAGACCCAATATCAACTCGGTGTCGGCCACATTCATCTGGCAGCCGTAGGTCTCCACGTAGACCCGCTTCATTGTATCGCTCATGCAAATTCCGCCATCATTGTCCCGTCGGCTCCGCGTCGCAAGACGGCAGAGAATCGAGGAGGATACTCCCGATCGGTCGCAAGATAGACGTCCAGAAAGTCTTCTGTCAGTCCCTGCACTCTCCCCTTGTGCCTCCGAAGAACGACGACATCCGCAAGGCCGCCATCTCGTTGCGAACGGTAGGCCGCTCCCTTGCGCTCGGCAAGCTCCCGCAACTCAGCCGAGCGAGAAGCGGCCACCTTGGCGTCCACCATGCCACCCATCCGTTTCGCAGACGCTCCCGGGCGCTGGGAATAGGGAAAGACGTGCAGGTAGGTGAAGGGAAGTGACTCTATCACGGAACGCGTGGCTGCGTGATCGTCATCGCTTTCTCCGGGGAACCCGACGATGACGTCGGCGCCAAATCCGAGAGCCGGCACTCTTGCGGCCAGCGCCAAGCAGCGTTCGCGGTAGGCTGCCGCGGTATACCAATGCCGGCCCATGCGCTTCAGGACCGCATCGCTGCCGGACTGCAACGGCGCATGAAGATGAGGTGCCAGCCGATGGGGAGCGTCACTCATGAGATCCACCAGACGCTCGTCGACCTCGGTAGCCTCCACGGACGAGAGCCTGAATCGGGGACCTTCCACCTCGGATATCAGGCGCTCCACCAGACGCCCCAGACTCGACCCATCGCCGAGGTCCTTCCCGTAGGTTCCGATATGCACTCCGGTGAGAACTATCTCCTGGTGATTGGCGGCCAAAACGCCGGCCTCCTGAATGATTTCGTCCATCGTACGCGATCGGCTCGCCCCCCGGGCAATCGTCGTCGCGCAGAATGTGCAGTGCTCGTCACAGCCGTCTTGGATTTTCAGCCAGGCCCGGGTCCCTCGCGGAAAGGAGCGCAGGATCGGATCTACCGGAGGGCCATCCAATCCAAGGGCGTCCAGGATGTCACGGGGGTCCGAGCCTGCCACGACGGCCGCTACTCCAGGGAGCGACGCCAGCACCCCGTCGTCAACTGTTGCGGCACATCCCATGATCACGGTCTGCAACTCCGGTCGCCCACGCCGCAGCCGTCGCACGAAGCGGCGCATCTTCGCCTCGGCCGTATGGGTCACCGTACACGAGTTGACGACGGCGACGTCCGCCATATCCGGATGGGAAACAGTCGATGCGCCGGCAGCCTCCAAAGACTGTCGCACCGCTTCCGTATCGTATTGGTTGGTCTTGCAGCCGAAGGTGTGGAAATAGACGCGCATCGCTGTGGGTTTCCCGGACTATTGCACCGGCGTGATCGTGAAACCGACAGCAAGATACCAGCCCCGCTCCCTGGCTCCTGCGCCATCGCGCTGGAAACGCTCGAGTGCGACGTTGATCACCGCACGATTGCCGGCGAACGGCGCGCCGGTGCCCACGGAAAAGTTCCACTCCCTGGGTCGCGCGTCGGATGGGCTGAACGGCAATTGCGCGTAGCGCACACCCAACCGCAGCGGGAACTTCCCCCCATCCCCGGGTCCCGAAGAGATCTCCAGCCCCGATCCCACTTCCCAGGTGTCGAATGCCCGCGTGCCGGTCCCCACCAGATCGCCTTGCGCCCTGCTCCACGAACGCCATCTGACTGTCGTCATGAGACGCATTCTGGGAGTCACCCCCAACCATAGACCACCAGCCAGGGACACAGGCATCGCCACCTTGCTCGAAGACTCGTCCTCCAGCTCACTGGTCAAGGACGAGTTCACCCGCGCGGCGAACCCTAAGCCCAGGGTCGTGTTCGCCAGCCACAGAACACCCGCCGAAAACGACGTCCCGGAAAAGCTCAGGTTGTCCCGCTCCTGAAATGGTTGGAACTCCTGGTTATCAAAGGTGCGGGTCGCCGTGAATCGGCTCGAGCCGCCCAATCGATGCACCGCCGCTCCTATGGCCAGCTTCGCCGAACGCCTCCAGCCTATCGCCACCCGAATGTCCACCACTCCCCCGTCGGCAATTATCCGGTCCTCCACCGCCAGAGGGAGACCACCGACCATTACCGTGTCCACCGTCTCCAGATCGAAGCTCTGCTCGGCAAACGTCGCGACGCTCACCTGGTAGGAAAACGACGACCGGCCAAACCCACCGCCCAGAAAAATCAGCGGGAATCTTGTTTCCTGCAATCCGGAGGCGTCCGTCCCCGCAGTCGTGTATTTGCGGAACGTCGTGCCCGAAACCGCACCGACCGTTACTTGCCCGAACGAGGCAACCATCGCCGGGTTGAGCACGGATACCCGGTCGAAGAGCTCGGATCCGCCACCCAGGGCAATAGATCGCACGCCTCCCGCACGGCCCGGGAATCCGATACCTCGAATTCCGAAGATCGAATTCTGCGCGCCCAGGACCGAAGGACTCAGCACGATCAACAGACCCAGAAATGTCAAACGCTTCATCATCGTCCGAAACCAAAAGGCGGTACGTAGGTCACACGTAGCATGGGCTCCGAGCCGAGAAACCGGGTGGAACCGACACGCAGTTCCGCCACCGACACCGCCTCGTCAACAAAACGCAACACGAGCGTCCGAACTTGATCCGGTGTAGCCTGCCAGAAAGCCACGATGCGGGAGATGTCGATCACGACCGTATCGGTTGTCCCCACACCCACCTCCGCCGCCACGAGCAAAGAATCAGGGAGTGAGAGAATCGGTGACTTGGCGCCGAAATCCGCACCCAACGCTTCGGCCACGACCTCAAAGGTATCCGATGGCGCGCCAAGAACCGGTTCGACGGGGACGAGGAGCAAATGGGCCCTGACGATATTCGATGAATCCATGATAAACGATGGCAACGCGACCCGAACGAACGTCCGCGAAGAGGGTGTGCCCCCAATCAAGAGGCTCCCCGCCAGCGGACTCGGAAGGTCGGTGTCGACGAATCCGTCGAATTCAGGCGAACGAAGATCCCTTCGTTCGAGGGAATCACCACCTGCCTCTACCAGGACGAAACGCGTGAGCAGGGCCCCGAGCGCCGACTCCCGTGTGTTGAGGCTGGCAAAGGCGGGCGTGCCGCCGCGAATCGAGAGCCCCAGCGCGATTTGACGATCGCCCGCTTCAAACTCGGGAAAGGCGTCAATACGTATGATTGTCGTAACCGTATCCTCGCTGACATCATCGGGGATGGCCACCACGGCCACAATGGTGCTGTCCTCGAAGAACGGGGCCAGAGTCGCGAAATCACCCTCTCTGTCTACAGACGGGGAGATTCTGTGCACCGTGATCTCGAGACCCGTCACGTCCGGACTTCGGCCGAGGATAACCAGGCTCAGCTGGAATGAGTCCTGTCGAACCACCAGGCCAAGCGTCACGGAATCGATCGCAGCACTGTCCGCAAAGGGTGCGAACCAGATCAACCCGTGACTTTCGACGGCAGCACCGCCTCCCAGCACTTGCATAGCGGTAGCCACCCCCGGCTCCACGTACCCGCTGAAAGACGTATCTCGCTCCAGCACTCCCACGAGTACCGTATCGATGAGTTGGATTTCGCCGATGGGGCAAAACTCCGGGCACGCACCCGGGGCGGTGATGCTCTGCTCGCAGGAGAGCACAGCGCCCGCGGCCAACCCTCCGAGCAAGGCAAATCGTATTCCTCTTTGCATCAATGCGTCCGTATTCGCTGCCACATGTCGTTGTCTGTTCCCGTGGTTTGCCGATTCCCACTCATCCGGCGCCGCCTCACGGCGCCAGATCCTCGGCCCCGAAAGGGTCGGGAATCAGGTCTGTCAATTTCCAACTCCTCGAACCCGACGGCCCGACGGCTTCGATCACCATGTCGGTGCCCATTTCAGCAAGCACCTGACGGCACGCCCCGCAGGGAGCCGACGGTGGTGACGCATCGGATACGACGACGAGACGGTCAAACCGTCTCGCTCCGGACGTCACCGCCGCTCCCAGCGCCACCCGCTCGGCACAGTTCGTGAGCCCGTACGAAGCGTTCTCGACGTTGACGCCGATGAAGATACGTCCATCCTCCGCCTGGAGGGCAGCGCCAACCTTGTACCCGCTGTAGGGGGCGTACGCGTTGGCCTGGGCCTCGGCGGCAGCCTGAGCCAGCCGGTCCTTCATCTTTTTCCCTCCGGTTTCAGTCGAGAACCGCAGACAGGAACGATACTCCAACCCCAAGGTCCGTGCCGAAATATTCCGCTACGGTAGCCCCGACATCGGCGAACTCCCTCGAGCCAAGCGCCACCGGCTTCACCTGGGGGCCCGTCGCCAAAATAGGGACCGCTTCCCGCGAGTGGTCGGTGGAGGCTGTCGTAGGATCGTTCCCATGATCCGCAGTGAGAATCATCAGATCGTCGTCTCGAAGCAACCCGACCAGCTCGGGCAGGACGCGATCCAAGGCCTGTAGCCCCCTATAGAACCCCGCTACGTCGTTCCTGTGCCCCCAGGTCTGGTCGAACTCGATGACGTTCGCGAAGAGCAATCCGGAGTCAAGGGACCTCAACACGTCGCCGATCAGCCGGTACGCGTCTTCATTCGTAGGGGCGTGCTCGCTGGCGATGTTGCGGCCCGCAAAGAGGTCATCGACCTTGCCAATCCCCACACGCTGCACATTCGCTGCGGCGAGACGGTCCAGCAATGTGGGAGCCACCGGCTCGAGCGAAAAATCCCGCCGGTGGCTCGATACCCGTTTGAAAGACCCGGGTTCGCCGACAAACGGCCGCGCGATGACACGTGCCACGTTATGGTCGCCTACCAGCATCCCGCGAGCGGCTCGGGCACCGGCGTACAGCTCATCCAGGGGGATCCGTTCCTCGTGCGCCGCTATCTGGAAGACACTGTCTGCCGAGGTATACACGATCCACGCTCCGGTCTCGAGGTGCTCTGCGCCGTACTCCTCGATCACCGCGGTGCCCGACGCCGGCTTGTTGGCCAGCACTTGCCGACCAGTCGCCTGCACAAAAGACGTTACGATCTCTGCGGGAAACCCGTCAGGATAAACGGGGAACGGTCTTTCCAAGATCACCCCACACAACTCCCAATGTCCTGCGATGGAGTCCTTCCCCTTCGACTGGGGTAAAGCCACACCGAATGCCGCGGTGGGCTCTCCGCATGCCATGCCTGCGAGGGGCCGACAGCACCCCAGACCCAGCGACTCGAGGTACGGGAGGTCCATCCCTCCTACCGCTCGGGCCACGTTGCCCAACGTATCGCTGCCAACGTCCCCGTAATCCGCTGAGTCGGGGGCCTCGCCGATGCCCACTCCGTCGAGGACGATGACGGCCACCCGCCCACGATTTCTGGGGCTCACGGTTCCGTGTAGTTCCGCGGCAATCGCATGCCGAGCCTCACGAGGATCTCGTATGAGATGGTTCCGGCCCACCCGGCGAATTCATCGAGGGTTATCTCGTCGCCTCCGTCGGCGCCGATCACTGTTACGACATCGCCAACGGCACACGGCTCGTCACAAACAGCACCTAGATCCATCATGGTCATATCCATGGTGACTCTCCCCACAATCGGGCACCGGCGGCCCCTCAGGAGAACGCTGGCGCGATTCTGCACGGCGCGGGGAAGTCCATCTGCATACCCGATACCGAGCGTTGCAACTGTTGTCGGCCGTTGCGCGGACCACTCCGCCCCATAGCTCACCGTTTCGCCGGTGCTCAAGCGTCGAAGGCTCACCACACGGGCGCGGACGGATACCACGGGTGACGGTTTTGGAAGATCGGGACCGGCCGCGCCACCATAGAGAAAGATACCGGGCCGTACGAGGTCGAATTTCTCGCCCACCCTCCACACACCGGGGCTGTTGCAAACGTGGACCAGGGGTGGACGTTGCGCGAAAGCGCGCAGCGCCGTGTGAAACCGCTCCAGTTGAGCTGCAACTGTGTGCGGAGAGCTATCGGCCGAGTGGAGATGGGTGAACACTCCCTCGGGGGGATGCGCCGCCACGTCGGCCAGGCTCACCGCGTCGTCCCAGCGAATCCCCGTTCGCCCCATCCCCGTGTCTATTTCACAGTGATAGGGTCGATCCGGCCGCCACAGGCGGATGATCGCTGGATCGTCGAAGACCGGTCGCAAGTTGCATTCGCGGAGCGAGTCGAGCTGCGCTTCCCTCGCCGGGGTGAATACCACAACCGGCCGATTCACGCCTGCTTCGCGGAGTTCGCGGCCCTCGGCGACGGTGGCGACGCCAAAGCCCCACGGATCTACAGATTCTAGTGCACGCACAACGGCCAGGACGCCGAGTCCGTAACCATTCGCCTTGACCATGGGAAGGAGGGCAGCGTCATGCGCCGCGCGGCGCACGGCCCGAGCGTTATCGACGAGGTTTGCGAAGTCGATTTCGACCCAAGCGCGGTCGGTTTGCTGTTTCGTTGACACGCTCACTGGTAAGCGGGTATTGTACCGGCGAGATGACGCAAATGCAAGAACCATCAGCGCTTGGACGCATTGTCGAGCTTGTGAGAGATCTCCGAAAGCGGTGCTCGTGGGATAGAGCGCAGACCCGTGCCACGCTGCGCCCCTATCTCGTGGAGGAGGTTCTAGAACTGGACCAGGCTCTGGCAGCGGACGATCCCGAAGCCATCAAGCAGGAGGTCGGCGATGTCCTGTTGCACGTGGCATTCCAGATCGTGCTGGGAGAGGAATCCGGCGAGTTCGGGTCGGAGGACGTGACGAACGCCATCGTCGCGAAGATGAAGCGACGTCATCCTCATCTGTTCGATGGGGGTGACGCACCGGAGACTTGGGAACGGCAGAAGCTGAAGGAGCGGTCGAGTCAGACGAGCGTTCTCGACGGGCTCCCTCCCACCCTACCGGCGGTGCTGATGGCGTACCGACTTCAGGAACGGGCGGCCGGTGTCGGATTCGACTGGCCCGACCCGATCGGCCCGCGGGCCAAGATTTCCGAGGAGCTTGCAGAACTCGACGATGAGATCGAAAACGGACGGGATGCGGTGCGAGTGGAAGCAGAAGTGGGTGATTTGCTCTTTTCCGTGATCAATCTGGCCCGCAAGCTCGGTTGCGATCCGCGCGCCGCGTTGGAAAACGCCAATAGGCGATTCGACCTTCGCTTCAGAGAGGTGGAACGGCTGGCCACCCAACGAAAGGTGGACATGGGTCGTGCCTCGCTCGAAGAGCTGGACTCTCTGTGGGAGGAAGCGAAACGGTCCTGCTAAGGATGAATGCGGTGCATCTGACGTGGGAACGCTATCGCTTCCCGGACGTGCGGTATGCCACAGATCCAGGCGACCGTTCTTTCGACTCCCAAACCGAATCCCGAGTGCACGAACGTGCCGTACTTGCGCAGGTCCAGATACCAACCGTAGGCGTCTTCGGGTAGGCCTTCCTCTCTGATCCGCGCGAGCAGCGTGTCGTGGTCGTCTTCGCGCTGGCTCCCCCCAATGATCTCGCCGTATCCCTCCGGCGCCAAACAATCGTTGCACAGCACCGTTCTTGGATCGTCAGGATTGAGCTTCATGTAGAAGGCTTTCGCTTCCTTGGGATAGTTGTACACGAACACCGGCTTGTCGTACCAGGTGGCAATGGTCGTTTCGTCTTCGGCCCCCAGATCCCTGCCCCACTCGATGCTCTGTCCGTGCTTCTGGAGTTTGGCCACTGCATCGGTATACGAAATGCGAGGGAACGGCGGTTGAATCACCTCGAGGGGAGCGGTGTCGCGCTCGAGCAATTCGAGCTCGGGTTTTCTCAGCTCGAGACAGCGCTGCACGATGTAGGACACGAAGTCTTCTTGCAGCCCCATGTTGGCGTCGGAATCGTACCATGCCACTTCCGGCTCGACCATCCAGAATTCGGTCAGGTGCCTGCGTGTTTTGGACTTCTCCGCACGGAACGTCGGCCCGAAACAATACACTTTGCCGAGGGCAGCCGCCGCCGCTTCGAGGTATAGCTGACCCGTCTGCGCCAAATAGGCCTTGCCGAGGTCGAAGTAGTCCGTCTCGAACAGCGTGCCTGCTTCTTCTCCGATAGCGGCGGTCAGGAGCGGTGTGTCCACCAGACAGAAGTCACGCTCGTAGAAGAAGTCACGAATAGCCTGGATCACCTCGTGACGCACCTTCATGATGGCCCCCTGGCGTCTGCTCCGCAGCCACAGGTGGCGGTGCTCGAACAGAAAGGTCGTGCCGTGTTCCTTCGGCGTGATGGGAAAGTCCACGCTCTCCCCGATCACCTCCAGTTCCCTCATGCCCAACTCGACGCCCCCTGGGGAGCGCGCATCGGCCCGTACCCCACCCGTCACTTGGACGGAGGTTTCCTTGGCCAGGGTCTTCACTCCTTCCCATACGGTCGCATCCACTTCGCCCTTCGGCACAACACACTGCAGATAGCCGGTACCGTCCCGCAAGACAACAAAAGCGATCTTCCCGCTGGAGCGGGTTTTCTCCACCCAAGCCCGCAGCGTTACCGTCTCGCCGATGCGATCGGGAAGATCCTTGATGCGAAGCACGTCGTCCATGGGCGGGAATGGTAGAGTGGGTTGGCAAGAAAGGGAAGACGGCAGGGGGCGTCGCAGTGCGTCACCCCAAACCCTTACCGCCTCGCCGCCCTATCGCCTTTCACATCCCCGGCCGGTCTTTCGGCTTTGCTCCAGCTGCGTCGATAGTTGGGCCGCCTTGACGAGGTCCTTACGGGGGATACGTTGAGTGGAATACCTGCGGATGCTCTGATGCCATCACCTCGAGCGCCTCTCTATGCGCTTCAGGCCAAGTGTTCAGCTATCCGCTAGCGCTGCCGACCTCCACAGGAGATGCGCAGTGACCCGCCGATTCGTCGTCCGCCGCGTCGCGCCGTACCGATGGGCGGAGCTACAGCCCTCGCGATTGCCGTGGGAGTGCTCGCCGCACAAACAACAGCGTCGACTGCCGGCGCAAGCCAGCAGGCGACCTCAGCTGACACGGTCCCGACCGCTCCTCAAGCGCTCTTCGATTACTTGCAGGCCGGTCGGTACAAATCTTTCACGCACGAGTCGGCGGCGCACTCCTCGAGCGGAGAGCACCTCGTGACCGTGATCGCCTATTTCAATCCCATTCTCCACAACTCGATGACGGCGGGGAACACCGCACACCCGCGCGGCGCCGCCGCCATCATAGAGATGTTGGATGAGGATGATGCACTCACCGGCTGGGCGGTCAGCGTGAGGACTCACGCGGCGAGCTTAGACGGCAAGGGCTGGTTCTGGTATGAAGTCCTGAGCACGGGGGACGGCGAGAGCCCCACGGCCGCCAACTGGGGTGTCTCCTCGTGTCTCGGTTGCCACACGTCGGGCCGCGACTTCGTGCTCAGCGACTATCCGCTCAGGTGACATTGGCCCACCGTGCCCGAGACATGATGGTAGCCCTTCGTTTGTTACTCCTGTTTCTCCCATTTGCGTGCGCACCGCCGGACACGGGTGCGCGCAACGAGGCGTCGCTTGCCCAAGAGGCGCAGGATTCGGTGGTCAGCGCAGTCATTTCGCCCGATGGAGGAACAATCGAACTCAAGGGCGTGGCCGTTGTGATTTTCCCTGCGGGTGCCTTCGAAGCTCCTCAGGAGGTCAGGGTTTCGACCACGAATGCCCCGCAGACCGAGCGGGGCAGGGTAAGATGGGACGTGAGCGTGGGCCCGCCGGCTCCAATGCCGTACGATGTTCGGATAAACTCCGGCAATGTGGCTTCCGCCACAAGCTTCGAGATCGTCCTCACGGTTCCCGACTCATATCTCAACACCCTGCCGGCGAACCGTACGCCGTACGTGTTTGCCCAGATAGTGAGTGGCGGCGCGATGGAGGATCTCGACCACTACGAGGTACTTGATTCTGACTTTGATCCGGCGGCCAACGTGGTTCGGGCAACGGTGCCGCTGGAGGCCATCAGGCCCCCCGGACCCGACGGCATGTTCCAGATCATCGTCCTGGTCGGGACGGTACGGAGCTGATGCGCACACTGACTTCGGCTTTCACCAAGCCAAGCGAACGCTCCAGGATCGCACGATGAAGACGCGCTTCCCGCACAGCGGGCCGCGACTTCATACTGGGCAGCTATCCTCTCAGGTGATGTTGGCCCATCGTACCCGAGGCGTCATGCTAGCTTGCCGAGTGGTGTGCCTGTTTGTCACGCTTGCGTGCGCGCCGCCGGACAGGGGCGCGAGCAACGCGGCGTCGGCGACCCAAGAGGCGCAGGATTCGGTAGCAACCGTGGTTATTTCGCCCGACGGAGGGACGGTGGAGTTGGAGCGGTTTGCCACCGTGATCTTTCCGGCCGGTGCGTTTGCTTTCCCCCAACTCGTTACGGTGGCCGCTACGAGTTCCAAGCTGACGCAGACCGAATACGAACTGACCGCCGACGATGCACCGCGCCGCCCCTTTGAGATCAGGATCAATACGGGTGCCGTGGGTCCGCGGACGGAGGTCGAGGTGGTGCTCCCAGTTACGGATGCCTTTCTGAGCAGCCTGCCCGCGGATCACCAGGTCGAGCTGTGGGTGCAGCTGTTTGAGACCGGCGGGCAGGAGGTGCTAGACCAGTTCCGAATCTTTTCATCGGATTTCGATGCCCAGAGCAAGAGCGTGCGTGCCCAGCTGCCCACCGACGTGTTCACGGACCGGCGCCGGGCGGATGAGTCCTTCGAAGCAATCCTCCTCGTGGGGTCCACGCCCGTTGGACGCTAGTACGGCTGGTTCCCGAAGCCTTTTGACGCTCCTCCTAGCTGAATGCCCCGACGACCTCCAAGGGTTTCCTCTGGAGTTCACCAGGCAGAACGGTCCAGGGAGGGAGCGGATCCGGGTGAGAGGCGAGAGTTATCGGGTCAAGTGGGATACCAAGCGGTTCGGGCTCGATGATGACAGTGGGAAGAAGAAGAAAAAGAAGAAGGACGATGAGGACGATGATGAGGACGACGACGAGGACGACGAGGACGACGATGAGGTCGGCCCGGTCTTCCGCATCACAGTGCGGGTGGGGGATCAAGTACTGGGGCTCGCGGATGTGCAGCTAGTCGAGACGGCGCGAGGGCGGGGATTCCGCAAGGGCGTGCGCCGGAACACGGATCCCATCCTGCTGGAGGACGGGCGTAAGCTCAACATTCGGTTCCGTATCGAGCAAGGGGCATTGGCACAGTCGAAAACCGTTACGATCTCGCCTGCAGGAGGTACGGTCGAGCTGGAAGGTGTCGGTCGGGTGGTCTTCCCCGCCGGTGCGTTTGACGCCCCCCGGCTTGTGACCGTCTCGGCTACGGCAACGCAGGAGACAAGGGCCACCTTCGAGCTGTCAGCGAGATTCTTGTCAATCGACACGCGAGTGGCTCGCGAGTTCCGCGTCAACACTGGTCAGGTGGCGCCGACGACACCGACAGAAATTACGCTAACGGTCCCCGAGGAGTTTGTGGCGGCGCTGCCCCCGGCTGACGGCGCGGCCGTGTTTGTCCAACTCCTCCAGGATGGTGGCCAGGATCTGTTAGACAATTTCGTGCGACTAGAGCTAGCGGCGTTCGATCCCGCCACGAGCACGATAACTACGTTACTGTCGTCGTCGGCGTTTACGAATCTGCGGCGAGCAGACGGGACGTTCGAGGCCATCATAGTGATTGGATCTGCACCTAAAGGGATCGGTGGTGTTCCACCCCTAAAGGCTCTCGCTGCCGCCGCACAGGAGATGTGCGAGGAAGCCATAATCGAATCGCCGCTCGAGGCTATGATCCAGATGCAACGCCTGCCCATATGGGCACGGATTACGTCGCGGCGGACGGCGACAGGGTGCTGGCGGTGGCCGACGGTCACATCGAATTCATTGGCTTCGATATCCAAGAGCTGGGCACACCCAATCCACGGAGCGGGTTGATGATCCAAGGGTGGGGCCGCTATGTCATAGTCAGACATGATGACGGGAATACGACGCTTTATGCACATCTCCAAACAGCGAGCACGGACGATCTGGAGAACGGACAAAGAGTGTTGACGGGAGCGCTCCTGGGGCTAGCGGATAACACGGGTGGGTCTACGGCGCCACACCTCCATCTCGAGTATGCATCCGAGGGAGAATTCCATATCGACCCCGACCTTTGCCGGCAACCGGAGGGGGATGGGCAGCCGGAGGTGACCGCATCGATTGTCCCGTTTGTCGAAGGTGGCCCGTTCGGTGGATTCCAGAGCACACCGGGCACCGGCGTGCAGAGTACCATCACCATCACGTTTTCAGGCCCGGTGAGTTCGGTCACGATAACGGCCCTCGATCCGGACTTCGCCGGCAACCGCGCGGAAGCCCGGAATGAGTCAGGCGCCGTGGTGGCCAGCCAAGGCTTCGCGTTCGATAACACTCCGGGAGAGTTCACCACGTCGACGGTTACGCTCACGGCGCCCGGTATCATCACGGTGTTGTTGATCCCGGCACCATTAGAATATGTTGCGTACACCGGGCTGAGTTTCACCACTGAGTCGAGCCCAGGCGCCGCGGCGTTCCTGCCCTTACCAAGCTCGCAGGGCCTCAACCAGTACCGCAACGCACCGCCCCCGGTGGTCGTGGTGGACACGGTGCCGGCGGCCGCCGACGCACTGTTCAGCTACCTACTGGACCGCCACTATCAATCCTCGCCTCATGAGCCCAACGTTCATGGATCAACCGGGGGGCACGGTACGAGCGTAATGGCTTATTTTTCCACTGTGCTCGATGAATCCTTGCGAGGCCCAAACACGACACATCCACGGGGCTCGGCTGCGATCATGGAGGTCATAGGGGCCGGCGGCACAATCTCGAGTTGGCTGGTCAGCGTCAAGACAAACCTCCAGAGCGACGCCGGGTTGGGTTGGTTTTGGTATGAGGTGTTGAATACAAAGAATATTGCCGCACCGATTGTGGCGGATTGGGGCGTGCCATCCTGTGTGTCATGCCACACGGCCGGTCGGGACTTCATCCTGAGCGATTATCCAGGCAACTGAGCTGGTCGAGCTGGGTCGCCACAAAGCTGTAGGAGTCTCTATGAGAGAACGATACCGCTCCCTCGGGCGGGGATCCGCGATGGCACCGCTAATGCTCTTGGGCGTTGTCACCATGGCTTGCTTCAGATCTGCACCCGCATCACAGCAGCTCCCGAACGTGGCCACAGCCGTGGTGCCTCCTGGGGGTGGAACGGTGGAGCTTGCCGGTGTTGGCACTGTCACGTTTCCGGCTGGAGCCTTTCGCGCTCCTCGGCAGGTCACTCTTTCTGCAAGAAATGCGGCCGAGACGCATGAGCTCTATGTCCAGAAGGGCCTGTACCTGCCTTTCGATCTGCATGGGGCGTGGGAACTGCGGATCAATTCGGGCGATGTCGCGCCCGACACGCCGGTAAGGGTATCATTGGTGGTGCCCAGCGCGTTTCTCGACTCTCTCCCGTCTGGTGGTGAGCCATTGGTCTTTGCTCGGCTGCGCCAAGAG
>JADFIT010000195.1 GCA_022566515.1 Gemmatimonadota bacterium
CCTGGTGACGGGACTCCGAGCCGGCAGCGCTGAGATCACCGCCACGATCGATGCAGTGTCCGCCACCGTAACCGTGAGCGTCACGGCCATCCCCGTGGCGTCGGTCCGCATCACGCCCGTCGATCGGACGATTCAACCCGGCGAAACCTTACCCTTGAGTGCCGTAGCTCTCGATGGGGGCGGGACCGAGCTGCCCGACAGGCCGATTGTCTGGAGCGTGTCGGGGGGGGCGGTGCGCGTGTCGGCGACCGGGGAGGTAACGGGGGTAGCCGTGGGTTCGGCGGCCGTAACGGCCACCAGCGAATCGCGCAGTGCCACCGCCACCATAACCGTCGCAGAACCTCCACGTCGCGAGCCGAAGCCGGCGGCGCCGCGAGACGAAGCCACCGACAGGGAGCAGATCGAGGCCGCCCTAGAGCGCTACGCCCGGGCGATAGAATCACGCAATCTCGACCGGCTCCGGAGCGCCTATCCCGGGTTGACGCAGCAGCAAGCCGACGCCTGGCAAGCATTTTTCGAGACAGTAGCCGACCTCAGCATCTCTCTCACGGTCACAGCCGTGGAGACAACCGGGGACTTGGCCACCGCAGACGTGGAGGCGGTGCAAGAATTTCGCACGAACCGCCAGGCACGCCGAAACTTCACTTTCCGCGCCACACTCGAACGAGCAGCGAGCGGTTGGCGTATCACGCGAATCCAGTAGTCACATCCTGAATCACGAGGAGGGCCGATGACTCGCAGCGCATTGCTCCTTGCCGTGTTCCTCATCGCACCCTGCAGCGCAGCGGCTCAGGGTCTGCGGAGCAAGATCGGCGAGTTGTTCATTTTCGGTACGGGACAGGATGCGCTTTTCCTGGCCGGTACGTCCGATCCCAACAATCCGACGTCCGTTCAGGCCCACAGCAATCACTTCGTGCCCTCGGCGGTGGGCAACAACGCGTCGCTCATCGCCTTCCTCACGAATGCTATCGGCGCCAGCATAGCCGCCATTCCGATAAGCGCCACGAGTTCTGGAACAACCTTTCGCTTCGTAGGCGGCGTTCCAGTTCAGACATCCACGTCGCCGGGGCCTATCATCGGGGAGCGGGCTCAAACCTTGGGGAAAGGCCGCGTCTTTGTGAGCGCCAGCGTGTCACAGCTCAACTTCACCACCCTTCGGGGAGTTGATCTGGATAATCTCCGTCTCAACTTCACGCATGCGAACGCAGACTTCCCGGGATGCGACACAATCTTCGGAGGCGACTGTACGCTGCAGGGTATTCCCACACTCGAGAACGACGTCATTAAACTCGATCTCGCCCTGGATCTGGACGTACGCGCCACCACGTTTCAGCTCACCTACGGGCTCTTCGACCGCGTGGATATCGGTGTAGCAGTTCCCATCATATCGGTCTCGCTGCGCGGCCAGAGTGAGGCTCAAGTGGTACCGTTCGGAGGACCGACGGCGTTCCACTTCTTCGACGGAACCCCCGCCGATCCCGATCTCTTTGCCTCGAGATTCGTAGAGGGTTCTGCTTCAGGCATCGGGGACATCGCGGCCCGGGTCAAGATCGGCGTCAGCGAATCCCAATCCACTCGCTTTGCGATTCTCGCCGATGCACGGTTCGCCACTGGAAGCGAAGAGGATTTTCTTGGATCGGGCCACTTTGCGATGCGCGCACTGGGGATCGTTTCCGCCGAATTCGGTGGGTTCGCCTCTCATGCAAACGTCGGCTACCTGTACCGCGAGGGCGATGAGCAGAATGACGCGGTCCTCGCTACCATAGGTTTTGACCAGATGCTCGCTCCATGGGCAACGCTGGCCCTCGATCTCGTGTCCGAGCTTCAGGTGGGAGACAGCAAACTCACCATCCCGGATCCGTTGACCATCGACGCGCCATTCCGCCGAGTCATCGAGCTGACCAGTGTCCCGAATATGCGAGACGACATCGTCAACGCATCGGTCGGCTTCAAGTTCGTGACGTCGGCTGGTCTGACCATCGTGGCGAACTCGATCTGGCCGTTGAACAACGGGGGACTCAGGCCTGACGTGATGTGGACCGCGGGCCTGGAGTACAGCTTTTAGCGGAAGCCCCAGTCCGGGCGGCTGGAGGCCCGCCTCCCAAAGGGTTCCCGCCGGGCACCGGCGCCGTACCGTGGATACATTATCGGAGTGGCAACTCCTGCAAAGCGTCACAGGTCGTCGCAGGCAGTAGAGCTGGAGTACGACCGGATTGCTCATCGCTACGAGCACCGCTGGGCACACTACGTCCAGGCGACCGTCTCGAAGACACTGGCGCATCTCGACCTGCAGCCGACGATGCGTCTGCTGGATATCGGATGCGGCACCGGCGTATTGTTGCGGGAGGCCGAGCGGGCCTGTCCCGGTATCGCGGTGGTCGGCATCGACGTGTCGCGGGCGATGCTCACCATGGCCAGGCGCGGCCTGCCCCGAACGACCCCACTGCTGCGGGCCGACGCGGAGGAGCTTCCGTTCAGCACCGCCCGATTCCACGTCGTGGTGTCGTCCAGCTCATTTCATTTCTGGCAGAATCCGTCACGGGCGTTGGATGAGATAGCCCGCATCCTCGTTCCTGGAGGGCTTCTCGTCCTCACCGACTGGTGCGACGATTTTCTGGCGTGTCGCGTTTGGGACCGCGTACTCCGCGTCATCAACCCGGCTCACCAGCAGATCTACAGTCGGGATCAATGCCACGCACTCCTCAGCGAGCACGGGTACCGTGTCCGGGCGTTGGAGCTATACAAGGTCAGTTGGCTTTGGGGCATGATGACGGCGAGCGCCGTGCCGGAGCAGCCGAAGGGGGGATAATCTCAGGCCGTCGCCACGCAGTTGCGACCGCGCTGTTTGGCTTGATAGAGCGCCTCGTCGGCCCGACCCAATACATCATCGATCGTTGCGTCTTCCGGTCGCGTGGCCGCCACTCCGATGCTGACGGTCACATTCAGGTCGGTGCCGTCATCCAGGGCCGTGCGCATACGCTCAATCGTGCGACGCAGCCGGTCCGCCTGTTCCCGTCCATCTTCGGTTTCCGGCAGCAGTATCGCGAACTCTTCGCCACCGAGGCGGCCGAGAACATCCGTTTCACGCAAGGTCGTGATACAGGCTTGGGCGATGGCCTTGAGCACCATGTCGCCCACGGCATGACCGTGTTTGTCATTGACATTCTTGAATCTGTCGATATCGATCATCAGCGCCGTCAGCGGTCGTTGATATCGCTTTGCCCGGGCTATTTCGTCGGCCGCAAGGTTGAAGAAGTTGCGGCGATTGTTGATTCCTGTGAGACTGTCCGTCGTCGCCAACGCCTCCAGTTCGACATTGAGGGTTTTCAGTCTCTCGGTGAGATCCCGCTGCGCGATGAATCGTCGGTATTCGCCGCGCTTTGATATGTGGAGCCGATGAGCGGTAATGGCACCGAACACGTTGGCCACGACCAGCCCCTCAACAACCAGTGTGACTAGGCGCATGTCCGGAGCGAGAAAGACGCTCACCACCACCGCATAGCCGAGGCTCCCGGCGATCCCCAACCGCACCATGGTGACGAACCGATTGGGAAACACGAGATACGCGGCAAGCACGATGAAAAGTGCGACCAGCAGGTGCTCGGTGAGGGACAGGTACTCCAGCGAGATGAAGTAATAAAAGAGGAGGAAGAGAACGACTTGCAGCAGCGTCACGGCACGATCGACGCTCTCCACTTTGGTCATCCCTCGCAGCCTGGTGAACTGGACAACCCCAAGCGCGAGAAACGCGAGTCGCACGGGCAAGGCTAACAGCAGTGTCCGCTCTACTCCCAAGCCCGCAAAGTCGGATAGCAATCCCCCCAGCACGAGCGCCGGAATGACGAGCACGGCAATCCTCGCCTGGTCGCACGTTTCCTGGAAGGACCAGTTTCGGAAGTCCCGTTCATCGGTGGCGCGCCGAAACTCGGCCCGCAATCTTGTCAAAGCTGCGTTCATGACTGATCTTCGCTTGCCATTTGTCGACCGACGCGCTGACTCAGAGCGGCCCTTGCGGCAGGCCGAAACCTACGTCCCACGGCAGGGGCACACAATCCGCTATCTTTTACTCCATGACGAGCATTGGAGCGTAAGACGTGAAGATCCTCATCGCCGAAGACGACCCCGTTTCCGCGACTCTCCTCCAAACTCTGCTGACGCAATGGGATTACGAGGTGCTCATCACCGAGAACGGGGACGACGCCCTGTCGGTCCTGTCGGCGGACGACGGCCCCTCCTTGGCGATCCTCGACTGGATCATGCCTGGCCTCAGCGGGCCCGCCGTATGTCGCAAGATACGCTCGGCCTCCCCCTCGCGACCGCTATACCTCATCTTGCTCACGCGGCTGGGAAAACGCGACAACATAGTGGAAGGACTGGACGCGGGCGCCGACGACTACTTGGCCAAGCCCTTCGACGCCGCCGAGTTACGGGCCCGGGTCCAAGCCGGCAGGCGAGTCGTGAATCTCGAAAGAGAACTCCACGATCGCGTTCGCGAGCTGGAAAACGCCCTGGCCAACGTGAAACAACTCCAGGGCTTGTTACCGATCTGCAGCTACTGCAAGAAGATTCGTGACGACCAGGACTACTGGCATCAGGTGGACAGCTACGTAGCACAGCATACCGATGTTCAGTTCAGCCACAGCATATGTCCGTCATGCTTTGACACAGTGATGAAGCCACAGATCGAGGATCCCAAAGACCCCTCGGGACTTGCCACCTAGCCGATGCTACACCCAGCCGTGTGACCGGAACGTCCGCAGTGTCTCAGAGAACCGCACCATGTCGTCGGGCATCGCAAATGAAACGCGGTTATACGAGAGCATCGGGGGAAAATCGCGGCCCACGAGCCAGCCCCTTTCACTCATCCGATCTCTGTAGTCTTTCTGATCGCCTGTGATCCGGTGCATGAGGAAGTTCGTGTGCGACGGGAGGCGCTCGATCCCAAGATCGTCCAGAGTCTCTTCCAGAATGGCCCGCGCGCGGCGATTCACATCCACGCTTCGGGCAATCAACCCGTGATCCTCGAGACTCGCCAGCGCTGCCACAGAGGCGAGATGGTTGGCGTTGTTGTGGGCCGCAATGGACCCCACCCGCTCGATGGTATCTTCGTGCGCAATCCCATAACCGAGCCGCATACCCGCCATGCCGTAGATCTTGGAGAACGTGCGAACCACGATCACGTTGGGGTGGGTCGGTACCCATTTCAGCGCCGACCAATAGCCCGGCGCGTCTTCGGCATACTCTAAGTACGCTTCGTCGATCAGGAAGTACACGTTGTCCGGCGCCACGCCGATCCACGAGTCGATGTCGGCGCTGGACGTCACCGTACCGGTCGGATTGTTGGGATTGCAGAGGTAGACGATAGTCGGTCCGCTCCACTTGCCGACCACCTCGCGCATGCGATCCAGGTCGTGGGAATAATCGGCGCGTAGGGGAACACCCTCGAGACGGACCGAGATCGCCTTGGCATACCGGGGAACGTCCTCAAAGGTCGGATCGGCGGCGACGATGCGGACCTCGGGACCGAAGAGCTGAACGAAAATCTGCAGCACCTCCGTGGAACCGTTGCCCAGCTGGATGTTCTTGGTCTCGACACCGTGCTTCTCGGCCAAGGCCTCCTCCAACGGGCGGCGCGAGGCGCCCGGATACCTGTTGCACAGATCGAGCCCCTCGATGATCGCCTGCCGGGCGGCCGGAGAAATGCCCAGGGGATTCTCGTTGGAGTTGAGGCGCACCGAGCCGTCGGGAAGTCGACGGGGACTGGCGCTGAGAAGGGCAGGCAGGGCGGTGCTGCCTCCGACTCCCAACACGCCAGCTGCGAGTCCCGTCTGAAAAAAGGCCCTTCGTTCCATTGGAGCCTCCGAGTGGGGAAAGCGATTGAGCAAGAATATGTGTCCGAGGGGAACGCCGCCAGGG
>JADFIT010000196.1 GCA_022566515.1 Gemmatimonadota bacterium
CTTCCGCGACCTTCTCCGCGTCATCGCCATCCGGATCGATCCACGGCTCTTGACCCAGCTTGAATACAGACTTGAGGTTGTCGGTGCATTTCGCCGCATGCGCGCAGATGCCACGGTTGTCGAAGACGGTGATGCCGGCGCCGACGTACTCATCGCGTCGGTCCGGGACACCATTGGGGTCCTTCGCATCTGAGAACCCGTTTTTCGCGTGGGAGCCATCGCAAAAAGGCTTGTTGCGCGATCCACCGCAGCGGCACAGAAACACCGTGCCCGAGACCTCGTACACCTTCCCGTCCAACAATCCTTTGAGTACACGGCAATTTGTTACTTTGAGAGGCCCGTTCTCAGTCGGCACGATGGTAGGCTTTGCACTCATGGATCCCCCGTCGATCATAGGTTGTGGGATGAAGTCTATGGTGCACAAAGCGACTCGGCTAGAACGGGCCGGCCCATCTTGCCCTTTCCCACCGCGAGCCCTCTGGCTGGCGCCAGGCTTCGGCCCCATTTTGAAGACGTCACTCATGTCGCGCCAAGACGCGAGATAGCAGCAGTCAGCACGAGATTGGTTGAGTATGGGGTACCATTTCGGCCCTGACGTCTAGCCCGCTCCCGCGGCCGCTCAAGAGGGAAAGGTGCCGGGTTTTGAAGCAACAGCTTTCCATCTGAGTCCACAAGAATACCCCAAGGTCAGACTAGACTGCCTGCAAAACTGCCTGCGCCTAAGGCTGTCACTGCAGTTATTCGGATCGAAGGGCCACCATAGGGTTCATGCGAGCCACTCGCCTTGCGGGCACGTAACTCGCAAAGAACGCAACCGTGCTCAGGAGCACGCAAATCAGCACAAAAGTCTGTGGATCGGTAGGATCAAGCTCGTACAGCCAACGGGAAAGCAAGCGCGTCAGAGCTAACGCGGACGCCACGCCGATTGCAAGCCCAACTGCTGTGAGGATCAAGACTTCTCTGACGATCAGAGCTATCAGATCGCGCTGCCGCGCTCCCAGCGCTATCCGGACACCGATCTCGTGCGTTCGCTGTGTCACGAGAAACGCTATGACGCCGGAGACGCCCACGGCCGCAAGCAGCAGCGCGAGAGAGGCGAAGAGCGTGAGGAGGTAGGCATAGAAACGGGGCTCTGAAAGCAAGATCGATACGACCTGCTCCATCGTCTGGATGTTGTATACCGGGACCTCGGGATCGACTGCACGAACAGCAGCGCGGATGCCGCTCGCGATGCTGGTAGGATCCGAATCCGTCTTCACGAAGAAGGACAGTCGGAGGTTGGAATCCCAGGTGGGGCGAACCCGGTAACCCTGTGATAGGGGAGTGTAGACGGCTGAGAAGGGCCCACGTCGTAATTCCCACTCCTTGACGTTACCCACCACTCCCACGACTTCCTTGGTGACGACGTATGGATCCGGGTCCGGTGAACCGTGGTAAGCTACAATGCGCTTTCCAATGGGATCCTGATCCGGCCAAAACTCACGAGCCATCCCCGCGCTGACGATTGCAACCTGCGGTGCCCCATCTCGATCCGCAGCCGTGAACGCTCGGCCCCTTAGGAGCGGGATGCCCATCGCCTGGAAGAATTGAGGCGTCACCAGGTTGTGTGATACCAGCGAACGGCTCCCGAACTCCCCAGTTCCTTCAGGCGTGACCGCAATCCCTCCGTAGTATCCCGACAGCGGAACGAAAGCAGCGGCCCAGGCACTCTGAACCGCCGACATCCGATCCAGATACTCGAGGACCGCAGGGGGAAACATGGCCCATGGAGGCAGCAGTCTGACAAAGCCGGTTCCGCCGACATCCTGACCGGCGTCTTCTGCGTAGGAGGAACGCGGGAGAAGAACGTCGGCCTTGACTATCCTTGTGGTGTCGAAACCCAAGTCAATGCGGCGCAGTCGAAGAAAGCTGTTCACCATGAGCCCTGCACCGATCAACAGCACAAGAGCTACGGCAAGCTCCCCTACCAATAGAGCCGCCCGGACGCGGTGGCGGCGGGGCCCTCCAGCCACCGAATCACTCCCTGTTCTCAGCTCGGTTTGGAAATTGGGCCGTGAACTTTGCAGCGCCGGTAAGGTTCCGAAAAGAATCCCGCTGAACACCGTTGTTGCCAGGCAGACCACGATGACCCAACCGTCGAGCGCGACGTGCTCGAGTCGTGGAATGTTGCCTGGGCTGATGGCGACGAGGAGTTGCGTTCCCCAACGTGCCAGGAGCAGTCCGAGGGTGCCGCCGATGACGGCGAGCACGAGGGCTTCGGCGAGAAGCTGTCGGACCAACCGCCCCCGGCTCGCCCCAAGAGAACTGCGAATTGCCAACTCCCGCTTCCGGCCCTCAGCACGACCGAGAAGGAGGTTCGCTATGTTGGCGCACGCCAGGAGAAGCACGAACCCGATGGCACCGAGGAGGAGCAGGAGACCGACCCGGACACGGCCCAGTAGCGCTTCGTGGAGGGAGGCGACCGTGACCGCCGTCTCGGGGACGTCCCACGTGAGCGTGTGACCCGCGTCGACATGAATCCCATTCACAATGGGCCCAAGCTCAGCTGCGATCTGGTGCATTCCGACGCCCGGCTTGAGTCGTCCCAAGACGTACAAGACATGAGGTCCGACCTCCGCCTCACTGAGCCGCCTGGGCGTCCAAAGCCCGACGTCCCATGGCAGACCGAGCCATCGGAATCCCTGAGGAAGGACGCCAACCACAGTGTATCGCATCTCGTTCAAGCGGATCGATCGACCGATCACGCTCGAATCCCCACCGAACTGGGTACGCCACTGATTATGACCGAGAACGACCACAGGGTCCGCGCCATCCCGATCCTCTCCCTCCACGAACGCACGCCCGAGCGCCGGTTTCACACCGAGAAACTGAAAGAAATTCCACGAGACGAGGCCCGTGTTGATGTGGTCGGGGTATTGCCCCGCGTATACGGTCCCGGACCCTGTGGAAATGGCCGCCATGTCCTCCATAACCGTGTTCCTTCGACTCAGGGCGATGAACTCGGCTGCTGACAAAGCAAACCGAGGAATCACCCTGCCGTTGCGGACGGAATTCTCCCAGATCTGGACGACACGATCGGGTTCGGCGTAAGGCAGGGGCCGGAGCAACACCGCATTGACCACGCTGAAGATCGCTGTGACGCCACCCACGCCGAGTGTCAGCGTGAGTACCGCTGTCGCAGTGAATGTCGGTTGTTTCGCGAACATCCGGAGGGCGAACTTGACGTCCCTAACGATTGCGGTCATTGGACGGCATCTCCTGCGCGACGCATCGCTGAGGCTTCGTAGGGGGTTTGGTCGGTCCGATTTCTGCTGTACACGAGCATGCGCTACTAGCCCTGTCAAACTCTAACATGTGGTCGTGACACCCTGGTGGCTAGGTGGAAAGCCAAAGGGCGTAGGGAGGCGGTCCCGCTCGCAGGTGATGCGCAGATCCGTAAGGGGCGCAAGAACACAGGGAAGTCGTCCGCCAGACGAAGACTGCACAGGCTGAGATTTTCGGGGTGCACACCTCCGGCGTCCGGCATATTGCCTGGCTGACTCGAGACCTCGTCCTCGGAACGCTACCCAAGACGTACGGCAGCGTTCTCTAGTTTGGGGCGCGGTTTAGGGTAGATGTTGTATTATTAGGTGGAAGGTGACACCCCAATGTCCCGAGCGCTGCAACCCTACCTCACGCGACTGCGAGTATGCTGACCCCAGCGGATCGCGATCGGTCGAGGCACCGACTCATGATAGACGAAAGCACACTGCAGGAATTTTACCGCTACATGCCGGCGGCGCATCTCGATCGATTCAGAAACTTCCTGCGCACTCACTCCTTCATTCTCCGCGCCATGGTTAGGAAGAAGCTCCGCGCCTATTTCCGGCAAGCGCTGACTCCACGGCACAAACTCTATAGAGCATTTGCGTTTGGCTGCGGGCTTTTTTTGGTTACTGCCTGTGGCACAGACGACGCACCAGTTGAAGGCCCAATATTCTTTCCCACGACCCCCCACGAGAGTTACGAGTTCGCAATTCGCGAGGCGGGACTCGAGCAGACGGCGTTGGGTTACGAGTGGATCACGGCCGGCCGATATGCGCTGACCCGCGCCCTCCCCGTGCAGCCACCCTATGAAGAACTGGGCTACCTCGATCCGTTGGAAGCCGGGGCGATGGGTTATCGCATAACCGCGGAGCGCGGTCAGCTGTTGCGCATCGAAGTAGACGTGGAGAGCGACGAGCCGAGTCGGGTGTTTCTCGACTTGTTCCGAGTGGTTGGTGATACGCTACGTCCGCATCGGCGCGAGGCATATGCTGATAGTACCGAACGGAGTTTCGAGTTCTTCGTGCGCCGCGATGGTGACTACGTGCTGCGCGTGCAACCGGAATTGCTTCGCGGCGGCCGGTACCGCATAAAGATTGTTACGGCGGCCTCGCTTGCATTCCCGGTAGAGGGTCGCAGTGTGACCGCTATCAGGAGTGCCTACGGTGATCCGCGCGACGGAGGCCGTCGGGAGCATCAAGGAATAGACATTTTTGCGCCTCGCGGGACCCCGGTTCTCGCCGCTACGGACGGACGGGTTCGATCGGTTCGAAACAGTGGGCTGGGCGGCCGAACGGTGTGGCTGCGCGACTTGTATGGACAATCCCAGTACTACGCACACCTCGACAGCCAGGTGGTGCGTCGCGGCGATAGTGTGAAGGCGGGCGACACGCTCGGCTTCGTCGGCAACACGGGTAACGCCCGCACCACTCCACCTCACCTGCATTTTGGTGTGTACAGCCGCGGAGCTTACGATCCTCTTCCCGCACTGAACCCGTTGCAGTCGGATCCTCCTCGTCTCCTAGCCGACACGAACAACGTTGGTAGATGGGTGCGCACCACGGTTGCAGGTTTGCGTGTCCGCACATCCCCAGCCCGTCGCGGGACTGTGGTGAGCGAGCTTGCGAGAAACACCCCCATGCTGGTCGTCGGTGGCACGTCGAGTTGGTATCGTGTGCTGCTACCTGAGGGCGAAATGGGATTTGTTGATGCGCGCTCGGTCGAACCGGTGAGCCGGCCACTGCGCAACGCTGTGTTGGCGGAGGGCGGCGTATTACTCGAGAGTCCAACAGCCACGGCCGCGGTGCGCGCTCGGTTTGTGCCGGGCTCGGAGGTCTCAGTGTTGGGAGAGTTTGGTTCGTTTTTGTTCGTGCGCGGTGTGAACGGCCCGGCGGGTTGGCTGCTGCTGGACTGAGTCTCCAGGTGGACGCGGTTACGATGAATCCGGACGACATCACCCAAGATCCCCCCAAAAGCCCGCCGTCGGACCGGCCGCGGCACAAACACAAATGGCTGTTCGAAGGCCCGGGCTCGCCTCGACTTCGCCTCCTTCGTCCGCGATTCGTCACGTGGGTATCGGTCATTGCGCTGGTGGGAGTATTGGGTGGGTTATGGGTTGGGGGAGGCGCCCAAGCGCGCGCGCGTACCCGCGTGTTCCGCGGCGCCGTCGAGGCCGATCTGACCAGGCTCGATCCAATCCAGGACGCTTACTTCTCCGAGCGAGGGCGGTTTGCGTCGCTTGACGAACTTGGTACGCGGTACATCTCCTCGCAGGGGGTACGCGTCCGAATACATCGAGCCGACAGTACCGGCTGGACCGCCAGCGCCTGGCACCTGCTCACATCGAGAATCTGTACGTTGACGGTGGCAAGGCGGGCCGCTCTACACCCGGAGCCGCAGGGCGGCAAGATCATCTGCCGGTGACAACCGCGCGCTAAGAAACCCAAAGACCAAGCTAGGGTGCCAAATGTGCGATTACAGAAGCTCCTGGGCCACACGACACCCACACGCCCATCCGATATATGAAGCACGCACCAGAAGCCTTCCTTAAGGAACACGCAGCCAAGGTCGCACGCGCATTGGCAG
>JADFIT010000197.1 GCA_022566515.1 Gemmatimonadota bacterium
GGTGTGGTTACATGACGTAGAGGGTTACACGCACGAGGACATAGCTGAGTTAATGGGAAAGAGTGTGAGTTTTTCGAAATCTCAGCGAGTCAAGCCCAATCTTAGTTGAAACTCCTCACGGCCCCAACAACCTCATGCTGCTCGTTTGCTCCTCTCCTCTGCGCCTCCCAGCTTCAGCTCCTTCATGATCGCAGCTTGAAGTGCCGGCAGGTGGCGGTATCCTACCAGTCTTCGTAGGCGCGGCTCGATGTCCAGAAGAGCCGCTGCCAGCCAACGCTGCTTCTGCTTCGAGTTCTGCCAGTGATCGACCCGACCGCAACGCTCCTCCGCTTGGGAGTTGACCGACTCCAGGATGTTCGTCGTCTTCAGCGAACGACCGATCTTGGCGAACAGCCCCAGGCGATGTAGCGTCAGCGTCTCCTCGAAGCCCTCATCCAGGCTCCTCACTGCCGACTCGTTGATCTGCGCAAGCTCGTCGCGGATCTTCAGCAACTCCCGCTTCGCCTCCTCGTACGTTGGACGACCGTACGACGTTCGCACTACGACTTGCAGCGATCAACGACATTGCCATCGACCGGTTGAAGATCGGTGTGTGGGTGGACGACTCAAAGACAGCCCTGGCCTTCTTGGAAAAGTCGGGCGTGCTTCGGGCTCGTCGGTCAGAAGTGGCAGAAGGTCCTGACACTACCGCGAATTGACCCTGTATTTCTGCCACTATTCGGGTTCGGCACTCCGCGCTTCTTCATTCGTGCCGCAGGCCTCCCACCCGTGCCAGTTCGGGGCCGACATTCTCCTTGTTGAACGCGGAGCCGTAGCGCTGATAGCCAGCTTGGGCCCACTTTATGAACGAACGAATTTGACAACATGGCACTCTCTCAAGAAGTACATGAAGCAGGCCAAGAGGTTACTTCTGCGACCGGCGTGACGCTCCCCGGCATTCTCAACCGCATTCTAGGGAATTTCTTGAGCTGGCCGTTTAATGTCACTTCAGCATGCGTCGTCGATCCGGACGGCAATAGAACGGAGATTTTCGCTTCGGTCGTTTATGTCGCATCTGGAAGTGGTGCCACGCCAGGAACCCATGATATTCCCGCCGACAACGCCGCGGTCGTCATAGATGCCTGCGAGTGTCTGGATTTGGAAAATTTTCGTGCGTCCTACGAGCGTATTGCACAGGCAAAGAGGCTAAAAAAAAGTGCCGCTCCCAGTTTGGAGGGTACTCCAATCACAACCATAACTTTGGGGGTCATTTTTGCCTTGCGGTCAGCGCTCCCCCTGGAAAAGTGTGCTGAGGAGCTTGAGCGCTTGAACGCGCAAACGCCGAGCCCAGAGTGGCCGGACATGGTGGTGGTTGCATCTACTGGCACGGTCAACTACGCGGTCCAGTTCCCGGGTGAGTCTGTTAGCGCCGATTTCCTCCCTCCGGCGGAGCGAGCGGTCGTCACATACACGCCACCTCTATACGTCATCATTGTGATGAGGCCCACGGAAGCGTACACATTTAACAAAATGTTGGCCTTCATGATCGCTCATCTCAACATCTTTTCTCCCGGAGCAAAGTCGGCGCACATGGCACGACCACGTATTACGCTATCTTTCAACGGCTTAGTGTTGTTTGCGACCGTGGCGGAATTGGTATACGCGCAGGATTTAGGATCCTGTGGGGAAACCCTTGGGAGTTCGAGTCTCCCCGGTCGCATTCTCACCTCCACACACTTCCCCGCCCGGCGGTAAGGCGGTAGGTCGGTACGGCGGTAGCACACTCACCCTGCACGTGGATGCCTGCTGGAAATGACGAGAGCCGGAGATAATAATCTCCGGCTCTCGGGCGCAGCGAACTGGCTACGCGGAATGGCAATCCGTTAATGCATGCTAGTGCCACAGCGAAGCCGAGTCAATGGTGCGGCGGTGCTGGCGGTGAGAATCGAACTCACAAGGGCTTGCGCCCAACGAATTGCCGTTCCGTCGCGTTTACCAGTTTCGCCACGCCAGCACCTCTTCCGGTAGCGAACCCCGATCACCCGAAGGGTTAAACACGCGGCAGTCGCATCCATCCGGACCGCAAGACACACCATACTTGCCGCGCCCAGACGATCTGGCACCGATCGTATGCGATATGCATCAAATGATTGCGGATCACACGCCCGCCGCAGAGACCGGATGTGGCTGCTCGCCTCGACAGCCCCCGACCCCTATCTTAGGCCCTCATGGCCGACACCTTCGACCGCCTCAAAACAGCCCTCACCGACCGTCGAGCCGCAGAGCACCGCGGAGGGGTGCGGACGAACGCGGACGATGTCCATGAATGACTCTCTAGATCGCCTAGCATCGGCGCTTTCAGATCGGTATACGATCGAGAGAGAGTTGGGTGCGGGCGGCATGGCCACGGTCTACCTCGCCGAAGACCTGAAACACCACCGCAAAGTGGCGGTGAAGGTGCTGCGACCGGAACTCGCTGCGGTGATTGGCGCCGAGCGGTTCCTCAAGGAGATCGAGGTCACCGCCAACCTGCAGCGCGCTGCGGTATTCAGAGCCGGAACCCCGCAGCTGTTGTTCGAAGGACGATATCGAGTCTCGGTGGGTGGGCTCAATCAAAACTACGACGTTGCACCCGACGGGCAGCGCTTCGTGATGGTCAGGGCTGCCGGGGAATCGGGGCCGCCGCAAATCCGTCTGGTGCTCAACTTCTTCGAGGAGTTGAAGGCGAAGGTGGGGAACTAGCCGCGACTGTGATGAGATTGTGATGGGAACAAACGACACTAATGGAACTGTCATGACGCGAGTACGCCGGAAGCTGGCCGTCGTTCTTTTCAGCAGCGTGCTTGCATGCCGCCCGGGAGAACCGGCTGCCGTTGCTGGAGCACTCATCACGTTCGACAAGTACCACACCGTCGAGGAGTTTCAGGATTATCTCGAGGCGATAGTCGACCGTCACTCTGACATCGCCGAGTTGACTGTGATCGGGTTGAGCCGCGGCCGTCGGCCCATTCTCGCCGTCGAGATCAACAATCCCGAAACGGGTCCGGCCGGCGAAAAGCCCGCGTTCTATCTCGACGGCAATATCCACGGGGGAGAGGTCCTCGGCGGCGAAGCGGCTCTCTATTTCATTAACCATCTGTTGACGCAGTACGGTGTGGACGACGACGTCACACGGCTCATCGACACGCGTGTGTTCTACGTGGTGCCCCTCGTCAATCCCGACGGTCGTGCCATATCCGTGGACTCGCCGGAAAACCACCGCTGGAATATCCGTCCGGTCGACGAGGATGGGGACGGAGCGGTCGACGAGGATCCGCCCGAAGATCTCGATCTGGATGGCCGCATTCTGCGGATGCGCGTAATCGATCCGGATGGAGCATGGCAGATTTCGGACGACGACCCACGCCGGATGGTCCGCAGGCCGCCCGGGGAGTCGGATGGAACGTACTACGAAGTCTATACGGAGGGCATCGACAACGATGAGGACGGACGCTTCAACGAAGACCCTGTCGGAGGCGTCGATCTCAACCGCAACTTTCCCTCTAACTGGAGTTCCGCGCAATTCGCGTCGGGTCCGTATCCGCTCTCAGAGCCCGAGACGCATGCGTTGGTAGAGTACATCACGTCGCGACCCAATATCGCGGCGATTCACACGTATCATACGAGCGGCGGCCTGCTGCTGCGCTTCCCGACGCTCGCCGATCAGAACTGGGAGTTTCCGCGTGCCGATCTCGAGGATTATCGCGCGATCGCCGAAGAGGGCATCGAGTACACAGGCTACGCCAATTACGCTTACGAAAAACAAGTGATCGTCGACCTGATGAGTCCCGGGCACGGCGTGTTCAACGATTGGGGATCTAATGTGTTCGGCGCCTTGGCCATGACGACGGAAATGTGGAGTCATGCGATAGGACAGGGGCAGGAGGCGTTGTTCCGATGGAACGACGAGGTGCTGGGTGGAAGCGGCTTCATCGACTGGTATGATTACGACCATCCGCAACTCGGCCTCGTGCAACTGGGTGGTTGGGACCGCTGGTCGACGGCCAGCCCACCGGATTCGATGATCGCCGACGAGTTGGAGCGGAACAACCGGTGGGTGCTGAGTTTTGCGGAGAAGCTGCCGCGGGTGGTCGTGCTCAGTGCCTCGGCACGCCACCGGGAGGAGCCGGAAGACGGGAGTCATTTTGACGTGCGAGCCACGGTCGGTAACGTGGGGTGGATGGCTACCGCGACCGTCCACGCCAATGACGTGTTGCGGATCGCCAAGCCGGTGACGGTTCGTCTCGAACTGTCGAATGCCGAGCTGGTCGACGACCGTGCCGACCGCTCGCTTGGAGTGCTACCGGGCTTCCGTGGGGAGGATCCGGTGCAACGAGAGCTCGAGTGGCACGTGCGAGTGGTTGATCTCTCACGGCCCGCGAGCGTTGAAATTGTCCTGTGGTCGGAGAAAGCCGGCGTCGCGAGGCATGTGGTGGTGCTGGATCGCGATGCGGGGTAGCAAATCCCTAGATTAGCAGCCTTCCACGAGACACACCGCACACTTGAATCCGGAGGAGCACTCCATGGAATGCAGGTCTTGCGTTACACTCGCCGTTGCCGCAGCGGCGATCGCCACGCTGCAACCACTCCACGCGACAGCCCAATCTGCTGCCCAAACAACAGCTATAGCGGAACTCGCCGAGCACGCGGCCGTGCAGCGGGCATTCCGTGCGATCGACGAATTGGAGGCCACCACGATGGCCAACCACGTGATGCTGACCGAGATCGCCGCTCCCCCGTTCATGGAAGAACGGCGCGCGGCGAAGTTCGCCGAGTTGCTGCGAGAAGCCGGGGCGGATTCGGTATGGATCGATGCGGAGGGAAACGTCATCGCGTTGCGCCGCGGTCGGCTGGGTGGACGAACGGTGGCGGTCGATGCTCACCTCGACACGGTGTTTCCCGAGGGGACCGACGTCAGTGTTCGCACGAGTGGCGACACGCTGTTCGCACCGGGCATTGGCGATGACACGAGAGGACTCTCCATCATCATTACGATGCTTCGTGCGCTCAACACCGCGGAGGTCGGCACCCGAGACGACATCTTGTTTATCGGTACCGTCGGCGAAGAAGGGCTCGGCGATCTACGTGGCATGAAACATCTGTTCCGCGACGGCGGACCGCGGATCGATACGTGGATCAGCATCGACGGCGTCAACCCGAGTCGCGTGGTGCATCGCGGGTTGGGCAGCCACCGCTATCGCGTGACCGTGAAAGGACCCGGCGGCCACTCGTGGGGCGCGTTCGGACTCGGCAACCCCCACCACGCGCTCGGCCAAGCAATCCAGAAGTTCGTCGAAGCGGCAGATCCATACACATTCGAAGGCCCGCGCACGTCCTACAATGTTGGACGAATCGGCGGTGGGACGTCGGTGAACTCGATTCCCTTTGAGTCGTGGATGGAAGTGGACATGCGGTCCGAGAGCCCCGAGCGGCTCAACGGCATCGACGCGCTCTTCCAACGCGCGATGCGCGAGGGGCTCGCCGAAGCCAACCGCGTTCGCCGTGACGGCGATTCACTTACGATCGACATCGCAATGATCGGCAACCGTCCGTCGGGCACAACAGATCTGAGCGCGCCGATCGTACAACGCGCGATGGCCGCCATTACCTACTTCGGCCGCGAGCCCGACCCAACCATTTCCTCCACAAACTCGAACATTCCGATCTCACTCGGCGTCCCGGCGATTACGATCGGCTCGGGCGGCGCGGGAAGCGGCGCGCACTCGCTCACTGAATGGTGGATAAACGACAACGGCGCGTCAGGGATTAAACAAGCCCTGCTGATTTTGGCTGCCGAGGCCGGCATCTCTGAGCTGGTTAATTAGACCAATACTCAATATCCAAT
>JADFIT010000046.1 GCA_022566515.1 Gemmatimonadota bacterium
CTACAGGATAAACTCCGAGGCGCCGATAGCTTCCTGGTGATCATTCCTAGACGCGGCTACGATAGCGACGAAGCAGCCATTGTGGCGGATTTCGTCAGTGAAGGAGGGAAGCTATTGCTCATCGGAGACCCTGGCCGTACCGGGAATATAAACAGCCTGGCAAGGGTATTTGGCATACTCTTCCAGCCGGGCTACCTGTACAACGTTGCGGAGCATGACCTCAACTTTAAGAACATCTTCGTCAGGGACTTCCGCCCCGACGGTGTTACCCAGGGGTTGCGGCAAATCGTGCTTTACAACTCGGGCCCCGTAAGATCCTCGGGGCTGCAACTGGCTCTCACAGACAGCAACACCTTTTCCTCCCAGGTGGAGAAGACTGAACCCTTCTCCCCCATAGTGAAGAGCAGTAACCAGCGGGTGCTGGCTATCTCAGACCTGACCTTCATGATCTCTCCCAATAACGCAGCCTGGGACAACGAGCGGTTGATAGCTAATCTAGCCGATTACCTGACCAAAAGTGAGAAGGGCCTATTTAATTGATGTTTCTCCGATTCACATCACCACCTAGGCCTCGGCGTTCCGGGATAAACTCAGAATCGGTTGTGTTATCATCAGCACCACCTGGCATACCAATGCCGCTGTCCCCTCGTGGTGAGTTCCGATTAT
Source organism: Gemmatimonadota bacterium (assembly GCA_022566515.1). Lineage (GTDB taxonomy): Bacteria > Gemmatimonadota > Gemmatimonadetes > Gemmatimonadales > GWC2-71-9 > B3T1B10. The sequence continues at coordinate 667 of JADFIT010000046.1, forward strand.
ATTGACCCTGACATGTCGGGGGACGAAGACGGACCTGTTGGTCCAAGAGCGAGGTATTTTCGTAACAATGAACATCGGAAAACGTTATCTGCTGGCCCTGGCCCTCTTGATATTCGTTATTGTCGCAGCGACCTGTGGCGGCGAAGAAGCAACTCCCGCCCCCGCTCCCACCCCCGAGGGGTCGGAGGAAAGCTCCGTGGGCAGGGGGCACCCGTCACTGCAGGTTGCGGCGTGCGCGCTGCTTCTGGAGATCGCCTATGCCGACGACGAGTTTGCCGATTCGGAGCGAGCCCATCTAGAGAACGCGGTGCAACGGCATTTCGGGCTGGAGCCCGACACGGCGCAACAACTCATCGAGTTCTCCGACAGAACGCGCCGGCGTCAAGTGGACTTGCACCAATTCACCCGCCTCATCACCGAGAGCTACACCATGGCGCAGAAGATGGTGTTGCTGGAGACGATGTGGGGCCTGGTGTACGCCGACGGCGTGGTGGCAGAGCACGAGACCTACCTCATGAGGAAGTTGTGCAACCTCCTCGACGTGAAGCACGCCTACCTGTCGGAGGCGAAGAGAAGGGCGAAGCCGAAGTAGGATTCAAGCCCTATGCAAGCCAACGACTTAGCCACTCGGCTCCGCGATCACCTCCGAGCCACCGGCCTGTTTCCAGAGCCGGGACTTGCTGTGCTGGCCGTGAGCGGCGGTCCCGACTCGGTGGTGATGCTGGATCTCATGGTCCGTGTAGCTCCGGAGTTCGGGCTCCGGCTTGCGGTGGTGCACGTGGACCACGGCATCGCAGACGAGAGTTCTGACGTTGCAGAGCAGGTGCTGGGACTGGCCGTCCAGTACGACATTCCCGGCTACCTCTCCGTGCTGCACCTGGGCTCGGATGCATCGGAAACCCAGGCGCGAAGCGCCCGGTACACAGCACTTCGGCAATGGCAACGCAAGCTCGGCGCGGTGTATTTGGCGACAGCGCACCACGCCGACGATCAGATCGAGACCGTGCTGTTCCGTCTGCTTCGTGGTACGGGGCTGGCCGGGCTGGCCGGCATCGCCGCTCGGGGTTCGGAGGGGCTGGTGAGGCCCTTGTTACCATTCCGTAGGGCGGAACTCGATGAGTGGTTGCAGGCATCGGGAAGAGGCTTGGCGGTACACTCCGATCCTGCCAACGCCGACCTCCGGCACCACCGGTCGTGGATCCGAGGCGAGCTGTTGCCGGTGATTCGCGATCGGTTTGGCATCGAGGTGGAGGATCACCTGCTGGATGTCGCCAGCCATGCGGCCGACGACCGGGCGGCGTGGTCGGCAGTGTTGCGGACCGTACCAGACATCCAATTCCGTGTGGTCCAGGGGCTGGCGGAGATTGCGCGGGATGCGCTTTGCCACTGTGAGGCACCCTTGGGGGCAGCCCTCTTGAGGGCGGCGGCCCGAGAGGTTGGGTGTGTGCTGGGGCCGCGTCGGGCCGCCCGTCTCTGGGACTTTGCCCGGAGGGCGCCGAGTGGGCGACGATTCGAATTGGGACAGGGCTGGGTTGCCGAGACGGCGTTCGGGCGGCTCCGCATCCTTACATTGAAGGAGTCTACTCCCACCGGCCCCAGGACCGTCCGCTGGGGCGACGGCGATGCCGGACGGGTGCGTTGGGGGCGGTGGGAGATTTGCTGGTCCCAAGAGCGTGCCGGCACGCCTGCGCGGGACGCTATCGTAACGTGGGTGACCGAGGGATGGGGCGAGATCCGAGGGCTCCTGCCCGGTGACCGGATTCTGCCCCTGGGTGGCGTAGGGCATCGGAGGGTGAGTCGCGTGTTGATGGAGCGCCGGATTCCGCGCTCGGAACGGAAGTCGTTCCCGTTACTGACCCGGGGCGAAAGCGTTATCTGGCTGCCCGGCATCTGTCGCTCGGATGTGGCGGTGCCGGAGCCCGGGGAGGCTGCGGTGCGGCTCGAGGTAACCGCCGTCGGGGATCCTTAGGTGGAACGTGACATCGCCCGAGTGGTATTCGATGAGCAGGTCATCGCGGACCGCGTCTCCGAACTGGGGACGGAGATCACGGGCTATTATCAAGGTGGCGATCTCCTTGTGATCGGGCTGTTAAAGGGCAGCTTTATATTCCTGGCGGACTTGGTCCGCAAGATACGGCGGGCGCACAAGGTGGACTTTCTGGTGGCTGCGTCCTACGGAGCTGGGAAGGTATCCCCGGGAACGGTGCGATTGTTGTATGATCCAAATACCGAATTGGTGGGGAAGCACATCTTGCTCGTGGAGGACATCGTCGATTCCGGGAACACGCTCAATGAAGTTTGTCGTTTGATACGTAGACGGAACCCTAAGAGCCTGGAGGCCTGCACGTTGCTCCACAAGCGAATCGCCCTCGACCTCGAGATCGAGCCGCGCTTCATTGGATTCGATGCGCCTCCCGTCTTCTTGGTGGGATATGGCTTGGATCACGCAGAAAATTTTCGGCATCTGCCGTATGTTGCTACACTAGAGGAATAGAGAATGGCCGACCGGTCTACGCCGCCAAAAGGCAAAATGAGCTGGAACTCGGCGAGCAAGAACCTGGTGTTCTGGATGCTCATAGTGCTTCTGTCGGTCGCGTTCTATAAAATGACGGCCTCACGAGGCGATAAGTATCCAGAGGTGCCCTACACCACCTTCCGGGGCGAACTCGATACCGACAACATTACTTCTGTCGAGATCACGGACGGCAAGTTCGTGAGGGGTGAGTTCAAGCGTGCGATCAGCTTGGACGGCCGCACCGTTCAGCAGTTCAGCGTGGTTCTCCCGATACAGGATTCCGAGGCACTAATTGTCCAACTCGAAGAACACAATGTCCGGATTACCGGCAAGATCCCCCGGCCGTCATTCGGCACGATCTTCCTGAACCTGCTGCCGTGGATCATCCTGATCGGTCTGTGGATCTTCTTCTTCCGTCAGGTGCAGCAGGGAGGCAACCGCGCGTTCCAGTTCGGGCGCTCGAAGGCCAAGCTGCTGACCGGTGATACACCCAAAACGACCTTCGCGGAAGTGGCCGGGGCGGACGAGGCCAAGGCGGAGCTGCAGGAGATAATCGAGTTCCTCAAGGATCCACAGCGTTTCCAGCGTCTGGGAGGCAGGCTTCCCAAAGGCATTCTGCTCGTCGGGGCTCCCGGAACCGGGAAGACGCTGCTGGCAAGGGCGGTGGCAGGTGAGGCAGCCCGTCCTTTCTTCTCCATGTCCGGTTCGGATTTCGTCGAGATGTTCGTGGGTGTCGGCGCCTCGAGGGTGCGTGACCTGTTCGAGCAAGGTAAGGCCCACGCTCCGTGTATCATCTTCATCGACGAGATCGATGCCGTGGGACGGCATCGGGGAGCGGGTCTTGGTGGCGGCCATGACGAGCGCGAGCAGACCCTCAACCAGCTCCTGGTCGAGATGGATGGGTTTGAGACGAATGAAGGAGTGATTTTGATTGCGGCCACCAACCGGCCCGACGTTCTCGATCCGGCACTGCTCCGGCCGGGCCGGTTCGACCGGCAAGTCGTAGTCGACCTGCCGGATATCCGTGGCCGGGAAATGATCCTCAAGGTCCACTCGAGGAAGGTTCCCTTGGCTGATACGGTGAAACTCAAGACTATCGCCAAGGCAACGCCGGGCCTTGCCGGCGCCGATCTCGAGAACATCGTCAACGAGGCGGCCCTGTTGGCGGCGAAACGCAACAAGGATCGCGTCGGGATGGATGACCTCGAGGATGCCAAGGACAAGGTCATGTTGGGTGTCGAGCGGAGGAGCCTCGTGTTCTCAGACGAGGAGCGGAAGCTCACGGCGTATCATGAGGCCGGCCATGCCATCGTCAACCGCTCGATGCCCGGCCAGGACCCCGTCCACAAGGTGACGATTGTTCCTCGCGGTCGTGCGCTGGGTCTGACATTTGCGCTGCCCGAGGAGGACCGCCACAACCACACCCGCGAGTACATGCTCGGCAAGCTCGCCATGGCGTTCGGCGGCCGCGTGGCAGAGGAACTCATCTTCGGGCATGCAAAGGTCACTACGGGTGCGGCCCAGGACATTCAGCAGGCTACGGAGATGGCGCGTCTCATGGTCACCCAGTTCGGCATGAGCGAGAAGGTGGGTCTCGTGACGGTGGGTGAGAGAGAGCATCAGGTATTCCTCGGGCGCGAAATTTCCCAACGACATGTGGTGTCGGCCAAACTCGCGGAACTCGTCGACAGCGAGATCAAGAATCTTCTGGATGATGCGTACACGCAGGCGACCGAGATCCTGACGGAGAAGATCGACGTGCTCCACGCCATGGCGGGCGCGCTGCTCGAGCGTGAGACGCTGGACCGGGAGGAAGTCGAAGCGATCGTCGCAGGCAAAGAGCTTGCTCCAAAGCCGGTGCCGAAGGTAGCCGAACAGGAGCCTCCCCAGCTTCCCAGCGGTGAGGCCCGCCCTTCGGGAGCCGGTCCCGTCCTCGGCACCCCGCCTCCGAAACCAGCAGGCGCGTGAGGGTCAACGCCCTCACTCTGCGAGAACCATCCGCACTACGCGACGCGCTGGCGCGACGGGGTCTGGATCCCGGTCGCGCCGATGCTGCTGTCAAGGGGATTGGTCCTGTCGCGTTGCTGTTCGACTCGGTGAGCGCGGAGGAGCGCGACGGTTTGGATGAGACGGCCAAGAGGCACGGTCTGGAGTGTCTCACCGGTGAGGGGTGGGCTCTCCTAGTGGGGAGCGTATCCGCGCTGTCTGGGTCAATCCGCTCGGGGTCATCCAGGCTTTCGGCCGATACGGCTGCCGATATCGGACGGCTTCTTCGGGGAACGGTGGAACCGCCGACCTCATGGGGGATGGTCCGGGGGACGATATCCCTCGACCATCCGGTGGTCGTCGGCATCCTCAACGTGACACCAGACTCCTTCAGCGACGGTGGGCGCTACCTCGGGTCAGACGCCGCGATTCGCCACGCCGAGCACCTGCTCGAGCGCGGTGCCGACATGATCGATATCGGAGCGGAGTCCACCCGACCGGGCGTGTCGCGTCGGCTATCGTCCTCGGAAGAGTGGCTGCGGCTAGAGCCCGTGCTGCGGGAGTCGGTACGTCGTTTCCCCTCGGTGCCGGTGAGCGTTGATACCGTCAATCCAGAGACCGGCCGCCGGGCCCTCGATGTTGGCGCTTGGGCCCTGAACGATGTGTCGGGGCTGCGGTTGGACGCCGGCATAGCCTCCGTGTGTGCCGAGTACGGGGCGGGCCTCATACTCATGCACTCCCGGGGCAACTTGGGTGAGATATCCACGTATCAGTACGCCGAATATGACGATGTAGCCACCGAGGTTGCCACCGAACTTCAGCACTCGGTGCGCGTGGCAGAGGAACATGGTGTGAGCCGCGACCGCATCGTCCTCGATCCCGGGTTGGGGTTTGCCAAACGGCCCGAACACAATTACGCTGTGCTGCGCGGGCTGACGGTGCTTGCGGCACTGGGCCTTCCCGTGATGGTCGGACCGTCGCGCAAGCGTTTCCTGGGCCAGGTCGTCGGTGCCGATGTATCCGAGCGGGATAATGCCACCGCCGCGGCTTGCGTAGCGGCCTACGCGCTGGGTGCCGGTCTTTTCCGGGTGCATGATGTTCACCGCGTGCGCGAAGCGCTGCAGATCGCTCACGCCGTCCGAGAGCCAGTATGTCCCTCGAGCAATTTCGATTCCTAATACCGGGGTTTCGGGACATCCTCGAGATTTTGATTGTCGCGTACGTCTTGTACCGCGTCCTGCTGTTTCTTGCCGGTACTCGGGCGCTCCAGACTCTCGGTGGGCTCGTTGTGCTTGTGCTGGTGTATTTTGTGGCGGTCCAGCTGAACTTCAGCATGATCAGCTCGCTGTTGGGGGTGGTGTTCACCTACGGTGCATTTGCGGCGATCGTCGTATTTCAGCCCGAACTCCGCCACGCGTTGTCACGCCTCGGCCGTTCGCGGGTGATGAGGTTCTTGGCGTCCCGGGAAACGGAAGGCGTGATCGAGGAGATTGTCGCAGCAGTGGAGCGTCTGTCCCGGAGGAGCACCGGAGCGATTATCGCCGTCGAAGGAGAGGTATCACTCAATGATTACTTGGAGTCCGGCAAGGAGATGCACGCCAACGTTTCCGCCGATCTCCTGACCACGATCTTTACGCCGTACTCGCCGCTGCACGACGGAGCGGTGATGATTAGGGGGGATAGCATCATTGCGGCCGGGTGCGTGCTGCCACTCACTCAGTATCCGGTGGAGGATAAATCGCTGGGAACTCGCCACCGTGCCGCTCTGGGGTTGTCGGAGGAGACGGATGCGGTTGTGGTTGTCGTGTCCGAGGAAACGTCCAAAGTGTCTATCGCGATCCGCGGTTTGCTCCATCGAGGCGTGACGCCACAACAATTGCAAGAAGTTCTCGCAGGGCAGACGTGGCCGTCCATCGACACGATGGCTGCTGCACCCGATCAACCCGACACCACGACCGTCACATCATGAGGCCATGTCGAACGAGAGCAAGACAACAGCACTGAACACAGTCAACAAGGCGGCGATGGTGGTCTTCGTCGTGGTCCTGGCGGGGTACGTGTGGACGTTGTCGCCTACGGTGACCTTTTGGGATGCTGGAGAGTTCCTCGCGGCGGCGAAGATTCTCGGCGTGCCTCACCCCCCCGGCACGCCGGCATTCGTCATGCTCGCCAACGTGTGGGGCACCTGGTTTCCACTGGGCAGCTTTGCCTATCGCGTGAACTTCATGAGCGCGGTGTTCAGTGCGGCCGCCGCCTCTCTCATGTTCCTCGTAGTGGCGAACGCGCTGCGGCGCCGGTGGACAACCGATGCCGACGCGACGAATCCTGTTTTTGTGATCGGCGGCGCTGCCGCTGCCGCTATCATGTCGGCATTCGTGTTCACCGTGTGGCAAAATTCCAACGAAGCCGAAGTATATACGATGGCGTCCTTCACGATTGCAGCCGTCGCTTGGCTTGCGTGCCTCTGGCGCAAACATCGTGGAACGTCCCGCGCGGCGCACATTCTCTTGCTGATCGTCTACCTGGGCGCGTTTTCCATCGGCAACCATCTATTGGCGATTCTGGTGGGACCGGCGCTCATCGGGTTCATGTGGCATGTGCTCAGGACCGAGCCGTTGCCCAACGAGTCGGATCGCAGAGTGGAATGGGCCGAGTGGGCCGTGGTTGGGGGAATCTGGGCCGTGCTTATCGGCATCGGCCTCGGCAGCACTGCAATCCTCACGTTTGCTGGATTGGTGTTTGTCGCGGCAGCCGTATTTGCCGTCAGCACGGGTGGCTGGCTTTTCACCGTCTCCATCGTGGCTATCGCAGCAGTGGGCGTATCGACTTACACGTACCTCTACATCCGCGCGGGTCTCGCTCCCATGATCAACGAGGCGGACCCGTCAACGTGGGACTCCCTCTTGGCCGTCATCCGTCGCGAGCAATATCCGCCCCGACTCCCCACTGACAATCCTATGTATCCCTCGGGCCCCGGGAATCCGGGAAGAACCTTTGGATTGATCTGGCTGCAGATTCTCAATTATCTGCAGTATTTCGATTGGCAGTGGGCCAACGGTCTGGCGACATCCGAGTCGGTGTTCGCCAGAGCGCGTCTCCCGTTCACCATGTTGTTCACGTCTTTGGGGATTTATGGGGCGTCGATCTTGCGGAGCAAAGATCGATCGGTGTTCTGGTTGCTCCTACTGATTTTCTTGATCACCGGCCCGGCGCTCGTGGGTTACATGAATTTCAAGCCGGGCTTTTCCTTGGGATTCGATCAATACGCCGACTTCAGCATGCACGAGGTTCGGGAGCGGGACTATTTCTTCCTGATCTCGTTTCAAGTGTGGGGGCTGTTCACCGGCATTGGCGTCGCCGGCCTGTATCGGCTCGCGAAGGAGAAGCTCGAGGGAGCCTATCGGGAGAGCGGCGCGCCGGTTCCCGGCGGGCTGAAGGTCGCGCCCGCCGTATTCGTTATCGCCCTGTGTCCCTTTGTGTTGAATTTCTCTGCGGCCAGCCGTGCCCACGGTCCCGAGGCCGGTTTGGCGTTGGACTTCGCCCGCAACCTGCTGCAGTCGGTCGAACCGTACGGCATAATTTTCACCAACGGCGACAACGACACCTTTCCTTTGTGGTACGCCCAAGAGGTCGAGGAAATCCGGCAAGATGTGTCGGTGGTCAATTTGTCGTTGGGCAATACGCGGTGGTACATCAAACAGCTGCGCGATAATCCGGTGCGACAGTTCGATCCCGAGCAGGCGCCGTGGTATGCCGCCGACATCCCCGAGGCGCCGCCGGGAGCGCTGCATTCGTTGACCGACGACCAGATCGACAACCAGATGGCGCCGCAGCTGCTGCGCGACAGTCTGCGCTTTTTTCACGGACGCATCCGCCACTGGTTCCCAGCGAACATGGCGCTCTACACGAAAGACTGGTTGATGCTCCGGCTGATCGTCGAGAATGCGGGGAAGCGGCCGATCTATTGGTCGACCACTGCCGGCAGCTCCAACTGGATGGGGCTGGACCAGTATCTCGTTCAACAGGGGTTGGCGCTGCGTCTGTACGTGGCGGAAGAGCCGGATGTAACGCGTCTGGCGCCCGGCCTATGGGTGCCCGTGGATGTCCCGCGCACGGATTCCCTCGCCTGGCATGTGTACGACTATGCAGGTCTCTTCGATGTCGACTCGCTCGTGCTGGATCCCACCAACCGAAATATCGCCGGCAACCTCAGTATACCGTTCCTGGTGTTGGGTGGGGCGTACCAGGCATTGGGCGACGAGCAAGAGATGGCCGCCAACTACCGGCGGGCGTACCACCTCTCACCGAACTCGGCGATCTTGAGCTTACTAGAATCGACGACCGAGGTGGAGGTGCCCGGCGCCGACGTTCCCCAGAGGGTCCCGCTCGACGTGTTCGACAGCCTGTTGCCCGTGGGCGGGCAGCCGGAGAGTCTCCTGGTCAGGGGGAGGGGGGACAGCAACCGGGACCCGTGAGACCAGAGAAAAGCAAGAGATGAGCGGTGAGAACGCCCCGCTCACTTCTTACCGTTCGCCTCTCCCCTTAAATTAAATGGTTATGGACTTTGCGCTCATTCGGGAAAACCTGGCGCGCGTCCGCGAGGAAATCGACCACATTCGGTGCACCGAAGGACTCTCGCAAGAGGTACGGATCATTGCGGTTACCAAGGGACATCCGGTTGAGGCTATCGCGGCCGCTCAGGCGGTGGGAATCGAGGATATCGGCGAGAATCGGATTCAGGAGGCACTCGAGAAGCGAGTGACCGCTGCCGACCTTCCGGTGCGATGGCACCTGATAGGCCACCTCCAGTCCAACAAGGCGAAGTTCGTGCCCGGAAATTTTTCCATCGTGCATTCGCTGGACACGCTCAAGGTTGCCGAGGCGCTGGCCCGGGCGCTACGCCGTAGTGCGATGGAAGGAACCGCCCTAGAGCCCCTTCGGGCGTTGCTCCAGGTAAATGTGGCGGGAGAGGAGCAAAAAAGCGGCTGTCCTGCCGATCAAGCTGCTGAGCTGGCGCACCGGATGGCAGAGATGCCGGAGTTGCGCCTGGAAGGTCTCATGACCATGGCCCCCTTGAGCGGCGGTGAAAGGACCCGACGCGACGTGTTCAGCGGATTGTGTAAGCTCCGCGACGGCTTGGTCTCGAACGGGCTCGTGTTGCCCGAGTTGTCTATGGGAATGTCGGGCGATTTTCCAGCGGCCGTCGCCGAAGGCGCAACGATGATACGGTTGGGCACGGTTCTCTTTGGGGAGCGATAACGATGACAGAAGACAGTTTCCGCCTCACACCACTGGACATCCGCACACTTCAGTTTCGTCGGACGATGCGGGGATACGATCCGACTGCCGTCGAGGAGTTTCGCGGGCACGTCGCATCGGAAATGGAGACCCTGCTGCGCGAGAAGGCCGTTTCCGATGAGCAAGTTCGGAACTTTAGAGATCAACTCAAGTCGTTTCGCGAACGTGAGAAGGCGTTGAGCGAAGCGCTAGTGGTCGCGGAGCAGCTTCGTCAAGAGGCGGAGGAGCATGCCACCAGACAGGCGGAAATGATCATTCGCGAGGCGCGGGCTGATGCTGCGAGCATCATGAACGACGCGCGTCAGGCGGAACAGGCGGTTCGGCGAGACGTTGAATCAACTCGGCGGCAACTGGCATCATATCTGGCGTCGTTCCGTGTGCTCCTCGAGCGAAACCTCGCCGAAGTGGAAGCGGTAGAAGCGCGCGAACGGAACGAAGGCCGCCCGAGGGAGGTCAAGGAATTGCCGGAAACAGCCCCCAGGCGGCCGATCAAGCCGTCTGAAGTCCAACCACCGGTAGCCGGGCAAGTAGATCGTCAAGCGGTGCGACCGGGCAGCGAATAGCGATGAGCAAAACACACCTCGCAGACGGCATCGCCGGCGCGCTCGAGACCGTCCGTGCCACAACAGACTCCGCTCCCGATGTTGCGGTGATTCTGGGGACCGGACTCGGCGGCCTCGTCGAGGAGATCGAAGTGAGCGCTGAGATCGCGTACGGGGACATTCCAGGGTTTCCTCTCTCTACGGTCGAGAGCCACGCCGGTCGGTTGCTGTTCGGGATTCTTGGCGGCAAGAAGGTCGTGGCCATGCAAGGGCGGTTTCACCGATACGAAGGATACTCGATGCAGCAGATCGTGTTTCCGGTTCGGGTGATGCACGCTCTGGGTGCGCGGACGCTGATCGTGTCGAACGCGTGTGGCGGCATGAATCCCTTGTGGAAACCCGGCGAACTCATGCTGTTGGCGGATCACATCAATCTGCTCGGGGACAGTCCTCTCATAGGGCCCAACGACGACTCGCTCGGCCCTCGCTTCCCGGACATGTCCCAGCCGTATGACGAGGAACTGCGCGCGGTGGCCCGAACGGTGGCGAGCGAGTTGCGTATCGTGTTGCGTGAAGGCGTCTACGTCGCCGTGACGGGGCCGAATCTGGAGACGCGCGCAGAATACCGCTTCCTGCGTGGAATCGGTGCGGATGTGGTCGGAATGTCCACGGTTCCGGAAGTAATTGCTGCGGTGCACATGAGCATGCGCGTGTTGGGCGTGTCGATCATCACCGACGCATGTTTGCCCGACGCGCTTCAGGCGGTCGACGTCGCGCACATCATCGCGACCGCCGCCGCCGCCGAACCGGACCTGACACGGTTGGTGAGCGCGGTGTTGGAGCGAATGAGCTGATGTCGTACGAACGTCTTCCGACTGGTACGGCCGACGAGCTGGAGCGAGAAATCCTCGAGCAATGGCGGAAGGAAGATTTGTTTCGCAAGACGCTCGAGGCGGCGAAGGACGCACCACCGTTCGTGTTCTATGAGGGTCCACCGACGGCTAACGGACGACCCGGCATCCATCATGTGTTCGCCCGTACCATCAAAGACCTCGTGTGCCGTTACCACTCGTTGAAAGGGCGCTCGGTCACCAGGATCGCAGGGTGGGATACCCACGGACTTCCGGTGGAGATCGAGGTCGAGAAGGCGCTCAACCTCAACGGCAAGAGTGATATCGAACGATTCGGAGTGGCGGAGTTCAATCGCCGATGCCGGGAGAGTGTGTTCCGGTACAAGAGCGATTGGGAGTCCCTGTCGGATCGGATCGGCTATTGGCTCGACTACGACAAGCCGTACGTCACATACACCAACGAATACATAGAGTCCGTGTGGTGGCTGCTCAAGCAGCTTTGGTCGAAAGACCTTCTGTATGAGGGATACAAGGTGCTGCCGTATTGTGGCCGGTGCGGGACTTCGTTGTCGAGTCACGAACTCGCGATGGGGTACAAGACGCACAGGAGCCCGTCGATCTACGCCCTGTTCCGCCTGGTGAGGGAAAACGCCTCCACCGGGGCTCCGCGCCATTTACTGGTGTGGACCACGACGCCGTGGACTTTGCCTTCTAACGTTGCAGTGGCGGTCAACCCGGAGTATCGCTACGTCGAACTCGAGGTGGACGGAATACGGTTGATTGTGGAAAAAACCATTGCCCAGACGAAATCAGTGCCCGGCGCGACGCACGGTGAACCGTTGGGAAGCTTCACGGTGATCGCGGAATTTCAGGGGAGTGAGCTGGTCGGCAAGCGGTACGAACAGTTACTGGACATCGTCGATGTCGACGCGGGAAGCGCGTTTCGCGTCATTCCGGGTGATTTCGTCACCCAGGAAGAGGGCACAGGCCTCGTGCACATAGCGCCGGCGTTCGGAGCCGACGATTACGAGGCGATTCGGCGCGAAGAAATGGCGTTCGTGAATCCAGTCGACCCGCAGGGATGCTTCCACGGCACGAATTGGGACGACATAAACGGGGCAACAGTCTTTGAGGCCAATGACAAGATTGCCGAACGTCTGCAACGAGAAGGCAAGGTATTCGGGCGCTACGAGCCGAAAGGATACGAGCACACCTATCCGTTCTGCTGGCGGTGCGACTATCCGCTGATCTACTATGCGCGCCGATCTTGGTTCGTGCGGACGACAGCGTTCAAGGACCGGATGGTAGCGTTAAACAACGATGTGCACTGGTATCCCCCGGAGGTGGGCACGCGACGCTTTGGCGAGTGGCTCGAGAACAATGTTGATTGGGCGCTGTCGCGTGACCGGTATTGGGGTACTCCACTGCCGGCCTGGACGTGTGACACGTGTGGCGAGTGTGAAATGATCGGGGCCTTTGCCGAACTCTCAGAGCGGTGGGGCCGCGAGCTTCCGCAGGACTTCGACCCGCACAAGCCGTACATCGACAACGTAACCTTTGCGTGTGCCTCGTGTGACGGCACGATGCGGCGCGTGCCGGAGGTCATTGACGCGTGGTTCGATTCTGGAGCGATGCCGTACGCCCAATGGCACTACCCCTTCGAAAACCAGGAAATGTTTCAATCGCATTTCCCGGCACATTTCATTTGCGAAGGTCTGGATCAGACACGTGGCTGGTTCTATTCGCTTCTGGCGATCGCAGCCGGCGTGAGTCAAGAAACTGCCTACCACAATGTGATTGTCAACGGTCTCCTGCTCGACGCCAAGGGCAGCAAGATGTCGAAGCGGGTCGGCAACGTGGTCGATCCCTGGGATGCGGTCAAACAATTTGGTGCAGACGCGGTCAGGATCTACCTGCTCGCATCGAGTCAGGTGTGGCTACCCAAACGTTTCGATGCGAAGGCGATTCCCGAGGTCGCCGGAGGCTTCCTCAACCGTCTCCGCAACACGTACGATTTCTTTGCCCGGTATGCTGATTCCAATGGGGTCGCACAGGCGCCCCCGATCGAGCAGCGAGCGATAATCGATCGTTGGCTGCTGAGTCGAGTGGCAGCCGTGGCGCAAGAAGTGAACGCCGCCTGGTCGAACTTCGATGTGACGACGGGAACACGCATATTGATGGATTTCTGCGACAACGAGCTTTCACAGTGGTACGTGAGGTTGAATCGATCCCGCTTCTGGGCTCCGGACAGCGAGGCCGATCCGGCGGCCGTCGCGACGCTGTACGACACCCTTGTCACGGTGGCCCGTCTCGCAGCGCCTGCGATGCCGTTTCTCAGCGACGCGATTCATCGCCGACTCACCGGAAGTTCGGTGCACCTGGCCACCTTCCCCGACGAGCTGCCGGGTGGCAATCGGGCGCTCGATGAAGCGATGGCCACCATTCGTCGGTTGGCCTCACTGGCGCGAAACGCCCGTGAGAAGGCGAGTCTGCGAGTGCGACAACCGCTTGCCGAAATGCGAGTAGCCGTTCCCAGCACGGTGACTGGACCGGAATTCGATGCCTGCCTGCAACTGCTGGCTCGCGAAGTAAACGTCAAGTTGGTCACGGTAGTTGCCTCTGACGCCGAACTCGTTTCGCTGAAAGGGAAGCCGAATTTTCGGTCGCTGGGAAAGGTGTACGGCAAGCAAACGCCGCGGGCGGCCGCGGCGGTGGGAGAGCTGAGTGCCAAGCAGCTCGCGGCCCTCGAGGGCGGTGAGGCGGTCAGTGTGAAAGTCGATGGGATCTCGTTCGAGTACCGGCCCGAGGACGTAGTGGTGGAACGGGAAGTCTCTACCGACTGGCTCGTTCAGACGGAGGGCTCGCTGGTGGTTGCCCTCAATCCCGAGATGTCCAACGAGCTGCAGCAGGAAGGCTTGGCCCGGGAACTCGTGAATCGGGTACAACGGCTTCGCAAAGACGCGGGGTACGACTATACTACGCGGATTGCTTTGGCCGTAACCGGAGCGGATGATGTCTTGGCGGCAGCCCGAGCCTTCGACACTTTTATAGCGGGTGAGACGCTGGCCCGGCGTTTTGAGATCGGGGATGAACTTGTGGGTCCCGATGTTCGGGAGACGGTGAGCCTCAACGGACAGGATGCCGTCGTAATGCTCGAGCGTTTCAAAGGTGAGGATGGAGCGTATTAAAAGTAATGAACAAGAGGCAATTAGCACATCTAGAGAAAAGACTCCTGGAAGAGCGGGCGCGAGTAGTAAAGGAACTCGGCCACTACGACGAGTCCTTCAGCTCTACGCTGCAGGGGGCGGACGGAAACCTGTCCACCTATTCTTTCCACATGGCCGACCAGGGCACCGACGCAATGGAGCGCGAGAAGCAGTTTCTCTTCGCGTCGCAAGAGGGACGCTACCTGTGGCACGTGAACGAGGCCCTGCGCCGGCTGTATGGGTCGCCGAAGACGTTCGGTCAATGCCACGAATGCGGCGAGTCGATCGATCTCGATCGCCTCGATGCGCTCCCGCACGCCCGGTTATGCATCAAGTGCAAGGCAAAAGAGGAAGATGAAAAACAGCGGCGGTAGCCAACGATTGTTCTGGATAGTTGGTGGCCCGGTCGTCGCGTTTGACATCCTCACTAAGCTGCTTGCCGTACGGCATCTTCCTCCACGCCCAGTCCAGGTCGTCGGCGATTGGCTGACTCTCCAGCTGGTGTACAATCCCGGTGCGGCCTTTGGAATCCATGTCGGAGCGTATTCGCGCTGGGTCTTCCTGGTGCTGGCGATCGTGGCGCTGATTGTTCTGGGTTCCATGGTGCGCCACACGAAGCCCGGGGATTACGTACGTCTCATCGCGCTTGGCCTTGTGTGTGGGGGTGCGGTGGGGAATCTCATCGATCGCATACGCAGCAGCCGCGGTGTGGTGGACTTCATCGACGTGGGGATCGGCGTCCATCGCTGGCCGACGTTCAACATCGCCGATAGTGCGGTGACCGTAGGTGCCATTGCGCTTGCGTTCGTCCTGTGGATGGAAGGCCGGGAAGAGGAGGGTGCCGGCCGCGTCGAGGCGTCCGGCCCTACCGAGGCCTCCTAGTAGGTGCCCGAGACCTTGACCTTTCAGGTGGCGGTCGAGTCGACGGAGCGGCTGGACCGCTTTCTTGCCAATCAGCTTTCCATCTCTCGTACCCAATCTGCCCGCCTCGTAGCAGGGGGAGCGGTGACGGTCAACGGGTCCGTGGGTCGCTCCGGTCGCAGACTGGCCCGCGGTGACACCGTCGCGGTGGAGTTTCCCGACAGGGAGCCGCGGCGCGAGCTCAAGCCATATCCCATCTCCCTCGACATCGCATTCGAAGACGAGCATCTCCTGGTGGTCAATAAACCAGCCGGATTGGTGGTCCACCCAGCCCCGGGACATTGGCAAGACACGCTGCTCAACGCGTTGGTGACGCGCGGCACTGCGTTGGCACCCGGAGAAGGCGATCGTGCAGGGATCGTGCACCGTCTCGACCGGGACACATCGGGCCTGATGATGGTGGCGAAGACCGAGGAGGCCCACCGACGCCTGGGACGTGCTCTGGCGGCGCGCCGAGTCGAGCGGGAATACGCCGCGCTCGTGTGGGGGCACATGACGAAGAGTGGGGACGGATGTGTGATCGACGAGCCGATCGCCCGCCATCCCAGAGATCGGAAGCGGATGATGGTGGTGGCCACCGGCCGGCCGGCACGAAGCCGGGTGGAACAGGTTGCTCGATTCAACGCTTGTGATCTGGTGCGCGTCGTTTTGGAGACGGGGCGAACTCATCAGATCCGGGTGCATCTGGCCCACGTGGGCCATCCGGTGGTGGGCGATCCGGTCTACGGAGGAGGCGGAGCCCGGCGGATGACGGGTCCGCAGAGGCCCCACGCAGAGGCCGTCGAGGGGGCGCTATCCCGCCAGGCGTTGCACGCCGCTCGGTTGCGGTTTGCGCACCCGGCGACTGGCGATATGTTGGAGTTTCGGGCCGAGTGGCCTGAAGATTTGCAGCAGTGCTTGGCGTTGGCGAGCGGAGAATCGGCCTTGGTTGCTGGGGTTCCGGCGCTCGACTATTTCCGCTTCTTCACCTAGGATGGCCAACCTGGTGGGGGCTCGACTCCTCGTTTTTCGAGTTGGCGAAGTGCGATGCGCCGTTGAGGCATCGGCAGTGCGCGAGATCCTGCCGGTCCCGCCGGCGACGAGGGTGCCCGGGGCGCCCGAGCAGGTAGTTGGCCTCATCAACGTTCGCGGCCGAATCATTACCCTAGTCGATGCGCACAAGTGTCTGGGGCAGCGGTTACAGGACACGGCAGGGTCGCTGGTGCTGCTCGAGCTGGGGTCGCGAACCGTAGGCCTTATCGTGGATGAAGTGATCGATCTAATCTCGGTTGCCGAGGGCATGCTTGCCGAGCGTGACGGGCTGCCGGGGATCGAGGCCGAGTTCGTTCGAGCGGTCGGCCAGCAAGGCGGTGAATCTTTCGCCTTGCTGGATACCGAGGCGTTACTGAGTCCGATCTTGCATTAGTAGGAGGGGGCTGTGAGTCATACGGTATTGGTATGTGACGACGCGATTTTCATGCGCACCATGATCAGCGACATACTCACTCAAGCTGGGTATGATGTGATCGGCGAAGCGGAGACCGGTACCCAAGCCGTCGAGCGCTTCAAAGAGTTGAGTCCTGATCTCGTCACGATGGACATCGTGATGCCGAGTATGGGAGGAATCGATGCCGTCCGCGAGATCGTAAAGATCGCGCCGGCGGCGAAGATTCTGATGTGCAGCGCGATGGGACAGCAAGCCTTAGTGGTGGAGGCGATCCAAGCCGGTGCTAGGGACTTCATCGTGAAGCCGTTTCAGCCCTCGCGCGTCCTTGAAGCGGTGCAGCGAGTTCTCGAGTAGGCCATGGATCCGGCCAAGTATGCCGAGCTATTCCTGGCCGAAAGCCGCGAGCATCTCGCTACTCTGAATCAGCAGCTTCTCGCCTGGGAGAAGGATCCCAGCGCCACGGAGCCACTCGGGACGCTCTTCCGCGCGGTACATACTATCAAAGGGATGGCGGCGACCATGGGCTATACCGTCGTCGCCAATGTCGCGCATCGGGTCGAGAATCTGCTCGACTTGCTGAGAGACAGCCGCCAGGCAGTGTCCGCCGATACCCTCGATCTGCTCTTCCGAGCGGCCGATGCGCTCGAACAAGCCGTCGAGCGGTCTGTGGTGGCGGAGGAAGAGTCTGTGGATGTCACCGAGTTGTTGCGTGGGCTCGACCAGGCCGCCCTAGCGTTGAAGCCGGCCAAAGCCCCGGCGCGGGGTAGCCGGCCGACTCCGGAGCCGATGCCTCTACCCGAAGTGGGTAGTCGCGCCGTCCGCGTGGTCATTCGGGACGATGCGCCGCTAAGGGGTGCCCGGGCGCTTCTGGTGCTTCGCAACATGGAGGGCCTGGGGACAGTGGCAGGCGTACGCCCAAACGTGGCCGCGCTGGAGTCGGGAGAGTTCGATGGAATGTTCGAGTTTCGACTGGCGAGCGATGCGTCTGATGCGGCGCTAGAGACCAGGATTCGGGCAGCGGGCGATGTAGAGTCTGTGCGCATAACTGCCGCAATCCTGTCGGAGGCAAAGCAGGATGAGACGAGAACGGGCATGAAGTCCCGTCACGTCAGGGTAGACGTCCGCCGCTTCGACAACCTCATGGACTTGATCGGAGAACTCGTGACGGCGCGCAGTAGGCTGGTGGAGCTGTCGAGCGAACGAGCCGACCCAGAACTCGAAGACGTCACGCTGCGCATAACACACCTGTCGAGCGCGCTGCAGCACGAAATCATCGATACGCGCATGACGCCGGTGTGGCAGGTATTCGACCGATTCCCGCGTTTGGTTCGTGACATAGCCCGACAACTCGAGAAACGCATTTCCTTTCATATCGATGGCAAGGAGATCGAGCTAGACAGGGCGATCCTCGACGAGATAAGCGACCCACTGGTGCACCTGTTGCGGAACGCGGTTGATCATGGGATAGAGAAGCCGGAGGTGCGGGAAGGTGCCGGCAAGCCTCCCGAGGGGCGCATTGAGCTTTCGGCGGCGCGGGAGGGCTCGACGGTTGTCATTCGTGTAAGCGACGACGGTCGGGGGATCGACAGGGATCGAATTCTGCAGGTTGCCAAGCAGCAGGGGCTGGCTGATGCCGAGATGGATGTTCTGACCGACGACCTACTGATACGGATACTTTCCCGGCCCGGGTTCTCTACTGCCGGGCAAATCTCGGAGGTGTCGGGTCGAGGAGTCGGCCTTGATGTGGTCGCGACCCAGCTCCAGGCGCTCGGCGGGTCGCTGGAAATTCAAAGCGAGTTGGGCCAGGGCTCGACGTTCACGCTTCGCCTTCCACCCACGCTGGCGATCCTGCCTGCGTTGCTGGCGCGGATCGGCGACGAGCGATACGCTCTGCCGTTGACTCATGTAGAGGAGGCCGTGGATTTCGACAGCGCTGTAGTCATTGACCCGGATGGTACGGAAGCGATGATATTGCGGGAGCGGGTCGTACCACTCGTGCATCTGAGAAGTGTGGTGGGTGTAGACGGGGACGTTCCTCAGAGACGTTCTGTCATTATCCTAGGGGTAGGGGATCGACTCGGCGGGCTGGTGGTCGATCATTTGCTGGGGCAGCGAGAGATCGTAGTGAAGGGGTTTGACGCGCCTGTGGGCACCCTCCCTATTTTCAGTGGTGCCACGATCCTGGGAGACGGCCAGCCCGTTTTGATTCTGGACGCGGCGCGATTGGTATGACCGTGAGGATGGAATGGAAGACGTTCGCGATTTAAAAGCGCTGCAGCTCGACGCACTTTGCGAAGTGGCCAATATCGGTGCCGGTCATGCGGCCACTGCCTTGTCGCAGCTGACCAAACGCAAGATCATGATCTCCGTGCCGCGGATCACCGTGACGCCGATTGAGGAAGTTCCCGAGCTAATGGGTGACGCCGACGCGCCAGTGGCGGCTGTGCTCATGCACATGCTGGGTGATCTGACCGGGCGAACGCTGCTGATGTTCCCAGAGCCAGATGCGAAGCTGCTCTGTGACTTGCTCAACAAGCGGGAGATCGGTACCACGACGCATTTCGCAGAGCTGGAGCGATCCAGTGTCAAAGAGGCCGCCAACATCCTGGGTGGAGCCTACTTGAACGCGCTAGCGGATTTCATGGGGATGATGCTCATGCCCTCGGTTCCCAGCCTGGTCATCGACTTGGCCGGAGCCGTGTTGACGACTGCATATCTCAACTTCGGGCACGACCGGGATTTCGTCTTGTGCGTCCAGACGGACTTCGAATTCCAGGACGTACGACAAACCTTGACCGGTCAATTCCTGCTGCTTCCGGATTTGGCGTCACTGAAAGCCATCTTTGACGCCATTCGCGTCGACTGACGGCTGAATATGAATCAGAAGGCCGTGGAACGACAGGATAACGTCCTTCGCTCCTTCGCCCGTCGTATCGATCCCTCCGATGCCGGGGCTCACAACAACCTTGGCGTATTCTATTTCAAGAAAGGATTGATCGAGGACGCTATCGAGCGATTTCGCGTCGCGCTCGAACTGGATCCCAAGATGACGGTGGCCCAGCGCAATCTCGAGATTGCGTACACCGAGACGGGATACTACGACTGCGAGGTCGCGGAACTGCGGGAACGGTTGCGGCAAGATCCAGAAGAGCGGGATGCGAGGTGGGAGCTGGGTCGCGCTCACGCAACGCTGGGACAATACGAGGCGGCCATCTCTGAGTTCACGAAGCTGTTGGCCCACTGGCCGAACGACATAGCGACGATCACGCAACTCGGACTGGCGGAGAAGCAGCGCGGTAACCTCGACGCCGCCACCGAATGGTTCGAGAAGGCGGTGGAGCTGGAGCCGGAAAGCACCGTGGGACATTTTTACCTGGGCGAGGTGCTGTACAATCGCGGACAGCAAGCGGAGGCGCTCGAAGCGCTCACCCGTGCGACCGAGTTGAACCCCGACAATGCAGAAGTCCACTATCTCATTGCGTTCCTGTTGGGTGAGACGGGGCGTCACGAGGAAGCCCGTGCAGCGACAAAGCGTGCGATTCAACTCAATCCCAGCTTTGGTCGTGCACAGACCAACCTATCGCTCGAGCGGTACGTCGGCGATCGTAAGAGCGGGCCGTTCAAACTTCCTGGTGACAAAGATTCGGAGCTAGACGAGCGAGGAGCCATCGCTCACATGAAGTTGGGGCAGGCTTTTCGCGAACAAGGCTATTACAACGATGCGCTGCGCGAGTACCGCCTGGCACTCGACCAGGGAGAGGATCGGTGTGGCGTGCTCCACGCCATGGCGGAGGTTCACCTGCTCAAGGGAGAACACGGGGCCGCCATCGACTTATACGAAACACTCGTGGTCGAAGAACCCGGCGTGGCGAAGCTCTGGAATGAGCGCGGTGTAGTTCTACATCAGCTCGGGCAGGCCGATGAGGCTATTGCGTCTTATCGAACCGCCATAGAGCTTGAGCCGGATTACGCATTGGCTCTCAACAACTTGGCCGTCACCTTGGCACAGGCCGGAGACATCGAAGAGGCTATCTCCCGATTCAAGAGTGCCATCAGTGCGGTTGGATCTCTGGTCATCCCGCGGCTCAACCTCGGATTGCTCTTCTTGAAGTCGCGACGGTTGCACTTCGCGCTGCAGGTATATCAACAGATATTGACATTCGATCAGAGGTCTGCGCTCACCTGGAACGGATTGGGATTGGTGCTGCTCGAGTTGGGTCGTGCGGAAGACGCGCGAAACGCGTTTGCGCGCGCGGTAGAAAACGGACCCGAATTTGCTGAGGGTCACTATAACTTGAGTTTTGTGCTCTCGGCGCTGGGGAATTACGACGACGCGTTGCGAAGTGTGACACGGGCACAGACCCTCGACCCTTATTACGTACCTCAGAAGTTTCGTTTGGCCATCGATCTACAACTTGCAGATCCCATGGTCACGGTCGTCCCCGACATATCGGCTGACGTGGAGGCGAGCGCCGCCGGGGCGGAGTTCGAAATCGATTCGGGCGTGATCGACGAAATCTTTG
>JADFIT010000198.1 GCA_022566515.1 Gemmatimonadota bacterium
GTGGTCACCCGATGGGCAACCCTATGGACGGCGCATCGTCGCCAGGCGTGCGGCCGCGCGCGAACTCAAAAAAGCTCCCGATGTTTTCTTCGGTCCGTTGGGAGGGGAGTTCGTGTGGGTCCCGGCAGCCGGTGGCGATGTCACGTTGATCGCTCCCACCGGAAGCCGCGACGTGGCGCACTTCCGGACGGACGAGCCCAACCGCATTTACGCCTACAGCCCCGCGGAGGGCTTGGTGTCGTTCCGGTGGGACGGGACGGACGTGAAGGAGCACCTCAAGGTGCGTGGCTCTCTCCCGCCCGGGGGACGCTCACTGCATCCCAGCGAGTGGGAGCAATTGCCGCGTCGTGTGTTCCCAACGCCGAGGCCCGATCCGCTGCTTGCTGCTCTGGAGGGTGATCGCCAACCACCGCCGGCCGGGCTTGTGATGATCTCACCCGCCGGAGGCCGCGCGGTTGCACAGGTGGGTAGCCACCTCTACACGATCGACATTTCCGAGGTGGGAGGACAGACGCCCACGGTGTCCGTGGCCAGTCCCAATTCCGCGCCTGTGATGGTCCGAAAGATGACCACTATCGGCGGCGAGTTCCCCTCGTGGAGTGCTGACGGAAACCGCGTCTATTGGGCCATCGGCAACGCGCTCTTCACCTACGATCTCAGCAGGGTAGAGGCCATCGAGGACAGCATCGTCCAGGACGCCCGCGCCAAGGTGGGGGACGCGCTCAGAGTACGGGCGATAATCGACAGCCTCAAGGCCACGCGGCAGGTCGTGGACAGCCTGAAGAAAGACGAAGCCGAGGTGCCCGACTCGCTCGAGTCCAAGCTGAACGGCTTGATCGCTGACTCGGTGCTGGTCAAGGCCGATTCCCTGCTAAGCGCGGCGGCAGAGGCGCGGGCCAGGGCGCTGGCAATCACGCAGCGTGCGGACTCGGTAAGAGCCGGCCTCGACAGCGCCAGGACCGACACCACCTTGTACAAACCACAGGAAGTCCGCATCGAGGTAACGCTCCCGAGAGACGTACCGGAAGGCAGCGTCGTGTTGCGGGGCGGGCGCGTGCTCACGATGAAGGGGCACGAGATCATCGAGAACGCCGACGTGGTAGTGACCGGCAATCGCATCGTAGCGGTCGGCCCGCGCGATTCTGTGGAGGTACCCGAAGGAGCGCGGATCATCGATGTCTCTGGTAAGACAGTGATGCCAGGCTTTATTGACACCCATTACCACCCGCAATGGCTCGTTCCGGAGATCCACATCGAGCAAACGTGGCAGTATCTGACCACACTGGCGTACGGGGTAACGACGACGCGCGACCCGCAGACCGCATCGACTGACGTGCTGAGCTATCAGGATCGAGTCGAGATCGGCGGGATGCTCGGACCGCGCATCTACTCTACGGGTCCCGGCGTATTCATCAACGAGAACATCCGAAACGCCGACGATGCCAAGAACGTGCTCAAGCGCTACAGCATGTACTACGACACGAAGACGCTCAAGATGTACATGAGCGGCAACCGGCAACAACGACAGTGGATCATCCAGGCTGCTAAGGAACTCGAGTTGATGCCGACCACCGAAGGTGGGCTCGATTTCAAACTGGATCTCACGCACGCCATTGACGGTTACTCGGGTATCGAGCACGCGCTACCCATTGCCCCGATTTACGACGACGTCGTACAGCTTTTCAAAGCGTCGCAAACCACCAACAGCCCCACGTTGCTGGTATCGTACGGCGGCCCGTTTGGGGAGAATTACTTCTACACAAAAGAAAACCCCCACGCAAACGAGAAGCTCCGCCGATTCACGCCGCACGAGAGCGTCGACGCGCGGACGCGGCGGCGCGGTACCGGTGCCGGTGGAAGCCCGGGCCGCGGGAGCTGGTTCCTGGATGAGGAGTACGTGTTCTCGAAGCACGCCGAGTTCATAAATAAACTGTTGAGCGACAGCGCACGCGCCGCGGTAGGGAGTCACGGCCAGTTTCAGGGACTGGGCTACCACTGGGAGCTGTGGGCGATGGGATCGGGTGGTGCTTCGAACCACGACGTGCTACGCGCGGCCACCATCTATGGTGCGGAGGCAATCGGGTTCGGTGATGACCTCGGCACCGTGGAGGTCGGGAAGCTGGCCGACATTCTGGTGCTCGACGACGATCCGCTCGAAGACCTGCGCAACAGCGTGTCGATCATGTACGTGATGAAGAACGGCCGGCTGTACGATGGCAACACACTGGCCGAGGAGTGGCCACGCCAGCTACCGGGACCCAACCCGCATTGGCGGAACTTGGGGCCGGAGGGTGTAGCGGCGGGGATACGGAACTAGCGACGGGCGGTAGGGCGGTAGGGCGGTATAGAGAGTGAGTGCAAGGATCCCGGTGGGCACTGTGCTTGGCCCTCTGCTCATCACGCGTGACGGCCTACCCATAGCGCTCCAGCCCAAGCGCGCGGCGCTGTTCGTATACCTCGCTCTCGACGAGCGGGCGGGCCTGCAACGCCGCGATATGCTGCGCGGCGGGTTACCGCGCCGAGTCGAAATCCACTTCGATATACTGCCACTTCCGCTGGCGAAACCGCACAATGCTGAGAACGCTCCGCGTCATGTGTCCGATGAGAATCGCCAGCCAGATGTCTCCCGGATTCAGTCCGCGCACCGCTTGGATGACCGCACACATGCCGAGCGGGATGACGATCTGCGACACGAGGGAGATGTACAGCGGGCTGCGTGTGTCACCGGTGCCCTGCAAGCCACCGGTATAGCAAAGCGCCACGGTAATGAACAGACCCGACACGCTCAGATAGGTGAGCAGTTCGACGCCGAGATCTACGACCACCGGATCGTCCATACCAAAAACGCCGAGCAACGCGCGCGGGATCAGAAGAAACATTGCGCCCACGGTCGCGGCGACGCCAAGACCGATCAATGACGCGACGTGCACGCCGTGGACTGCCCGATTGGGGTGACCGGCGCCCAGATTCTGACCGGCGATGGCGGCTGCGGCGCCCATCAAACCAACCGAAGTCCAGGTGATCAACGAGAAGAGTTGTGTGTACCCCACGGCGTAGGCCGCCTGTGCCTGCCCGCTGTGTTCCAACGATCCGACATAGCGGAGCAGCATCACGCCTGCCACGTTCATCGCCACACCCTGGATTCCCGCCGGGATGCCAAACCGGAAGAGCGAGCGAATGATCGACCAGTCGGGCTTCCAGTTCATGCCGCGATGGAACTGCACCACCCAGCGACTGGAGAAGAACAGCCGGTGCACCGCGACGAGCATCATCACCCCACCGGCCATCACGGTTCCCATCGCTGCACCGGTGGTCCCAAAGGCGGGTATCGGTCCCAGGCCGCGGATGAGGATGACGTTGAACACCAGATTCAGGAACGTCAACCCGAGACCGTAACGCAGGGGCGTCTTCGGATCGCCGGCGGAACGGAGAGCGGCACCGACCAGGAAGAACACCAGCATGCCAATGCTGTACAGGAACAGTATGCGCAGATATGGCAGCGCTTCGGCTTGAACTTCGGGCGTCGCGTTCACCAACCCGAGCAGCGACGGTGACAGAAAGTACCCGAGCGGCGCGAGGACGCCGAAGGAAAGGACGGCCGTGGTTATGAACGCCTGGTATACCGTCCGGTTGACCTTCTCCGGCTCGTTTTTCCCCGCAAATCGGGCGACCAAGACTCCCATTCCCACGAACAGGGAATTGATGAAGAGCATGACCACGAGGAAGATCTGCCAGGACACGCCAATGGCGGCGTTTCCCGTGAACCCGACGTAGTGGCCGACCATCGCGTGATCGACGATGCCCTGTAACCCGCCGATTACGTTGTGGAGCATGGTGGGCCAGGCGAGCCTCCACACCGCGCGGGGGATGGGGCCCTCGACGATCGAGCGGTCGAATTCCTTGACTGGTCTGGGCGCTGCGGCCATGTAGATCGGGAAAGGGTGGGACTCGTACGCTGCCTAGGAGCGACTGAACATAGCACTGTTGGATCTGAAATCCACCGTCCGTCTAATTCCCGTGCGGCTCCTGCAACGCTTGAAATCCTATTGAATATCGAATATCGAACAGAGAATATCGAATCTCGAAGTGCACTACGCGCGTTCAATATTCCCTGTTCAATATTCATTATTGGATATTCATCCACCCTTCCGCGGCATCGGTATCACCGCGCTCACCGTCTTCAAGTAATTCTGATACCGCTCCCCAAAGACCCCCACCAGATCCCGCTCTTCCAGCTTGATGCCCACGAAGATGTAGGCTGTGGTTACGACCGTGAACAGCAGGTGACCCTGCGTCATCATCGGCGCGCCCCAGAACGCGAGCAGGAAGCCGAGCATGATGGGATGCCGGACCATCTTGTAGAACCCCGGTGTGCGGAACCCGAGGTCCGTGTATTCCTGATCCTTGAGACGCATCCACACCTGCCGCAGGCCGAACAGGTCGAAGTGATTGATCAGGAATGTGGATGCGAGGACGGTGACCCATCCCGTCCAGAATACGACCGTCAGAATCGTCCCGACGATAGAGCCTTCGAAGTTCCACACCTCGGTGGGGAGGGGTCTCCACTGCCAGTAGAGCAAGAGCAACAGAAGACTGGCGAAGAGCACGTAGGTGCTGCGTTCCACGGACTTCGGCACGAACTGGGTCCACCACTTCTTGAAGCCCGGCCGGGCCATGACGCTGTGCTGGACGGCGAACAGCCCCAAGAGCACCACATTGATGAGAATAGCCATGCCCAGGGTGGCGGGCTCTCCTGAGTCAACGTTCTTGGGGACGATGATGTAGCCAAGGAACCCGATGGCGTAGAGGAACGCCAGGAGGAACGTGGTGTACGCGATGCTGCCATAGACAAAAGCGATCAGACGGCTCATGTGAACCTCCTGTCAAGGATGATATTGCTGAGTGAGTCCCGCTTACTGTGAGATGGTGAGCAAGTCTGGCACTGCGCTGGCGGGGATTAGAATAGGTCCTGGTCTCCGGTTCCGCCAGGTATCATAGGGGCATGGCGTCGACGACTGCCCGGTCCGAGGGCTGAGGAACTCGGAAAGAGATTGCCGTTCTCCGGTGGGAGAGGCCGCGATGCTTCATCGAGACCCGCGAAGCGCATCAGAGGCGGCGCGGGATCTTCGGAAATCACAAGCAGGCTGGAGGAAACGGAGCAGCGTTTGGCTGACGCTGAGGCAAGGATTGACGAGCTTTCCAGGGCCGAGGAGAGGCTGGAAGAGTTGGACGAGCGAATGGAATTTGCGGAGCGTCTCCTGCAGCAGCAACGCGACCGTGAGAGACTACCACCCGGCGACTAACTCGTCCACCGGAATTTTCGTCCCTACTCGGCCAGCTCCCGAATCACAGCCAGGGGCGGCTTCTTCAGCACATCGCGGCCGTTGGCGAGGCCGATGCCAGTGGTGAGAACCACGACACCCAACCAGAGTGCCGCAAAGTGGGCTGTGGGGAAGTGGAAGTTCAGATCGAACAAGAATCGCACCAGCCCCCAGCCTGCAATGCCGGCGAGCAGGATGCCCGTGAGCCCCGCCAGCGAGCCCAGAGCGAAGTACTCGGTGAAGAGGATCTGACCGATCTGCCTCTTGGTCGCTCCCAGCGTCTTGAGCAGGACACCTTCCCGGATGCGGTGAAAGCGAGACGTCGCTATCGCGCCGAGTAACACGATTATCCCGCTCCCGATGCTGAACAGTGCCATGAAGC
>JADFIT010000199.1 GCA_022566515.1 Gemmatimonadota bacterium
TGAGGATCTGACTCCCGAAGTCCGTCACATGGGTGCCTGGGCGCTGGGAGGGATCGAGAGCGCCGCCGCCGTGAACTACCTGGGCCGGGCCCTCGTGGACAGCAAGGGCAGAAACCCGGAGGTCATGAAGCAGGTGGCGTGGGCGCTGGGTGAGATCGAAAGCGCGCAGGCGGTTCAGTACCTAGCACGGGCGCTGAACGACGCGCGCATCGGTCTGGAAGTCCGCAAGATGTCGGCGTGGGCCCTGGGCGAGATCGAGAGCGCCCAGGCAGTGGACGCGTTGGGTCGGGCGCTCGTGACCGATACGTACCCCGAGGTGCAGAAGCAGGCCGCGTGGGCGCTGGGCGAAATCGAGAGTGCCGCCGCCGTGGACTATCTGGTGCGCGCGCTGCGGGCCGATAGCCCCGAGGTGCGGAAGCAGGCCGCGTGGGCCCTGGGTGAGATCGAGAGCGCTGCGGCCTTGGACGGCCTCGCGGCCGCCATCGAGAACGAGAGTGACCCCGATGTGCGGCGGATGTTGATCTGGGCCATCGGGGAGATCGGGAACTGATCCAGTAAGCTTTGGGAACACGGATCCCCCCTCTCCCCTCTCCCCTCTCCCCTCTCCCCGGGGAAGGGCGGGGTGCGGGGTCCTACCGCCGGCGCCGTGCCAATTCGCTGGTATACCGCGTGCCGAGGCTATCCCGGTGCTGCTCTACCCAGGTGGTCAGAGGCGTGGTGCCCGTGGGTTCGCTGTCTACGCATAACAGGTCGTCCATCAGTCCCCGAATCTCGTCACGCGTGATGATGACGTCGCCGAGAAGCACTCCGAGAACGAAACCGACATAGTAGCCGATCCAGGGCGGGACGGACACGATGAGGCGGGAGCGTCCGATGAGGCGGCCAATCGTGGCCACCAACTCGCGGTAGGTAAACGTCTCGGGCCCGATGGCATCGACGATCACGTCGTCGGTGCGCTCGCCGCATTCGACCGCGAGTCGTGCCAGGTCGTCCACGTAGATCGGTTGCAGTCGGTAGCTGCCGTCGCCGAACACCCCGAAGACCGGAAACCGGCGAAGCATCCAGGCGATGTTGTTGATGAGGATGTCCTCTTTGCCGAAAAGGACCGTGGGTCGGAGGATGGCGTACGAAAGCCCGGAGGTTTTCAGCGCCTCTTCGACTTCCGCCTTGCCGCGGAAATACTCCAACGGCGAATGTAGGGACGGGTTGGTGATGCTCACGTGCACGATGCGCCGCACCCCGGCGTCCCGCGCGGCGGTGAACAGATTCTTGGTGTTCGCAACCGCCTGTGCGTGCGTGAACCACCGGTAGTTGAACCGGACCCAGTAGGTGTTGTAGAGCACGCTCACGCCCCGTAAGGCGCTCGCGAGCTTTGCCGGGTCGTAGGAATGGAAGGGCAACGCACGCACGCGGCCTTCGAAGAGGTTGTCGCGGTTCCACGTGTTGGTGAGCGTGATGACCTGGTGCCCGGCGTCCAACAGCCGCTTGGCGATGTACCGGCCGGAGTACCCGAAGGCGCCGGTGACCGCGTGGATTTCCGCCGTCACATGAATTCCGGTGGGAAGGTTGCTGCGAGTTCCATGCTCACCGCTGTCTAAAAGTAATCGCGCCAATAGAGGTAGTATTGGTAGCTTTTCGGTCAGGCATCGGTCAACCCTGGGATAACTGGACGGCGTTGTTCGCTGCCACGGATTTACGCTGAAGCTTTAGAGGACACGGATCCTCCGTCTTCCCTCCTCCCTGGGGACTGGCGGTGTGCGGGGGACTCCGCCCTCCCTAGCCACAGCCCGCCCGAGTCAGTATTCTAGCCGCAACGTCTCACAGGAATGCCACGATGCGACAGCGTTTGATCCTAGTCCTCTCTTTGTCGGCCCTCGTCATGCTCGGCTGGACCGCATCGGCGGACGCCCAGCAACGCCAAGGCCAACGCCCGCCCCTCGAGCCCCAAGGCGTACGTGGTGTGCTGGGTGGCGTCGAGATGACCGCCGCCGACAGCGCCGTCAAGGCGATCGTGGATCGGCTCGACTTCGACAGCTACAAGGAAATCCTGCGGGGGCTGACGCGGTTCGGCGACCGGGAGCAGGGGACCGAGCGCAACGCTCAGGCCATCGATTGGATCGAGGAGCAGCTTCAGGGTTGGGGCTACGAGACGGGGCGGATTCACTACGAGTACACGCCGCGCGGCGACTCTGTCGCGCAACCCCGCGAGGAGGTGTACGCCACCCTGATCGGCAGCACGATACCGAGCGAGATGTACATCATCGGCGCGCACATGGATGGGCGAGGTGGTGGTGAGGCGGCAAACGACGACGGTTCCGGAACCGCGCTGGTGATGGAGATAGCTCGTGTGCTCGCCGCGGAGGATATCAACACGGCGCGCTCGGTCCGGTTTGCGCTGTGGAACAACGAAGAGACGGGACTGCAGGGTGCGGGGGCGTACGTGGAGCAGCGTGCGCCGCTCCAGGGCATCGAGAATCCCGCGGGAAGCGGTCGGTATCCCGAACCCAAATGGCTCGGCATGATCCAGCACGACATGATGATGTGGGATCACGGGAACCCGGTGACGTTCAATCAGGCGCTCGACGCCGATGTCGACATCGAATTTCAGCTCAACTCGACGATGGCGGTCGAATCGGCCGCACTCGCGCTGATCTTATTGAACGCGAACCGGATGTTTGCCACCGATTACCCGGCCGTCATGAGCAACGCCATGAGCAACACCGACTCGCGTCGGTTCCAAGACCTCGTGCCGTCCGTGAGCCTCCGCGAGAACCGCAGGTTGTACGAGACCGGCAATCGTGCGAATCCGCACTGGCACCAACCGACCGATCTGTTCGTGACGTTCTCGGATGCGGATTTCAGGCTTGGCTTCAACGCAGCGCAGACCACGCTGGCGGCGATAGCACAGCTGGTCGAGGCGAGGATAACGCCGGTGCAGTGACGGAAGGACGGAAGCTTTGAGGACACGGATCCCCACTCCCCGCCCTGGTAAAGCGGACCCCGGGCTTTAGGTCCAGGGTTGCGAGAGAGCGGAGCCTACACCGTCTGGATCGGCCAAAGCTCAGACGGCGCTGGCTCCTGCGGCCACCAAGCCCCGAGCGGTGCACCATCCGTCGGCGTATGACTGAACCACGCGACAAATTGATACAACCGGCCAGATAATGGTGACGGTTGCCGCCCTAATGGTACTTAGCGTCGGGTATGATCGACGCGTATGTGGTAACTTCGCATGCGGAGCGGCAAATGGTGCGCCGAAATCTGGACATTGATCTGGTTTACGGGATTTTGGCAGCGCCGGAGCAGTGGTTCGAGGTGGGGCCAGGACGCGTGGTTCTTCTACTCGTAGATATTGAGCGACGGCCACCAGAAGTGATAACTGTGTATCGCAGCAGCAAGATCTGGAAATATTGGAAGCATATGCCATGAAAATCTCCTACGATCAGAACGCGGATACGCTCACCGTGATCTTCAACGTCGATGCCAAAGTTGCCGAGAGCGATGAAGACAAACCCGGTGTGATTTTGGACTATGATGTCGACGGCAATCTGGTGTCGCTGGAGATTCTAGAGGCGTCGAAACGGGTATCGGACGCAGGCAGCGTCGACTTCCAGACCGTCTAGTAGAACCCGGTGAAAGCATAGCAGCCGTCTTCCCAGCGCTGACCGACGGCGTCCTGCACAATTCCTTCTACCTGCGCCTATACAACTCCAGCCAGAGCAATCCGTCGTCGTCCTCTCTCGTGGCGTAGAGCGTGCCGCGGCCGAAACCCACGACATCCCGTCCCTCGGGTAGCCGGACCTGCCGGACCCTCGTGCCCGTGGCGTCGAACACGTCGAACAGGGGCCGCACGCCGTGCTCGAGCTCCGAGCGCAGTGAGATGCGCGCATCGCCTTCGATGATCTCGACTTCCGCCTTCGACTGTGAGAGATAGGTGAAGTAGCTGTCATCCCGTGCGATTCGGATCACCGCCGGGTCGATCTCGTAGAACCGGAAGCGGTCTCCGGCACGCCCGTAGGCGGCAAGTGTTCCCACGCCGAGGCCTACGATGCCAATTTGCCTGGGCCCCGTCTGGGTTTCCTGTAGCAGCGTGATTCCGATTCCAGTGTGCGTCCCGAAGTAGGATGCAGGTCGCTTCGCGTGCGCCAGGAACTGTGTTCCGTGCGCCGTGCTGCCGTTTAGGAGCTGCCGCTGGGCCATCGACCCCGAGCCGAGTTCGAGGACGCGCAGCACACCAAAGAAGCTGCGCTCTTGGAGCATCACGCCTTCGAATGGGACGAAGGCTTGCGGGGTGAAGCCGTAGACGGCCAGCAGGCTTGCGACCACGGCGATTGCCCAGCGCCAATTCGGTGCCCGGCGGTGAAGCCACCCCCGCGTGTCGGTCCAGCGTGCGGCGAGCAGGAGTGCGCACGCGAGTGAAAAGCCGAGGGGCAGCTCCGTGTAGTCGTCGAAGACGCGCGGCGCAACGACGCCAACGAGGATGCCGCCGAGCGCGCCACCACCCGAGATGCACAAGTAGTAGAGCGTCAACCTCTCGGAGGCCGGCCGCAGTCGGTGGAGCTCGCCGTGGAGCAGCATGCAGATCCCGAAGAGCAGCATCACGAAAAACGCGATCAGAACGTACGCCGAGACGGCAACCTCTTTGAAGAGGCCCCCTTGACCTGGAGCAAGCGCAAACACGAGCTGCAGCAGGATCGGGAACGCGACCAGGATCAGCCACGGCGTTGGGTGCGGGTCGCGCTCGGCGCCGAAGCACAGAATGAAGGTTGCCAGATACACGGCGAGCGGAATGATCCAGAGGAACGGAACGCTCGCCAGATCGATGCAGAGTTCGTTGGTGACCCCCATCAGCAGGACCACCGCCACGCCTGAGAGCGAGATCCAAAGAAAGATCTGCGCCGGACCTACAGCGGCGCGCTCCGGACTCGGTCGCGCCGCTGGTGCCTCTCTCGCGCGCGCGGCGAGCACCGCACAGCCGAGAATCGCCACACCCGTGAGGACGAACGCGACCGACCAGACGGTGTCCGTCACCGACAGCGAAAGGCGAGGCTCCAGGACGAATGGGTAGGCGAGCAACGCCAAGAGTGAGCCGAAATTGGACACCGCGTACAGGCGGTAGGGGGCCTCGTCGGGATGGCGCCGCGCAAACCAGGCCTGGATGAGTGGCCCCGTCGCGGCGAGCATCAGAAAGGGCAGCGCAACGTTCGCAGCGAGCATGGATGCGATCGCACCCAACGGCGCGATCGCACCCTCTGGCTGCCAGCTTTCTCCGGGCAAGACCGGCAAGACCAAGACGGCGCCCGCGAAGACGATTGCGTGCACGATCGGCTGATGCGAAGGCTTGACGAATCGAATCAGGAAGTGCGCGTACGCGTAGCCGGCGAAGAGCGTCGTCTGGTAGAAGGCCAGACACAAGGTCCATACCCCGGGCGCACCTCCAAACCACGGCAGAATGCGCTTTCCAACCATGGGCTGGACGAGGAAAATCAGGAAGGCACTCGCAAAGGTCGCAGTGACGAACGCGGCACCTACCCATCCCGGCGCAGACGCTGCGTGCCCCACAACGTCGTCACCATCTTGCTGTATCGCGTGCTCGCGGTCCTGCATGGGCTCAATGCCCTAGCACCCGACCCGAGGGGTCGCCACAGCGCCAACCCGTGTCCGCCCTTCCGGATTCAAGCACGCGGATTAT
>JADFIT010000200.1 GCA_022566515.1 Gemmatimonadota bacterium
GCCTGGAGGCCTGATGCGGACTAACATCCCGTCGTTCCGTCTCCCCGGTAGTGTGCTGGACGAAGAGATCGACATGATCCTCGACATGGGCGTGGAGGTGCGCTACAGCCATCCCATCGACAGCCTCAAGAAACTTCTGGACGAGGACGGATTCGACGCCGTCTTTGTCGGCACGGGTGCGCCCAAAGGCAAAGAGCTCCGCATCCCCGGGCGAGAGGAGGGTGGGGCCAATATCCACATTGGAATCGACTGGTTGGAGTCCGTCCACTTCGAGCACACCGACTCCATCGGGGAGCGGGTTCTGATCATCGGCGTCGGAAATACCGCCATGGACTGCTGCAGGACGTCGAAGCGGATCGGAGGGAAGGACGTCCGTGTCGTCGCTCGAAAGGGTCGCCCCCACTTCAAAGCCTCGTCGTGGGAGCTCGACGACGCCGAAGAAGAGCTCATCGAGATCGTTGAGAACCATTCGCCGACCCGATTCGTGATCGAGGACGGACGGCTCGACATCTTGCGGATGATCCAGCGACGTGAGGTCGCGATCACCGAAGTGCTCGATGCCGCCCAACGGAAGGACCTCAACATGATAGCAGGGGGGAAACCTCTGACAAAACCTCTATGGGATACTGTCGAGGCGTGGACACCGAAGCCCCGTCCGGGGAGACGTGCCCAAAACCCACAGACGATCCGACGTTACAAAACGTCGTTCACCCAACTGCGGAACACACCGACGCTGAAAGAAACGGCAACTGTAGGGGACCTCACTCGCGTCGATTGGGTGCAACTCGATCAGGAATGGGGACAATCGCCCGCTGATTGGAATCATCTTCGCGCCGCCGTCTCAAAGTTCCTCAGCGACCAAGTCGGGATGCACGATCCCGTGCGACGTCAAATGATGGAGTCGTTCCCCAAACGTCCCGAGGTCGAGCGCGTGCCCGACATCAGCGTTGAGTTGTTCTGGAAGATCGTGAACCACACCCCCGAACACGTCCGTGCCTCCTATGTCGTACTGGCCCACCTTGGACTCGACACGGGCGAATACCTCGAACTGACAAAAGACCATCTCAAGCCACACACGTTCTCAATTGAGGCACCGGGAACAAAGACCGATGCACGTTATGGTACACTACGGGTCGATCCGCGAATGTGGGAGTGGATTGAGAGGGGTGTCCCGTCGAAAGTGCAGTATGGATGGCTCCGCAAGCACTGGAAGCGCGGCCTAGCCGCCGCTGGAGCGGACACCACGCTACGACTCAAAGACCTAAGGCACTGCCCGGCTCAATGGGCCACAGACGAAGGGACGCCGGGGGTGAAGATTCAGGCGTTCATGCGCCACACCAACCAGAGAATGACAGATCGGTACAGACGGCAGAAGGATCGAGGTGAAGTTGCCGCAGCCATTGCCGATGCGATGCTAAGGAGTGCATAGGTGATTGTCGGGGCCTATATGTCAGAATCCGAACCTGCATACCCACAGTCTGACCCACAGTCACTTCAGATCGGACAGGATGTTGAGGTATGCCTAAAAGAAAAACGGCGCTGTGACGCCGTTTTCTGGGATAGCGGAGGAGGGACTCGAACCCCCGACACGCGGATTATGATTCCGCTGCTCTAACCAGCTGAGCTACTCCGCCACATGCCCACCGCTCTTCCCCCCCCCAGCGGTACCACCCACCTCACCCAACCACCGGGCGGTAAGGCGGTACAAATCACCCCTGCAAATCTAATCCCGGCCAGCTGCCTTCGGAACGCGTTCTATCCTGTACATCAGCTCCCCGGGGCGCAGCATCCCAAACCGCTCCCGAGCCGCCCGCTCCTGAGCCGTAGGGTCGGTCTCCAGAGCCTCTACGTCACGCCGCATGCTGTCGATCTCCGCCACGAGCCGGGCGATAGCTGCCTGCTCGGCGGCGACGCTTTCTCTCAGCGTCCGCCAGTCCTCGGTGCTGTATTCGCCACCGGCATACCCAAAGGCCAGGCCGCCAATCGCAACCGTACCACCGAGAAAGCGACTGAGCTTCACAAGCTGTAGATGTGCCGGCCCGGGTAGAACGCGTTCTCGCCCAACTCCTCGGCTATCCGAAGAAGCTGGTTGTACTTGGCAACGCGATCGGTGCGGGAAGCACTGCCGGTCTTGATCTGACCCGCCCCGGTGGCCACAGCCAAGTCGGCGATGAACGTGTCCTCGGTCTCGCCAGACCGGTGAGAGATGACGGTTTCGAATCCGTTGGCTCGCGCCATCTCCACACACTGCATCGTCTCGGACAGTGTGCCGATCTGATTCAACTTGATGAGAATCGCGTTCGCCACACCTTCGTCGACACCGCGGGCGAGGCGCTCGGGATTGGTAACGAACACGTCGTCGCCCACGAGTTGCACGCGCTCACCCAATGCTTCCGTCATCTTCTTCCAACCGTCCCAGTCGTCCTCATGCAACCCGTCTTCCACGGAAACAATGGGGTACTTGTCCAGCCACGCTGCGTACAGATCGATCATCTCTTCGGCCGAGCGCTTTGTGCCGTCTCCCTTCTTGAAGACATACTTTCCGTCCTCGTACAACTCGCTGGCGGCTATGTCGAGGGCGATCGCGACGTCATCGCCCGCTTTGTAACCGGCCGCATCGATGGCGGCCAGCACGAAGTCTAGCGCCGCCTCGTTGGACGGCAGCGACGGCGCGAACCCACCTTCGTCACCCACTGCCGTGGAAAGGCCCTGCCCCCTCAACACTTCCGCGAGCGCGTGAAACACCTCCACGCCCATGCGTAACGCCTCGGGAAACGTGTCAGCCCCCAGGGGCACGACCATGAACTCCTGTACATCGACGCTGTTGGACGCGTGTACACCGCCGTTCAGTATGTTCATCATGGGCACCGGGAGCACGTGCGCCATCGGCCCGCCCAGATACCGGTACAACGGCTGCTCGGCATCCGCTGCCGCTGCTCGTGCCACAGCCAGCGAAACGGCGAGCAATGCGTTGGCACCCAGGTTGCTCTTGTTGGGCGTGCCGTCGAGATCCAACATTGCATTATCAATCCCTAATTGATCTTCCACCGACATTCCCTCGAGCCGGGGCGCCAGCGTGTCGTCGACGTGTTCGACGGCCTTGAGCACGCCCTTTCCGCCATAGCGCTCCTGGTCTCCGTCGCGCAACTCCACTGCTTCGTGCTCACCCGTTGACGCACCGCTTGGCACGGCGGCACGCCCAATGACTCCACTGGAGAGCGCAACCTCGACTTCGACCGTGGGATTCCCTCGGGAATCGAGGATCTCTCGTCCGTGCACTCCGATGATCGTTGACATGGCGGCGGCAACCTAGCCGAGCAGCCGCTCGGAGTCAACGCGGAGTTGTTCTATGGCTTTTCTGGTAATCGCCATGAGCTTATCGCGATCCTCGTATTGCAATCCTTCGGTAGAAATCTGCTCGCCAAACATGATGGCAATGGGGTGGGGATCGAGACGAACCGTGCCCTTGGGCAGTAGAGTGAACGTTCCCGCGCAATAGACCGGGATGATGGGTACCTGGGCTGCGAGGGCGAGAACGAACGGCCCCTTCTTGAAGGGCAGCAGGTCACCAGTGCGACTGCGCGTGCCCTCGGGAAACAGAACGGCGCTCATCCCCTTGCGGATATACGCCGCCGCGTCCTCATACGCCGAAAACGCCGCCTGGCGGTTCTGTCTATCTATGTAGATGTGACCCGCCGACCGCATGGCCCGGCCCAAGAAGGGAATCCGCTGCAGCTCCTTCTTCGCTACAAAACGCGTCTGCCCCGGGAGGATGGAGGCCAACGCCCAAATGTCGAACCACGACTGGTGGTTTGAGACATATATGACAGGACGGTCTGCAGGAACTCCGTCGTATCCCGATATGCGCACCTCGACTCCAGCAACTTTGAGCATCCACACAGACCAACGCCGCGCACACTCGTCATACACCCCGCCGGGCTTGTTGGGAACGCGGAGCAAGCCTGCGGCCACAGCCTTGCTGCCGTACCAAGCGGTGGAGACCAAGAGATTGATGAGGAACCAGGCGGTGTGGAGCATCAACACGCTCGATGGCCGGTCAAAAGTGCTCAAACGACGACAGGTTGGAAACAACCACGCCGTCCCGCTCGACGCTGGCTTCGGAACCAGCTTCCACACGCCCCACACGGGTCAATGATAATCCGAACCGCCCGGAAAATTCACCGACAACCGAGTCGTCCCCGTTCAGTGCAACCAGCAATTCGTACTCCTCTCCACTCGTCAGAGCCTGCTCCCGGCCTACCGCCGCCGGGTGCACGGGCACGGCATTGAGATCCAACACGCACGCCACCTCCGACGCGGCAGCGAGGTGGCCGGCATCCGCCAGCAAGCCGTCGCTCACATCGATCATTGCGTGCGCACCGCGGTCGCGAAGCCATTGCGCTTCCACGATTCTAGCCCGCGGCCGGACAAAGCGCGCGCGCGCCAAGGCGTCAGGCTCGCTGAGCCCGTCCCATGCGGCCAAGGCGGCCGCAGGGCCACCCAACTGCCCCGTCACGAACAATCCGTCACCCACTCGAGCGCCGCTGCGCAGCACAGGATCCTTCTCCAGTCGCCCGACGACAGTCACGTCCAACACCATCCGGTCACACCTGACAATGTCACCGCCCCAGATTACGGCGCCGGCTTCTTTCGTGGCTTCCGCCACGCCTTCCATCACTTCCGCCAAGTCCCCCTCGGGCCGCTCAGCCGGCACGCCCACGCTAACGGTGATGCCGAGGGGTGTTGCGGCGACGGCCGCTAGATCGGACAGACCGGCAGTCGCGGCACGCCACCCTATTTCATGCAACCCCATCCAGCCGGCCTGGAAGTGCGTTCCCTCGATAGACAGGTCGCTGGAGATCGCAAGTCGCGCCCCGTCCACCTCGAAGAACGCGCAGTCGTCTCCCGAAGCGGCGGCAGTTCCGCCAATCCGCCGCCAGATGCTGCGGATCATGTCGAATTCGGCGCCTGGGCCCATGGCGGTGTGGTCAGTCCTCATTCAAAACCCCACTGCCCTCTTCTCGATTCTCACCAACCCTCTTTCCGTACCCACCCAAATAAGGTCTCCCGATACCGCGAGATCGCGCACAGCGCCGGGTAGATCACCCGGCCCGGCGGCTGTCAGAAACTCGCGGGTCGCGAACCTGAAATACTGTACCCCCAGCTCGCCTCCAACCCACACTCCGTCGCCGTCTGCGGCAAGCGCCGTAATGCGCCCCAGCCCGCCGAGGGGCGACTCCTGAACCCACCGCCCGTCGGAGTCCCGCCAGAGTATTCGATCGCGCGTCGATACTCCCCAGCCTCGACCAGTGTTCGTCCGATGTGGAAGTTCGCGTTGGCGTGGTTGGGCCGATAGCGCAACACCTCCTTGAACCGAGCGAGGGCTTCGACGTTTCGGCCGCTCAAATGATAGGCGTATCCAAGATTGTAGATCGTGTCCGGTGCTCGCGGGTTGATTCGCAGGGCGGTTTCGTAATGCTCGATGGCTTCCTGCTCTCGACCGAGGGGGTAGAGCGTTTGGGCCATGAACATGTGGGCCGGGAAGTTGTCCGTAGTCACGTCCAGTGCTCGTTGGAACAGCGTGACGCTGTCGCGCCAATAACCGATCTGCGCACGAGCGGTTACCGTTAGCGCGGCCACGCACAC
>JADFIT010000047.1 GCA_022566515.1 Gemmatimonadota bacterium
GGCACAGTGGGCCGGCGGGCGATTTTCTCACGCAGCCGTTTACTCGAGACGACCTGGAGCAAGCGATGGCCGCTCTGTCTCAATGCTGGTCGGCGGATGGATAGCTCACGGTGACGGAGCACGGCCGCCAGACGGCGCTCGTAGAAGGCGCCCGCGCCGGAGAGCCGGAGGCGATCGCCGACCTGTATGAAATGTTCGGTGCCACGGTCTACCGGGTGGCGCTGCGGCTGATGAACTCGGCGGCGGACGCGGAAGACGTGGTGCAGGACGTGTTCATCGGGTTGGGTCGGTCGCTCTTGAGGTTCGATGGACGCGGAAGTCTGGAGGGCTGGATCAAGCGTGTTACGTCGCGAACCGCGTTGATGCGGCTGCGGCGGCAGCGTTCCAGAAAGGAAATCTCCCTCGATGCGGGGCTTCCGGCGTGGACGGCGACGACGCCATCCTCTCCGGCAGATCGGTTGACGCTCGAGCGAGCGTTGGCAGAGCTGCCCGACGCGTTGCGAGTGGTCTTCGTCCTCAAAGAAATCGAAGGTTACTCTCACCAAGAGATCGGTGAGATGTTGGGTATACGGCCCGGGACGTCGAAAACCAGACTGTACCGCGCACGTAAAGAACTTCAGAAGAGCATATGGGAACCGAAATCGGTATAGGAATTTCGGTTCTTCCGGAGAATCTGTGGGTGTTATTGTGTGTAGCCGCGGCTGCTTGATTGCGTTCGGAGGTAAGGCGCTGCGCTAGAGAAGGGAGATGCATCCTGCCTCCAACCTAGCGAAGATGGAGTTGACTAAGAGACCATCGAGCGAGGCGAAAACAGGATGCAGCTGAAAACTATCCTTAACCGCGTTCAAAAGCACTCATCGTTCGTCTACGAGGAGGCCCGCTTCGTGGAAGGGGCGGTGCCGGCCCTCGAGATCGATCTGCGCCCTCGGGCGAACAGCCGAGCGACGTGCTCGGGCTGCGGACGGCGGGGGCCGACCTACGACCGATTGGCGTCGCGCCGCTTTCAGTTTGTGCCGCTGTGGGGTCTGCATGTCTTCTTCATTTACGCCATGCGACGTGTGGACTGTAAGCGCTGCGGCGTACGGGTGGAGGCGGTGCCGTGGGCGGAGGGCAAGAGTCCGCTCACGACGGCCTACGCCTGGTTCCTGGCCGGTTGGGCCCGCCGTCTTAGCTGGCAGGAAACGGCGCACGCGTTCCGCACCAGTTGGGACGCCGTCTTTCGGTCAGTGCGACTCGCCGTCACGTGGGGGTTGGCCCATCGCGATCTCGAAGCCATCGAGGCCATTGGCATCGACGAGATCTCCTGGCGCCGCGGGCCGCGTTTTCTCACTGTGGTCTATCAGATCGACGCCCACTGTCGGCGGCTCCTGTGGATCGGCCCGGACCGCCGGGTCGAGACTCTCGAGGCGTTCTTCGCCGCCTTCGGCGAGCGCGCCCGACGTCTACGCTACGTGTGCAGCGACATGTGGAGGCCCTACCTGGCAGTCATCGCGCGATGCGCCTCGCAGGCTGTGCACGTCCTCGACCGCTACCACCTCGTGGCGAAGCTGAACAAGGCCTTGGATGAGGTGCGTGCCCAGGAAGCGAGGCGAATGCACCGCGAAGGCTATGACCCGCTGTTAAAGCACAGCCGCTGGGTGCTGCTCAAGAACCCCGAGCACCTCAGTGACAAGCAGAGCGACAAGCTCGCGGACCTGCTGCAGTACAACCTCCAGACGATGCGCGCCTATCTCCTCAAGGAGGAGCTGCGGTTGCTCTGGGAGTACGTGCATCCTGCCCAGGCGGCGCAGTTCCTCGAGCGCTGGTGCACGAAGACCATGCGCTCGCGCATCGAGCCACTGAAGCGGATGGCTCGAACCTGCCGGCTCCATCGCCCGCTCATCCTCAACTGGTTCCGGGCTCGGGGGACGATCTCAGCCGCCGCCGTGGAGGGTCTGAACAACAAGCTGAAACTGACCCTCAGAAAGGCGTATGGGTACCGATCCCTCAAAGTCGTCGAGATCGCCTGCTACCACACGCTTGGAAGACTTCCCGAGCCCGAGTTCGCCCATAGATTCTTCTGAAGAACCGGAAATCTCATCCGGGCGGCTCGATACCACCAAGACCACGGACATACTTCGGACAGGGGAAGGCAAATTCCTATTGAGATTGAGAGAACCACATCATGATCGGATACCACAGGGAGTTCGCGATGCTCAAGCTCACCGTCCCCGGCTTGCTCCAAGTACGTCGTAGACGTCCAGCAAGGATCCGCACCAATGATCTGGGTTATCGTACCTGGGGCGTGATCTTGAACACGTTGGAGCTAATGCGACCAGCGACGAAGACATTGCCCGATCCGTCCGTAGCAATTCCATCGGCCCCGGCCAGAGTATCCACCGTCCCGGCGACGCCGACGGAGTCAATGATCTGGGTGATTTGTCCATATGTCGCGCCGCTGATGGGCACCGTCGCGCCGCTGATGGGCATCAACGCACTTATCCAGATAGCGATCGACTTGAAGTGTCTCGGCTCAGTGGGGTGACTAATCATCATCTGTACCTCAATCTGTTGAACTCCGTAGTTGACGAATTGACCATAGCCTAACCTGAGCGATTCTTGAGATAGAAAAGGGCACCCTCTGGGTTAAGTTACTGGTACATAACAAGTTATAGCCAGTAACGGTTGCCACCGCCCTCAACCCAAAGGGTGCCGAGTCATGATCGCCGAGTCGCTCTCCTCGCGCAATACGGTCCCACCGCTGTTCGATGGTATTGAGATCACGTCCGACACGCTGACGGGCCGAGGCGGCCTGGCTCTGTTCAGCCGCTACGTGCGTAACCTCGAGATATTTCCCCACCTCGACCGCCTGTTCGGCTCGATGCGCAAGAGTTCGAAGGGACTTCCTGTGACCACCCTGTTATGGATAGGCGTTTCAAAGGCCCTTGTCCAAGTTCAGCTACCCTCCTTGAGTGAGCCGAGACACCACACGGCGGTGCTGCGCGTCCATGTGTGGCTTGACATGGCTCGATAGATGTAGTTACAATAGTAATTGCAACTGTAGTTACGTCTGTGGACTGCAGCTGGGCGTTGTCGAAAGGGCAAGCCCGTGTACGAATGGGATGAGAGGAAGAACGCTGATAACCTCTCGAAGCACGGCCTCAGCTTCGACGATGCGCACAGAGTGTTCTCCGGGCCGTGTCTCACGTTTGAG
Organism: Gemmatimonadota bacterium; assembly: GCA_022566515.1. GTDB lineage: Bacteria > Gemmatimonadota > Gemmatimonadetes > Gemmatimonadales > GWC2-71-9 > B3T1B10. The sequence goes on from JADFIT010000047.1 coordinate 3,194, forward strand.
GACAACCGGCTTGAGTACGGCGAAGAGCGCTACATCACGTTTGGCTTTCTCGAAAGCCGCCTTGTGGTGATCGCCCATACGCCGCGTGGTGAGAGCACACGGATCATCTCGATGAGAAAGGCCAATAGCCGTGAAGAAAAAGCCTATGAAAAGCGATCTCAAGCGGATCGATACGATGAAGAATGAGGATATCGATTACAGCGATATCCCCGAGCTAGATGCCGCCTTCTTCGAGAAGGTGCGGGTGGTGGTCCCGCCCGGAAAAAAGCAGGTGACCGTCCGTCTGGACACCGACGTTCTGATGTGGCTGAAGAGCCAGGGCAGAGGATACCAAACCCGGATTAACGCGATCTTGCGTGCCTACTACGATGCGCACGCGAAGTAAGGATGCTTACGCATAACCCGGCTTCTGGGGGTCATCCTCTAAGCGCGGCCTTTCCTTCCTCAACTGACATCGATCCTCCCCTTGTTGAAGATTCGAGATTACCCACCGGAGCCGTGCCGAGGAAGGATGCCGTTATCGCGAACCGTACCCTGAACCCAGGCCACCACCACCAAGGGGGCCGTGGCCGTTCTGATGGTGCAAACGCCAAAGCCCCGAACGCCGCTGGGACGCTCGGGGCCAGATGAATTCACGGGCGTTAGTTCCGCTCCGGCCGCCGCAACGCCTCCGGATCGAACACCCACTCACCCTTGATCGCGCGCCAGATGGCCTGTGTGTTCTTGATGTCCACTAACGGGTTCGCATCGAGCAGCACGATGTCGGCGAGCTTGCCGACTTCCAGCCTGCCGAGGTCGTCCTCTGCGCCGTCTCGGCGGAAGACAGTCAGCCATGGTCTACCTGCCGCCCGTCCTCCCCGGCTCGCTGCCGAGCTCCGGTTGCAGGTGCTCTTGGAAGTAGCGGCGGATGGCTTCTCCCCAGTACGTGTGAACTTCCGTCAAAGACAGGATGGGATAGGCGACGCTGTGGTCTTGTTCGGGCAGCACAATCAGGTCGTACGGTTTGCCCGCACGGATAAGGGCTTCGATCATCTTCATCGTGTGAGAAAATGGGGCGTCGACGTCGCTAGTGCCGTGAATGAGAAGCAGCTTGCCTTCAAGCTGGTGAGCGAATCGGAGGTTGGAGGCGTATTCATATCCGTCTTTGTTCTCCGACGGCGGGCCCATATATATCTCCATAATATTCGCATGGGTAAGCAGCTCCACAATCGGGGCGCTGGCGATGCCAACGTGATATACCTCGGGGGCGAGGAGCATGGCGCGGATGGTGAAATAACCACCCAAAGAGCCGCCGTAAATGCCTACGCGGCCCAAGTCCATATAGGCTCGTTTTTCCGCCAACTGCTTGAGGGCTGCAACATGGTCGGGGATCTCGTGCCGACCCAAGTTTCCATAAGCCACATCCTGGAATTCCTTTCCACGGCCCGGCGTCCCGCGCCCAACCAAATTGAAGACAACGAAGCCCAACTGGGCCAGCGCCTGACTGTGTATATTGGGCATAAACCAAGGAATAAAGCGGTATTGTGGACCGGCGTAGATGCTCTCGATGACGGGATATTTCTTGCTCGGGTCAAAGTCATACGGTTTATAAAGAACTCCGTAAAGGTCGGTCTTCCCATCGGCCGCCTTCACGACAAACTCTTCCGGCGGCTTCCATTCCAGCTCTCGCAGGGCATCAATGTTAACCTTCCCCAGCGTTTGCAGGAGTGTGCCATCTGCTGTCCTCAATTCCACTGCCGGCGGGCGCTCTACGCTCGAATGCGTGTTAAGAAAGAACCTTTTTGACGGTGCGAACTGGACCTCATTGAAGCCAGGGGCTTCCGTCAGTCGGGTGAAGTCTTTACCCTCGAGATTCACACGGTACAGGTGCTGGTCATAGGCCCGAGCTGGGTCGCCGTGGGCGGTGAAGTAAACCCAGCCCTCCTTTTCGTCCACCACTACGTCCCGCCTGACGGGAAAGCGTCCTTCGGTCAACTGCCGAATCAAGGATCCGTCTAGGTCGTAAAGGTAGAGGTGATTCCAGCCATCTCTTTCTGACATCCAGATAAATCTTCTTCCGTCCGGAAGCAGTGTGAACAACCTATCGATCCATGGCCGATAAGTGAGTTGGAGTCCCACCACGAAAGTTTTCTGCGTCTCGGAAAGGATGACTCGGGCCGCCCCCGTGTTGGGATCAGCGGCCATCAACTGCAAATTCTTCAACCAACGGTCGACCCTGAGAAACAGCAGCTCAGAACCGTCGGGGAGCCATCCCAGAACGTGGAGGTACTGGTTTCGCTCCTCGCCGGTATCGACCCGGATTTGTCGCCGCGAGAGAATGTCAACAATGAATAGCTCCGGCTGCCTCATGGGACCGCCGGTCATGGTGCGGTGAGGATATACCCACTCGACTTCCTCAATCGGTCCGAGCCAGTGAACGATGGGCATCTTGGCGGCCTGCCGAGCATCTATCTTTTTGACAGCTAGCTTCAAGCTGTTAGGAGACCAGTGGGCATCGTCCACAGTCCAGAAATAGTCTTCAATACCATCGGTAGTGAGCGGCTGAGTACGGGCATTGTAGGTCGAGCGCAAGCTGAGATTGCGATTTTTGATCCCGGCAAACCAGCGACGGTCGGGGGAAAGTACTTCCCTTATCTCACCCGATGTAGGGGTGCCACCTACAAAGGCTTCGCCAACAACTTGGGGGCTGAGGCGGCTTTTCTCTTCCTCGGACTGCACAGGAGCGCGCGTAGCAACGTAGGTGTCGAGCTCTAGGATGAACTCCTTGCCCTCCAAAGTGAAACGTATGGCGGCCTCACCGTCGTCCGTGAAGGTGAATTGGTCAAACGGCAAGCCCTCGTAGGGCGGCTCGTGCCCGAGCAGGGGAGTCAAAGCCTGGCGCAGGCGGGCGGTGTCGAACAGCGGCGTCTTGGTGTTGGCCTCGGGATCGATCTTGAAGATGACGGTATTGGCCGGTGCCCCCTCGGCGTACCAGAAGCTGCTCCCGTCGGCCATCCAGTGGGGCTCGACATACCTATTCTCGTTCAGGTCGATCAACCCACCTTTGACGTAGGAGACGAACTCCAAGTAGCGGTAATACATCGCCTCCCGCTCGGATTGCTCCACTTCCTGAGCGCGAAGCGGGGGGGCGGCGATCGCGTGGCCGAGGCATAGAATGAAAACCGTTGCTCGCATTGGCGTAATCATGGTGCACCACCTTTGTGCGGGTGTTTCTCTGAAGTGGACGCCGGCTCAGCTTCGTGCCCGCCCGTATAGCGGTCGGCGAGGGCGGTCGAGAGCCGAGCGGTGACTTCTGACATGGTGGGCAAAGATACGGTTCACCGCGCACGACGGCGAGCGGGCAACATGACCTCGGCACACTATTGGCACACTACCACGACAAATGAGCGGCCACCCACGGACCGCTCATTTCGTAACTACATCGGCCCACCAGGCCCATGCGAGACGCAACACAGCCTACTCGCTCTCCCTCACCCCGAGCAGAGCGCATTGGGCGGCGGAAAGCTCGGTAGCACTTCCCATTAGTCCACCACGGAATCAGCGATCAGCCGAGCGGTCGTGCCCATCGTGACCCTGCGTGGTGTTCGAGCCGGTGGCAACGGGTGCATCGGAAGTCTCATCCGGGCGGCTGGACACCACCAAAACCATGGGACATACTTCGGACATGAGAAAGCGAATTCCTATTTGAGAATAGGTACCGAAAGATGAAACTCCCACGACCCTCTGTGTGGCTTGCCGCGTCCCTGTCGCTCCTGCTGGTCTGCCCGCTGGCGGGCCAGGACGACGACTGGCGCACCATCGAGTTCGAGACCACAGAGGTCACGGACCCCGATGTCGCCCTCTCGCCCGACGGCGAGTGGCTGATCTTCACAATGCTGGGCCACCTGTTCCGTCTGCCGGTCGAGGGCGGCGAGGCCGAGCAGCTGACCTTCGGACCCTACTACGACACGGACGTGGAGTTTTCGCCGAACGGCGACCGTGTGGCTTTCGTCTCCGACCGGGACGGGAGCGAGGGGAACGTCTTCGTCTTGGAGCTGGCGACCGGGGAGATCACGCAGGTAACGCACGAACCCTTGGCCGGCCGGCCTAGCTGGACTCCCGATGGTGAGGCAATTGTCTATCTGCGTTTCATGTTTGTAGGAATGCGCTATTCCGCAGTACCGGCTCTGGTCCGCCGCGTTGCCCTTCAGGGCGCGCCTTCAGGAGGAGCCCTGAGCTGGGGGGAGCCTGAAACCATCAGCGCTCCGCCTCGGCTTTTCCGCTCAGTTTTCTACCTCTCGGACGGCCGTTTGGCCTGGACGGTGGTCGAGCGCGAGGCCGAGCCTTCAGGTTGGATGACGCGGATCGAGGTCATGAGTTCGCAGGACCGCGGGGGCTACCCAGCCATGGTCGCACGGGGTACGGTCTCCACCCTACGCTCGCTCGCGGGCTTCACCCACCGCGTTGTACCAAGTCCCACCGGCGATGGCCTCTACTCCCGCCGCTCCGTACCGGCCAGTTCGCCTATGTTGACGGAACAGGAGGAGTTACTCTTCCTTCCACTTCCTGCGGGTGTCGAGAAACAACTCATCTCGCTGTCAACCCCGGCCGGCGGTCGCCCGCGCTTCGCCGTAGAGGCCAACAGCAAGAATCTTTACCTGGGTGACGCCGGGCAGCTCTGGAAGATTGAGCTCCCCAGCGGCACCCGCCAGCTCATCCCCTTCCGCGCCCGAGTCAGGTTGAAAATCCAAGGCCCGGTGCCGCCACGCAAGCCGGTTATAGAGGTAGCGGGAAGCTCCGCCCTGCCCCGCAGCGTGCTGGATCCCAGGCTTTCGCCGGACGGCAGACACTTGGTGTTTGGAGCGGCCGGCTATCTGTGGCAACAACCACTCGACGGCGGGCCAGCAGAGCGGATGTTTGAAGGCAGTGGCTTCGAGCGAAACCCCGCCTTTTCACCGGACGGGCGGCAGCTCGCGTTCGTGCGCAGCGAGCATGGGAAGGAAGAAGTCAGAGTCTTCGACTTTGAAAGCCGGCAGATGCGCACGCTGGCCTCCGGGCTAAGCAATTATCGGGACCTGGCCTGGAGCCCCGACGGGCAGCGGTTGCTCTTTGCGGCGGCTGGAGCGGACGTTGCGGAGCGCGCAGCCGGCCCCCCCCGCGCGGTTGCCGTGAAGCTCGGTGACGGCAAAGAGGAGAAGCTCACTGATATCCGTTGGTGGTGGGGCGCTCGACCGCACTTCTCTCCTGATGGCCAGTCGCTCTACTTTTCAGGCCCACCTGGTGCGGGTCCACCTGGTGCGGGAGTGCTCTACCATCTGCCGCTCAAGGACCAGGCCGAGCTGGAGCCGGTCACCCAACCGGTCCCAGGGCTGACTCGAGCGCTCGTCTCCCCTGCTGGGACGTGGCTCGCCTTCCAGCGCAACACGGAAATCTGGGTGGCGCCACTGGGCCCCGCACCGGATAGTGCAGGGCTGGGCACCGAGCAGGTGAGGGAGGAGCACGTCCGCCGGCTCAGCCCGGAAGGTGGCGACACTTTCGCATTCACGCCCGCCGGGTCGGCAGTGATCTATTCCGCCGGCAACCGCGTTTGGCAGCACCCAGTGGCAGGCGGCGAGCGGGAGGAGATACCGATCCGGCTGGAACTCCCGCGCCCCACGCCCCCACCCTTACTGTTGCGGCGGGTGCGCGTGCTCGATTTCGCCTCCGGCGGCTTTGGTCGCGAGACCTCTCTCTATATCGAGCAGGGCCGAATCCGCTGGATGGGCTCCGAACGCGGGCGCCAGCTTTCTCGGGAGACGGTCACCGTTGATGCCGGTGGCCGCTTTGCCATCCCCGGGCTTTTCGATCTGCACGTGCACAACTACATAGAAGGAATCAACCAGCAGGCGTTCCTGGCCTATGGCGTCACCTCGGTGCGTGACGCAGGCGCCTGGCTCACTTGGCTGAGCGCTTTAGCCGATCGCAGTGAGGCGACCAGGGACCCTCTGCCTCGCTACTTCTTCTCGGGCGCGCTATTCGGACACGGAAAGTGGTCCCTGCCAGGTTCTCACCTGATGCTGCAGATTCATGATGAGGAGGACGCCCGAACCTATGTGCGCCTCTGGAAGGAATGGGGCGCGCATTTCATCAAGGCCTATCCTCCAATCCCATGGGCGTTGGCGCGGGCGCTGGCCGAAGAAGCTCGCCGGCTGGGCTTGCCCGTGGTTGGGCACGGGAGGACTCTTGAAGAGATTACCAAGAGCGTGATCCTGGGTTATTGGTCTCTCGAACACTTTGCCCCGCCGCGGTTCTACGAGGATGTGTCCCAAATGCTGGCGCTGACCGGCACTCGGTGGGACCCCACTGTGACGCTCCATGGAGGCCAATACTTGTTGCTGCGGGATGAACCCGAACGCCTGAATGACGAAAAACTTAGGGCTTTCACACCGGCGTCATGCATTCACCGTACCCAGACGGAAGCCCAGAGGGAGGAAAGGAAGGCGCTGCGGACGGCTTGGATCAAACTGTTAGCGGGAATTCGCGCGGCGCATGCCCACGGCGTCAAGCTTCAGGTGGGAACCGACACTGAGCCAGGGACGCTGGTGTGCTTCTATGGCTCGTCCGTTCACTGGGAGCTGGAGCATTTTGTCGAGGCCGGCATGCCGCCGCTCGAGGTGCTACGTATCGCCACGCAAGAGGCTGCGGTCGCTGTGGGTGCCGAGGACGATCTCGGCACGCTGGAAGTCGGCAAGCTCGCAGACATCGTGCTGCTCGATGCCAACCCGCTCGAGGACATCAAGAACACGCAGACGATCTGGCGCGTGATCAAGGGCGGCTGGGTGTTCGACCCGGAGGAGTTGAGGCCAGCGGAAGCCAGTGCGCAGAGAGAGCCAGATGCTCTCGCTGCCCGAGACGTGACCGGCAAGTGGATCTTGACGGTGGATCTCGGCGACGTAGGGGGTGGTGAGGCGACCTTCGAGCTCAAGCGGGATGGCGCGACGAGATCACCGGAACGTATTCCGGGGCTCTCGGCGAAGCCCAAGTCACCGGCAAGGTCGAGGGCGATGAGGTCGAGTTCTCCTTCGAGAGCCAGATCGGTAGGGTTACCTACAAGGGGAAGGTGACCGGCACGACCATGGAAGGTACTTGCCAGTACGGCCAGCTGGCATCAGGCACCTTCGAGGGTAGTAAGGTGGAGTAGAAAAGAGGGGCGGGGCGGTGAGGTGAGCTGCCCGCCGAGCTCGCGGGGCGTCATGGCGTGAGAGATCGCCACTGAGCTGACTGAGCAACTTCGGTCGAACGGAGGCTCGTGGACCCTAAGGCCCTAAGAGATGTTATTTTTGCTTTCTTCTTGGTTTTGGTAATGTGAGTACATACTCGATGCTCTCCTTCACATATTCATGTAAAGCCTTCCCGCCTCTTTCTATGCCGATGGGGAAAAGAACATAACCCTTTTTGATCGGACCATTTGGAAAGTATCTCAGCGGTATGGCCTTCTTGTTTCTCAACAACCTATCTTTCGTTTCCTCCGGCAGTTTTAGAGCCAACCCAACCGGAGTTAACGATATACATATTCGTTCATCTGCATATAGGGCGGCACCGCCAAAAAAATGTTTGCATTCAAGATCGATGCTATCAAAACAATCAGACACTGCCTTCTCAATAAATGCGGACAATCTCTCTAAATATTCTCTAGCCATTGGATTCCTCTATCAAATAACATCCAAGTTCGCCTGCCGCTTCGAAAGCGTCATCCGGGCGGCTCGACACCACCAAGACCACAGGACATACTTCGGACAGGGGAAAGCGAATTCCCTATCGAGTCGCCTAGCGGTCAACGGATCAGCGGTATATGATGCCCCCTTCTGCCACGGGAGTTACCTAATAGCGGTCGTCGCGGCGGCGACATGTTGCAGTCGCCGAACGAGTGGGAGCCGTCGGACTGATACACCACGCGGTACTCCCCCGCCGGGATGCGAAGGATCCTGTCAAACACCCGGTTCTTCCGCGCCCCGCCTGCGTGGTCCGTGTCCGAATAGGTCATCCGCCAGACGACGTGACCGCCAGCTGCCGATGACGAAATCGTCGCCAACATCTCGAACGTCGAATCCTTCTGGAAACAACACAGTACCCAACATCTCCCCGGTTGGGGCAAATACGGTCCAGCGAGGCGATGTGTCGTCCCGCGCCCGGCTACTGCACCTGCGCCTTCGGATACAAGGACACCAGCACGTAGTTATCCGTCGGGAAGTACAACCGGGCGGCCGCGCGGATCTTCTCAGCCGTCAAGCTCTCGATGAGATCGTAGCTGATCAATAGCCGCGGGTCCGTCCCGTATTGATCAGACGCCAGCAGCTGCGCCACCCAGTACCGGTTTTCCTTGAGATTCGTCTCCTTAGAGCGCCGCTGGATCTCCCGGATTTTGCCTACATCGTCGTCCGACGGACCGGCGGCCTTGAAGTTCTCGATCTCCTCGAACACGACGGCCGTGAGCTCCTCCACGCGCTCCGGTGCTGAGCCGAACCTGATCCGCATCGTGAACTCCTGGTCCGGGAATTTCTCATATGACCCCGAGACGTTCACACTGTACGTGCCACCGAGGTCCTCGCGCAGCCGCTCCCGTAGGCGCAGCTGCAGCACCGAGGCAAGGGATCTGACGACGTGCCGGTTCGCCGCCGTGTACTCAAACGAGCCGGTGAAAATGATCTGCGTCATGCTCTTCGGCTCGACACCCTTGCGCACGACTTTCCGGATCACGCCGGTGGGAGGATCAATTCCGACGTCCCGCCAGTTCTCCTCCCGATTGATGGAAGGCAAGCCGCCGAGGTATGTCTGTACTAGAGGCTTGATCGAATCGGCATCAAAGTTCCCGACGATGACAAAGGTGAAATCGCTGGCGTCGGCAAACCGGTCCTGATAAAAAGCGAACGACTCATCCAGATCGATCTCGTCCAGCAGCTCGACGCTCAGCGGTCGGGCGCGAGGATGTCCCTGCGCCATGGTCACCTGGATCGTATCGAGGAACGCTGCCTCTGGGCTGGCGCTGCGGTTGGCGAGGAAGCCCTGAAACTGCGCGCGAAAGGCCATGAACGCCGTGCTGTCCTTTCGCGGTGCTGTGAAGTACGCGTAGATCAGCTGGAACATGGTCGCGACATCCTTCGGCGACGCCTGTCCCGACATCCCCTCCGTGAGCGATCCAATCGATGGGGAGACCCTGACAGCCTTGCCAGCCAGCATCTTTCTAAGTTCAACTAGGCTGAACGCTCCGACACCTCCCCGACTCACCACGTTGCCTGCCATGGACGTAGACACATAGTCTTCGTCCGAGGCCAGCGATGATCCACCGGGGCTGGAAGCACGGAAGAGGATCTCATCGTCCTTGAAGTCGGTCGATTTGAGGAGCACGCGGACACCGTTGGCCAACGTCCAGATGGTGACGTCGATCTCCTCGATTCGCTCCTCGTTCACGATCGGCGCTGGTTCTGGAACGTCCGCTACGAGCGGCGCATCGATCACTTTGTCCTCGTACGGAGTAATCTCACTTGCCAGCACATCGGCAAACACCACGGTCAGCTCCGCCTCGTCGGGAACGGCGACGTCCTCCTTCTGCGGTGCGCTCACCATAACGACGCGGTTGCGATCGACGATCCACTCGCGTGCCAGCCGGTTGGTCTCCTCCAGCTGGATCGTCGGGATGAAGCGCTGCGCCATGGCATACTCCATCTCGATGCCTGGAATGGGCTCGTTCACGAGTACGTGCCTGATGTACTCCGAAGCGTACGAGCGGGACTCCCGCTTCTCCCGCTCCGCGTGCGCCTGCTCCAGGTTGCGCAACAACTCGGCCTTCTGCCGCTCGAGCTCGGAGGCTGCGAACCCGAACCGCGCAACCCGTTCCCCCTCCGTCAGCAACGCCCGGAGTCCCGTCGCGACGCCGCCTTCCTTCACCGCGCCGAACAGCTGGTACACCTCCTTGGCTCCGATGAAGCGGCCCTGGCCGGAAACGCCGAACAGGAGCGGGGGGTCAGCCTGCTGCGACAGCTCGAAGAGCCGGGCGCTGAGCATGGCGTTGTACAGCTGCTCCACCATGCCCTGCCGATAGGCACCGACTGATGTCTTATCACGGAGGGACTGCTTGTAGAGGACGCCTACCGTCGAGTTGGGTGCCTCGGGGTCCGACGCGATGGCGAAGAGGGTCTCCTCATGGTCAGGCACGTCGAACATCTCCCGCGGGCGAGGGTTCCCCGGAGCCACGAGTCGCGAGAAGTGCCGCTTGATCAGTTCCTCGATCTCCGCACTGTCGAAGTCGCCGACGGCGATGACAGCCATCAGATCGGGACGGTACCAATCGGCATAGAACCGCTTGAGCACCGTGTGGTCGAACGTCTCCAGCGTTTCTTTCTTGCCGATGGGGAGACGATCGGCGTACCGTGAGTCTCTAAAGATGATGGGGAGCTGCTTATCCCGCATGCGGGCGCCGGCGCCTCTCCCCATCCGCCATTCTTCCACCACCACACCGCGCTCCTTCTCGATCTCGTCGGCGTCAAAGGACTGAAGATGGGCCCAGTCCTCCAGAACCTGGAAGGCCTTTTCGAGGACCTCCGCCGTGTCGGTGGGGATCGTGAGCATGTAGACGGTTTCGTCGAAGCTCGTGTAGGCGTTGACGTGCGGGCCCAACTGCATGCCAATAGACTCCAGGTAATCCACCAGCTCCTGCTTGGCGAAGTGCTCTGTGCCGTTGAACGCCATGTGCTCCACGAAGTGGGCCAATCCCAGCTGATCGTCATCTTCCAGCACGGAACCGGCTTTCACGACCAGCCGCAGCTCCGCTCGGGCCTCCGGCCGGCGATTGACTCGAATGAGGTAGCGGAGGCCATTGTCCAACGTCCCGACCGTTACCTGGGAATCGATCGGGAGCACCTGGCTAGCGTAGCCCGGCTGCTGGGCATGCAGCGGGCCCGTAGCGAAGAAGATTGTGATGACGGCGAAGGCCGAACCGACAGCGGTGCGTTTCATGCTATGCTCCATCCTGAGTGCAGCGTGAACGAGTAACAAGCAGCATGCTGGCCAGTGACTCCGCGGTCTCGTCGTCGGGCGGGCGTCGAGTGGGGCGTCCTACGGGCGTCCTACGGGGCGTTCGCTACGGCGGCGGGGTCCCAGGACCACCGGCGCAGATGTCTCCAGCTTGATACCTAGAATGAAGTCAGGTACACGGCCCCGCAAGAGTGGCGGGGGTGCGGCGGCTAAAGGATCTCTAGCTTCGCTTGGTCCCCGGAATGATGGGACCCTCTAGAAAATCGAAAACATTGGGTCCATCAAGCGCTCCTAATGGTGTCCGTTACCGCCTAAAGATCGTCACGCCATAGCTGTAGGGGTCTTCCGGTGCGGCAGCGTTCCAGTCGCCGAACGAGTGGGAGTCGTCAGACTGATACACGAGGCGGTACTCCCCCGCCGAGATACGAAGGATCCTGTCGAACACCCGGTTCTTCTGCGCCCCGCCTGCGTGGTCCGTGTCCGAGTAGGCCATCCGCCAGACGACGTGCCCGCCGGCATCTTCGATCCAGGCGTAGTCGCTCATCCCACTGGCACCACCCTCCCCGATGGCGTAGACCCTCACCTCGGCATCCTGCTCGAGGGTGAACCACTGCTCGTGGAACTCGTCGTCCCGGACCCCCACGATCCGCGCCACCACCGCGTCGTTGTCCCGGTCGTCGTAGGGACGCACCACATCCCTATCCACCGGGCCATGGGGACTGAGCACGGTGATGCCCCACAGCGCCGGGTACGACGGGGCGGCCGCGTTCCAATCCTCGTACGAGTGGGACCCGTCGGTGACGTAGTGCACTAGGTAGCTGCCGGCGTCCAGGGAGATCACCTCGTCGACCATCCGGTTCTTGTCGGACCCCCCCGCGTGGTGCGTGGCATGCAGCTCCATCTGCCACACCGGCTTCCTGGTCGTGGCATCCAGGATCGTGCCATAGTCGTACAGCTGGCCGTTCAAGGCCTCACCCAGCGCCAGCACACGGACCTCCATGGGACGCGTGAGGGTGAACCCCTCGACGACGCTCTCGTCATCCCCGAGCATGGTCAGGGACAGGATGATGTTCTCCGTGTCCACCCGTGCACGAGCGGGCACCATCTTCGGCGCCCGTTCCCGGGTCACGCTGACCCTCGTGGCCGTCTCGGAGCGGCCGTCGTCCTTACGCAGTTCCTTCGAGATCAGCGTAACGGCCACGACAGCAGAAACGAACCAAGCGGTGCGGGTAATCAAACTGTGCGGAAACGCCATGGTGAGCCTCAACCTGGTATTGGAGTCCTCTTCTCAAGATGCGCCCGGGTGGATTGTCCTGTGCAACCCGCCGAGGGCGGCTGTTCCCCACTACGTAACCTACGGCGTCTGGTTTCCTCCCCGTGCCAGCCTTAGGGGAAGCAAACTTCCGTGCCGGCGCCCGAAACAGCAGCCGGCCCGCCGGGTAGATTAAAGGGTCTGCGGCGCGCAGCCCCCTTTTGAACCCGTCCCGGGAGGTCAGCATGGTCCGGTCGGTCACTGCCGTTCTCGCCGCTCTGGCCTTGCCGCCCGTGGCGGCCACACACGCCCAGGAGCGGACGGTCTACCTGATCCGCGTCGCGGGCTCGGTGGAGGTCGATCTCAGCGACCTCGTCGGCGCCACGTTACAGGCCGCGGAACGAGAACCTGGCAGTCTGGTGGTCCTCGATATCGGCTCCTCCGGGGGCCGGATGGACATCGCCCAGCTCATCGTCGACGATCTCCAGCGGACGTCCGTGCCGGTCTACGCACTGGTCAGCGGTCGGGCCTGGCAGGCTGCGGCACTCCTCGCGCTGGCGACGGACTCGATCTTCGTGGTGGCGGACGCTTCCATTGGGGCCGGGGACGGACGGGGCCCCGGGCGGTCCCGGATGCCGGGTGCGGTGCTGGATGCCCTGCGACGCGACTTCGGCACGCTCGCCGCGCGGCAGGGGGTCGATCCCGAAATCGGCGAAGCGATGGTGGACGAAGCGGTGGAGATCCCCGGTGTCGTCCGGCGGAATCAGCTCTTGACCCTCGGCGCCTCGGAGGCGGTTGAGCTGGGCTTGGCCGCCGGCCACGTCGTTGATTTGGACGACATGCTGACGATGCTCGAGGTTGTCGATGCCAGTGTCCAGGTGGTGGGCGAAACGCAGAGCAAGGGCGTCACGGTGGAGGTAGTGAACTACAACCTCTCCACCGTGCGAGTCCTGGTGATCCGCGCCGGGGCCCGCTATCGACTCGGGATGGTGGCGACGAACGGGTCGTCTACGTTCAAAATCGCCGAATCGCTACTGCCCGACGGGGCGCGAATCCAGGTGGTTGCCGAGGTGATCGGAGGCTCCGGCCGCGTGGCGACCGATGAGATTCGGGTGCAGCCCGGGCTCGTCATTCAGTGGACCATCGAGACCCGTTTGAGCCAGTCCAACTTCTTCTATTTCGTGCGGTAGGGCTGCGCCCCGGGCCGCCGTGCGTCGCGATGGCGGGGCCTCCTTTCTGACGGGAACGTCCTTCCCCCAAATGCCGGATGACCAAAAGAAAACAGGCCCCCGATGCCGTAGCGGCATCGAGGACCTGTAGTTGAGATGTGGCGCGCGGCAATGCCGCGCGCCGCATCGATCAGGCACAGCCTTGGCTTGGAGTCGGATCCCTCGCGTCGCATTCCGACACCGGGAACGGGAACCGAGCGTGAACCCGCAGCGACGGATCGAGCAACAGATCGCTCAACCTGCCGTACCGGCGCATGTCGATCCACCGATGTCCCTCAAACAGCAGGGAGTACCGCCGGTTGTAGAGCAGCTCATCGATGCGCTGCGTCGCGTTCATCGTCGAGAGGTCGATGTCGACCAGCCCGGCCGCTCCGCGCAGGATGTTCAGATCATCCGAAGCCAGTCCGAAGTTGTCCAACCGCAGGTTGGCTTCAGCCCGCAGCAGGATCAGCTCCTCGTTCCTGATGATCGGGACGCCAGTCGTCGCGCTCGTGTACAGGCTGAACGCGAGATCCGACGACAACCCCAAACCACCTTGGTCGCCGACGCTGGCCACCGACACGATCTTGTCTACAAACCGCTGGTCGAGCGTCACGGCGTCGGTCTGGAGCTGGGCATCTGTCTCGATCGACGGATGCGCCAGGATGATCAGTTCCGACGGATCGAACAGGTTGTTCACCTGATCACCCGAACCCACACCGTAGTTGTAAAACACGCCGAGTCGCATGTCGCCCGTGGGATCGATGAACGACGCACCCAAGCTGGTGAGCGCCGCCGAGTCATTCCCCAGGTACACATCCACCCGGGCTTTGAGCGCCCGGTTGAATGTGAGGAACCCCGCCGGGGTGTCGAACCCGTCGAATCCGGAGGGAAGCCTCAGATCACTCGGGAAACTCGCGCCCGTCAAGTCCCCCTGCGCGTCGTCCAGCAGGGCCGTGATTCTCGCAAAGACCGCCGCCCGGTCCACAATGGGTTCGGGATCGCCGGTCGGGTCTGCGGCAACCGTGATCACCGCGCCCAGATCATCGCGTGTGTTTATGACCAGCAGCAGATCCAACGCCTGGAGGGTCTTCGCGATGCCCCTGAGCCCGTCCTTGTCGCCGGCATCCATCGTGGCAAGCGCGTCGACGGCGTTCAGCACATTGTCGGCGTCGCGGAAGCCCCGGTAGCGGCCCGCCCAGTGGTTGCCGCCGAAGGCGCCGTTACCACCGTCCAGCGGGTCGCGCAACAACTCGGTGACGAAGCGGGGATCCGCCGCGTCGAAGTTGTAGGACTCGCGTCCGATAATGCCGACTTCCGACACATACCCGGCTCGTCCCGCAATACCCTGTCGCGCGCGGACGAAGAGCCCCTGGGCAGCCGTGATGACGGCAACCCGCGAAGCACCTTCACCGGTCAACTCCTCGATGCTCGGATTGTTCAAGTCCGGGACCACGAGGGTCTCGCAGGCGCTCATGGCCACTATCGCCAGGAGCACCGGAATCGCTTTGTAAGCGTTCATGGTTGGTATCCCTTTCAGTATGGCCATGGTTAGAAGGAGAGGTCGATCGAGAACCAGAAGCTCCGGCTCGGCGGGAACGGCGCTACATCGATGTTCCGTCCCACACTCTGGTTGCCGAAGTTACTGACTTCCGAATCCAACCCACGGTAGTTGCTGAAATTGAGGAGGTTCCGCCCGCTCACGCTCACGCGCGCGTTGTCGATGGCCCCCCAGATACCCTCGACCAGATTCGCCGGAAGCTGCCACGACAGGGTGACTTCCCGGAGCTTCAGGAAGGTCCCGTCCTGCACGTAGAGCTTCGTGTCGCCACCGAAGTTCGAGATGCGGTTGGACCCGGCGTCCTCGAAATCTTCAGAGTTCTGGCCGGCGTCGAACAGCAGCTCGGTGAGGTTCACGAGGTCACCACCCTTCTGCCAGTTCGCGTGCGCGTAGATGGAGAAGGCTCCTATTTGTAAGTCATTGGTGAAGCCCATGTGGAAGTCGGGCGTGGCATCACCGATCTGGCCCACACCGCTGCCGTCCGCCAGGTTGCCCACGATCTGCGTCACGGACTTACCCTCTTCGATCCGGAAGGTCCCCAACCCCACGCCGAAGCCGGCGTTGGCGGGTATAAAGGCCGGAACCGAGAGTTCGGTGATCTTGCTCCGCGTCAGCGAGAACGTGGTGCGGAACAGCCAGCTCACGTTGCCCGTCTCCACAGGCACGATGCCCAGTGCCGCTTCGGCGCCGCGTGTGCGCAGTTTCGCGCCGTTGAAGATCTGGTGGGCGAACCCAGACGACGACGCCAGCGCCCTCGTGATGATGAGGTCACTCACGGTCTTCTGGAACAGAGTGAACTCGAGCGAGGCTCGACCGCCAGCCAGCGTGGCATCGATCCCGCCCTCGATCTCGCGCTGCCGCTCGGGCTTCAGATCGCGCGATCCCACACTCCCCTGAACCAGGATGCCCGGGATACCTTCGACGTTCGTCGTGGCGGTGAGGGGCGTGAACTTCTGTCCGAAGAGCGGCTGGTTGCCCGTCTCGCCGTACGCTACGCGGAGCTTCAGCTCGTCGATGAATCCTCCGCTTCCGGGGAACCGGAACGACACGGCAGCCTTCGGATAGAAGAACACCTTGTCATCTTCGGAGTTTCGGCTCGTCTGATCACCCCGGATGCCGGCGATCAGCAACAGCCGCTCGTCGAAGGTCAGGAGTTCCTCCTGAAGGTAGAATCCGAAATCCTCCGCCCGGGAGCGGAACTCGTTGATCGTGAATTTCGTACCGGCGCTGATGTTCTCCTGGCCAGCCACCTGTTCTTGCGCCTGCACGCTAGAACTCGCCAGCTCGCGGGTTTCATAGGTGATACCCGCCGACGTCGTGAAGTTCGTCCCACCACTCGACGGCGTGTAGGTGTGAATGACGTTGACGTTCACGTTGAGGTTCAGGTTGTCCGTATTGGTCAGCAGAGACGTCCCCGCGAACCCGTCGTCATCCTCAAACTGCAGATCCGGCGGGAAGAAGAGGTCATTTTGCTGTTGGAACCAATCCACGCCGCCCTGTGCCAACACTTGAACCCGGTGGTTCGCTCTCTGGACCAGGTCCCAGTCGAGGCGGCCCGACCCGATAAACCGGTAGACATCCTCGTCGTTTCTCATGTTGGCAAGCGTGGCCAGCGGATTGCTGCGCTCGAACGGATTGTCGGGAAACGTCCCGTCGGCCCGCCGACTCAGATCGACGATGTTCGGCGTGAACGGGAACACCATCCACGGGCTCACACCAGCGTTGTCGTTGTTGGACAGTCCGCGCCGCGCTAGCGTGTGTATGAAGTTTGACGAGAACATTCCTCTGAAGCGATCGGAGAACTTCTGATCGATGTTGATCCGGATTCCTTGCCGATCGAAACCCGTGTTATCCATGATTCCCTCGTCGTTCTTCCACACACCTGACAGGAAATACGACGTGTTCTCCGAGCCGCCGGACACGCTCATCTGTGTTTCGGACGACAGCGCGTTGCGACCCGCGATCTCCTGCTCGTGATCGAACGTCTGGCCGGCTACAAATCCCACCGACGCGGCCGTGCCCGCGCCGAAGGCGGCGTCGACCTCGGCCGCGTCCTCGAAGGTACGGAACCCGAGCTTCTCGGAGAGGTCGAAGAATCCGAAGCGTTGCGTGACGTTGACCTGCGGCCGGCCCTCGCGCCCGCGCTTGGTCGTGATGATGATCACGCCGTTGGACGCCTTCGAGCCGTAGATGGCGGAAGCAGAGGCGCCCTTGAGAATCTCGATGTTCGCGATGTCAGCAGGATTCAGATCGACCACCCGGTTGACCGGCGCGTCCTGCGCCGACGAAGCGTTCGATCCAGACCCCGCCCGTGTGACAGCGTTCTGATTGGACGGAATCGCCACGTTGGAGATGATGACACCATCCACCACATACAGCGGCGACGCAGAAGCACTGATGGTGGTCACCCCACGAAGCCGCACCTGTGCACCACCCCCCGGAGCGCCGGAGTTAGTCTGAATGTCGGCACCCGCCACCTTGCCCTGGAGGGCGTGCTCGATACTCTGAGCCGGGACGCGGTTGAGGTCCTCTCCGGACACCGTGGCAACTGCGTTGGGCAGGTTGCGCCGCTGGATGCCCGTGCCGCGTCCGGTTACCACGATCTCCTCGAGCCGGAAGACGTCTGCCTCCAGCGAGACGTCCACTGTGCTCTGGCTAGCTGAGACCGTGACGTTTGCTCTGCTGTACCCGATGCGCAGGAAGACCAGCTCGATGGTGCCCACAGGGACCCCGATAGAGTATGTCCCGTCCGCTCGGGTGATCGCCGTGACGATCGTGCCGCGGACGCTGATCCGCGCCCCGTCCACCGGCTCACCGGTGACGGCATGCGTGACGGTTCCGGTTATGACCCTCGTTTGGGCAGTCGCTCCGGATGCGGCGGCCAGCACAAATACCAGTGCCAACGGTACCTGTCAATGAAAGTGAGACACACACGGGTTCGAGTTTAGAGAGCATTCACGAGTAACTTCTCCTCCTCCTCACGCTGTCTGATTACCCAGGATTCGGGGGTACTCCTCCCCCTCGGCGTC
>JADFIT010000201.1 GCA_022566515.1 Gemmatimonadota bacterium
ACGCCCAGCGGCACCGGCAGGCCGAGGTCCTGGTGCCAGGCGCGTGCCGGTTCGAAGAGCGCGTGGAGGCCGTGGTCGCGGTAGGTGAGTTGCGCCTCGTGGATGATGAGGCCGGCGTCTACGGTGCCCTCGACGACGGCGTGGATGATGGGGTCGAAGCGCATCGGCACCGGTTTGAAGGTGTCGCCGGCGTAGGTGCGCAACAGCAGGTATGCCGTGGTCAACAGGCCGGGGACGGCAATGCGCAGCCCGGCCATCGCCGCGGGGCCCTCGGTGTCGGGTCGTGCCTTGGCAACAACGAGGGGGCCGTAGTCCTCGCCGAAGCTGGCGCCGGTGCGCAACAGGCGGTACGCGGAGGCGACCCGCGGGTAGGTTCCCGCCGACAACGCCGTCAGGTCGAGGCGGCTCTCGAGCGCCCACTCGTTGAGGGTCTGGATGTCGTCGAAGACGCACTCGACGCCGGTGCCGGGAATGCTCACCGTCCCGCTTGCCAGGCCCCACGCCATGAAGGCATCGTCCGGATCAGCGCTCTGTCCGATGGTGATGCGGCGGCCGGCACCGTGGGCGCCCTGGTGGTGTTTGCCGGCGGCACCGACAACCCCTACAACTACGACGGGATCGGCTATGACGGAGTACCCGCCGAGCCGTCGACCGGGGTGTTTGGGTTCGACGTTCTCACACGTAACTGGCGCTCTTTGCCGGCCCTCAGCACGCCTTCGATGGACCACCGGGGCATCGTCGTGGCCGGTGAAATGCTGGTGATTGTCGGGGGAATGACGGCAGGCCAGCGAGTGACGACGCAGGTTGTATATGCTACGGTTGATGGGCTAGTAGGCAGGTGATTGGAGAGTGGAGAGTGGAAATTGGAGACTGGCAATTGAATTGGAGATTGAAAGCGAAACTCCACATCATCTACTCTCCAATCTCCGCTCTACCACTCTAGCGGGATGTCTAGCGGTGCTCTGAAATCGGAGAAATTCGGCCGAGGCGACGAGCGCTGAAACTCTAAGGTGTATTGGACTTTGCCGGCTCGAAGAACTGGATGTCGTCCATCGGATAGTGCTTTCGATTCAACGTCCACAGCCAAAGATCCGAAGTCGTCGCCGCAGCGGCAATCAACGCATCGGCAATCTCAACGCCGTGGGATTGCGCATAGCGCGCCAAATACACTCCAGCCCGGCGGCCTGTGTCGGCATCCAACACCACCTCGCCCCGAGCTTCGAAGAAATCCCGGGTGACCTGCCCTTCATGTGGACGAATGCCGGCGTACACCTCAGCCACTGAAATCGGCGTGCAGTAGGTTGGTGTAGCCGAAGCCTCGAGCGCGTACACGCTTTCGATGACGTCGGCGCGACCGCGCAGAACCTCGATGATGATGTCGCTGTCGAGGATGACGCCGGTCAGCGGCGCGGTTTCGTGCGACGCGTATCGGCCCGCATGCGCCTCACGTACTCGTGGGCGTCCCCGACCTCTTCGTGATCCCGCCATATGCCCTCGACCGCTCGCAAGGTTTCCAAGCGCTCATCGACCCCGACTGGCGCATACACGCGTGCTACCGCTTCCCGCACGAGATCCGAAACGGTGCGACCCTGCTTGCGTGCCAGTGATTTGAGACGCTGGTGCAGGTCTTCGTCCAGGTACAGTTGGGTTCGATGCATATGTGATGTATATACATCGGTGTATATACATTGTCAATCGAAAGCGATGCGGTTTTCCGGCCAGTGCTTCAGATGGCCACGGAAAACCACGGAAACCCTCCCCCCCACATGCCAATGGTGTTTTCCCCGCCCCTCACCGAGTTCGTGGCCGAGAATCGTTTTGTTAACCTCGTTGGGGGGGGTGGGGGGAACCAAAGTCCCTGGGGAAGGGCGGGGGTCCGTGCTTTCCGTGGATTCCGTGGCTAACGCCGAAACGAGTCCGGAATCTTCCCGACCCTCCTCGTAGCGGCACGCAAGCCGGTTGAATCGATTGCTCAGCTGTCACCCCGCTCCCCACCGCATCGGTTACCGGCGTTTGGGCGCGGACGCCGCACCTAGCGGGGCCCCCGCCGGGGCAACATTTTCACCCCTCTACGCGCATCTCACATACGGCCGGCGGTGCCGTCACGCCCTGCCGGGGGACTTGATAGGAGGAGAAATGCTCCGAACGTTTGTTCGTCCGTTGATGGCAGGCCTTGCCATCACGGCGGTTTTGGACGCGCCGGTCGCGGCCCAGAACACCGAAGCCATCACGAACGCCCTGACGAGCCTGGAGTGGCGACACATCGGCCCCGTGAACATGGGCGGCCGCGTGTCGGCCATCGTCGGTATCCCGGGCGACCCGAAGACCTTCTGGGTCGGCGGCGCCGACGGCGGCGTGTGGAAGACAACCAACGGCGGAGTCACGTTCGAGGGGCAGTGGCAGGACGAGGAGGCCTACTCTGTGGGGGCGCTCGCCGTTGCCCCATCAGACGTCAACGTGATCTGGCTCGGCTCCGGTGAGGCCGACCCCCGTAACTCGGTGTCCTACGGCCTGGGCGTGTGGCGCTCCACCGATGGTGGCGGCAGCTGGACCCATCTGGGCCTGAGGAACACCGAGCGCATCAAGCGGATCGTGGTAGACCCTCGCGATCCGGACGTGGCGCTGGTGTGCGCCATGGGACACGAGTGGGGCCCGAACGAAGAGCGCGGTGTCTTCAAGACAACCGACGCCGGCCAGACCTGGACCAAGGTCCTCTACATCGATCAAGACACGGGCTGTTCCGACCTCGACATCGATCTGTCCAACCCACGCAATGTGTACGCCGGCATGTGGACGTTCCGACGCCGCCCGTGGCGGTTCGACGACGGCGGCAAGGAGACGGCGCTGTACCTGTCGCGGGACGGCGGTGATTCGTGGAAGAAAGTCACCACGACGCCGGACGAGCCCATGGCCCGCATCGGCATCGGCGTCGCGCAATCTCGTCCGAACATCGTCTACTTGATTACCGAGTACCCGACGGCGGGAACGCTCCTCCGCTCGGAGGATTACGGTGAGACGTGGGAGACGATCAGCCACGACAAGAATCTCAACTTCCGGCCTTTCTATTACTCGGACGTGTTCGTGGATCCCAGCGATCACAATACCCTGTATACACTATCGGGCGGTCTCTCCAAGTCCACCGACGGCGGGCGCACCGTCCAGCGCATCGGCCGGGGCGTGCACGGCGACCACCAGTCGTTCTGGATCGATCCGTGGGACGGAGAGCGTGTCTTGTCGGGCAGCGACGGCGGGATGCAGGCGAGTTACGACGGCGGTGCCAATTTCCACATATTCCGCAACTTCAGCCTGGCGCAGTACTACCACGTCTTCGTAGACGACAGGGATCCGTACTGGGTTTGCGGCGGGTTGCAGGACAACGGTAACTGGTGTGGCCCGTCTAGTATGAACGACAACTCGGGCATCGACCCCGGCCACTGGTACACGGTGAGTGGTGGTGATGGATTCTACACCGTACCCGTCCCCGGTTCGCCCAACCTCGTGTATTCCAACGCGCAGGGCGGTTACTTCCGCATCACCGATACGAAGTCGGGCCAGGTGCGGACGATCGAGCCGTATCCCTGGATGGTGGGGTCTCAGGGCCAGTCGATGGCGCAAGCGAAGTATCGCTTCAACTGGGACGCTCCCATCTACATCTCGCCCCACGATCCGGGCGTCGTCTATTGGGGAGGCAACGTGCTGTTCCGAAGCAACGACTTCGGCTTCAGTTGGGACATCATCAGTCATGACCTGTCAACCGACGATCCGGAGAAGCAGCGCGACTCGGGCGGTGAGATCTACAACGACAATACCGCCGCGGAGTTCCACACGACGATCTACACCGTTGCCGAGTCGCCGGTGGAGAAGGGCGTGTTGTGGGTCGGGACGGACGACGGCAACGTGCAGATAAGCCGCGATGACGGCGCAACGTGGACCAACGTGCGCGACCGGGTGCGCGGCCTGCCCGACGAAACGTGGATCGGCAACATAGAGGCGTCGCCGACGGAGCGGGGCACGGCGTTCATGGTGGTGGATAACCACCGGCTGGACGACTTCACGCCGCATGTGTGGGAAACGCGCGACTACGGACGGTCGTGGCGCGATCTTTCGACTGGACTGCCGCAGGACGACTACGCCAAGGTGATCCGCCAGCACCCCGAGAACCCCAACCTGTTGTTCGTCGGGATGGAACGCGGCCTCTACGCGTCGTGGGATCGAGGCGAGACGTGGGTCGACATTCGGGGGAACGTGCCGCGGGTGTCGGTGCGCGGCATTCGCATTCAAGGGCAGTACAACGATCTCGTGATCGGCACGCACGGCCGCGGCGTATGGATTCTCGACGACATCCAACCGTTGGTGGAACTCGCCGAAGCGGTGGAAAACGACGTCCACCTCTTCAAGATGAGGACGCAAACGGATTGGGAGATGTGGGGTAGGGGCAGCAGCCGCGGTCAGAGCCTTTTCATGGGACAAAATCCGCAGCAGGGCGCGTGGATTCAGTACTACCTGTCCGAGAACGCTGCCTCACAACTCGGCAGCGGCATGACGACCGACCGAGCTGACAGCCAAAACGGCAACGACGGTCCGAACGCCAGCCAGCGGGGTAGCGCCGGCGGGGTCACCGTTCGGATCACCGACGCGGCCGGAACGCTCGTGAGGGAGTTCCAGGATCGGAACGCCGGACCCGGTATCAACCGGGCGGTGTGGGACTTCACCTGGACTGCCGCCGATCCCATTCCGGGGCAACCGCAGGGAGGTGGTGGTAGTGGCTTCTTCCGCCGGGGCGGAGGCCAGGGGCCACCGGCTGTGCCTGGTATGTACACGGCTACCATCGTAGTGGGTGGCGAGGAGCACTCGACGCAGTTCCGACTCCGCGGCGATCCCAACGTGACCGCATCACAGGCGGACTACCAAGAGCGCTTTACCGCCGCCATGCGGGCCCGTGACCTCCAGAGCCAGCTCAATGGCATGGTGGGAACGATCGTGGATCTCAACGGGCAGATCGACGGGTTGCTCGAGTCCATTGATGGTAAGGAGCTGGCCAACGAATCCGAGATCCAGTCAACGGCGAGTGAGGCGCAGGAGAAGCTCACGACGCTGGAAGCCGAGGTCCGGCGGCCCGCTGGGAGCATGGGGTATCGTGATTGGCCCAGGCTCATCGAGCAGCTCCGCACCGTGGCACGCCAGATCCAAGGGCCCCAGGCGCGGCCCACGGAAGGCCAAATGCAAGTATTGACCGAGGTCGAAGCGGCCGCCGCACAGCGGGCGCAGGAGCTGTCGGTCATCGTGGACGGCGTGATCGCCGATTTGAATCGGCTGCTGCAGGATGCGCCGAAGATTCTGACAGATTGGCGGCGGGTAGTGATGTAACGAAGGGCGGTCGGGCGGAACGGCGGTAAGGCGGTAGACACCCCACGCCACCCACGAGCGGACCCCCGGGCCGGAGACGGCCTTGAAGTATGGAACCCTTGGCACTCAATTGTTTCGACTACCCCACAACCGGAGCAACACCGTGAGCCCGAGTGTCGCCGTCTCCAACTATTTCTTCGATC
>JADFIT010000202.1 GCA_022566515.1 Gemmatimonadota bacterium
GGCACCAAGTTCCGGGCAGCCGCCGGGTACCGCATCGATCTGGACGGCGACGAGCACACGCACGGAGATTGGTACGATGGGGCCCACGGCCGGTTCACACTCTACTGGTGACCCGTGGCTCAGCGAAATCGGCCTAGCTGAATGCGGCCCAAGAGGCCGCACTACAGCGCGGCGCACCCCTGGTGCACAGGACTTGACGGGAAAGCTGGTGAAGGCTTTCGCGAACGTGAAAGCCTGAGCCAGCGGCCGCAAGCCTGCAGGGCCCATGAGGCCGCGCTAAGGCGCGGCCGAAATGGGCCCTGCAGGACTTGAACCTGCGACCAACGGATTATGAGTCCGCCGCTCTAACCAACTGAGCTAAGGGCCCGTAGACTGACCAACATGAACGGGGGGGCAGCCATTTCACAATTCAACCGGGCGATCTTCGCCGTCATCATCACGTTCGGCGTCGCGCCGTCGGCCACCGCACAGCAATGTAACGCCGTGCGCGGCGGACGGGTTGCTGCTATCGCCGGCTCTTTCGCCGTGTCGCAGACCGCCGTCATCGCCCTTCGCCATGACGATTGGTGGACCACGCCGCTGACTTCGTTTCACGTCGTCTGGTCGGATGTGAGCCCCTCTAAAGGCCAAGATCGCCTCCTGCACGCAGCCATCGCGTATCACGCTTCTCGATTGGCAACCGAGGCTTGGGATTGGGCGTGCCTCTCCCCCACCATGGCTGCGTGGTTGGGTGCAGCCACCGGTGTGGCCCTGGCACTGCCCAAGGAGATTGGAGACGGTCTGCGCGAGGACAAGGGGTTCTCCGCACCGGACATGCTCTGGGGCACGGCCGGAGCCCTCCTGCCCGCACTTCACCGCACCGTCCGGGCCAGCCGGGCCCTGACGCTGAAGCTGTTCTATTGGCCGTCCCGAGAATTGCGCGACAGCGGCGACGAGCTGCCGCAACTGGAGAACGACTACGCCGGCCAGAGGTATTTCTTGGCCTTTGCCCCGGGGCTGCTTCCAGGCGGCTCCGGCGGTTGGCCCTCCTGGCTGGGTGTCGCCTTCGGGCACAGCGTCCCCCAGTGGATAAGCGCGCCGCCTACTCATGAGTGGTACGTGACCCTGGACCTTACCTATCGGAAGCTGCCGATCCGGGCCGCGTGGTGGAACGACGTGGCCAGCGCGCTGGACCAGATTCACTTCCCCGTGCCCGGGATCCGGGTTACGTCCGGAGAGGTCTCGCTGGGATTCTACTGATGTTACTGCTTGCCGGCGATCTCCTCGCACAGGGCCAAGTGTGCGGAAATCATTGCCTCCAGTGAAAAGCGTTCCTCGACCCGGGCCCGACCGGCCGCCCCCAACCTGTTTCGCAACCCTTCATCGCCCGACAGCTCGAGCATCGCAGCCCGGAGCGCCTCGGAATCGTCCGGAGGAACCTCCAACCCCGTAACACCGGCCAGGTTCACCTCGCGCACCCCCGTGGGCAGTGACGTGGATATGACCGGCTTTCCGCATGCCATCGCCTCGGCCATGGCGACGCCGAACATCTCCGCCGGTGTGTTGCTCGGCAAAACGAAATAGTCGGCGGCCCGGTGATAGCGAGGGAGGTCGGCGTCGGGAACGCTCCCTACCACGGCGATCCGTTCAGTCAGGTCCAAGGCAGCGATCTCAGCTTCGATGGCCCCACGCACCGGGCCGTCACCGACGATGACCATGGACAATTTCGTCCCGGCGATCGCACGCACCAACACGTCCAGCCCCTTGTACGCCACCAGCCGGCCCACGAACAACCCAACCGGTCCCAGGCCTGTCGAGAAGGAATCGAAGACGTCGGGGCCGGGTCCCTTAGGGTTGGGCGTGAAGCGTGTGGTGTCGACGCCGTAGGGAATCACCCGGACGCTCGATTGGTCTACCGGCCCCAGGTCGTCGGCTTGATCCAGATGGGAGGCCGTCGCCACTACTACGGCACGGGCCTTGGCCGCCACCCTGCGGGAGAGCGGTTGATAAAAAACCCTTGCCCTTCGCTGCCGCTGAACGTCCGAATGATGAAAGACCACCACCCTACCCCGGCCAAAGACGGCCGCAGCCAGATCCGCCATGGGGTGCGGCCGATGGACGTATACCACATCACTCTTCCAGCGTGCGGCGAGCAGATAACCCGGAGCAACGGGCTGGGACCACAGGACACCGTGTGTGGCAACCCGGACCACCGTCACGCCGCGACGCACCACCCGAGGGGGCTCTCTGGTGGCCCGCCCTTTCCACCGGGCCCCTTGGGCGCACACCACGCGGACTTCGTGGCCTGCGGCCGCGGCCCCTTCGGCGAGGGTGGCGACGACGTGCTCCAAACCTCCGGGATCCGGTGGGTAGAACTTGCTGAGGTGAAGGATCCTCAAGAGACCTTCAGTGGGGGGAGGGGGTTCTCGATGCGGCCGGCAGCGTTCTCCAGCGCGGGTTGAACGACCTCTAAGAGGAGGTTGAGATCCAGCATCAGCGACCGACGCCCCAGCCGGCGCCGCAGATGAAGCGAGCCAACCCAACCGACGCCGTCGAACGGGCAAGTCACCTCCCATTCGTCGTGCTGGTGTTCAACCTTGCCTTCCTCGAAGACGCCGTCGACGAGGTGCCAGGTCAGTGTGGCGTTTCTGCGATCGTACGGGGGGGCCACCGTGAGTATCACCTCGTCGAACTCTGAGCGGTGGAACAGGATCGCCAGCGCTGTATGGAGATCGGACAGTGTGTGGGCGCTCTCCAACCGCTCGGCGGCACGTCGCAACTGGACGTTCATGGCAATCGAGCGAGGTTGCAAGACTCCACGTCGCGCCAAGCGGGCCAACTCGTTGATCTCGTGCAGTCGGAGGAAGCGAACCACCACGAGGGTCGCCATTCCAACTACGCTCAGCACGACTGCAAACGAGCGCACTCCCGGATTGAGGAAGAGCATCGCCAGCAAGGCAAACCCAGCGCTTGCCCCATAGATCAGCCCGGCCACCTGCCGAGGTGAATAGCCGAACTGTTGCAACCGGTGATGAACGTGTTCCTGGTCTCGCTGAAAGACCGGCTGACCTCTCACCTTCCGGCGAATGAGGGTCAGTGTCGTGTCGAACACCGGCACGGCAAACGCCACGAGGGGCACGCCAATGGCCACCAGGGTCGGACCCTTTGTCGATCCTTCCACGGCGAGACCCGCCAGGAGAAAACCGGCGAACATGCTGCCCGAATCACCCAGGAAAGCGCGAGCCGGCGGAAAGTTGAACGGGAGGAAGCCGAGGAGCGCCCCGGCAAGCGCGGCGGCCACCAAGCCGGCAGCTGGGTGGCCCAGCGCCACAGACATGATGCCCACAGCGGTGGCACTGAAGAACGCCGACCCCGTGGCCACGCCATCGGCCCCATCCAGCAGGTTGAATGCGTTGGTGATCCCGACGAGCCACAGAACGGTGAACGCGAGTCCGAAAACCGACCCCAGTTCCAGGGGTCCCGTGGGAAAAGACAACAGCTCGATGCGCACTCCCATCCCGATCACGGCGAGGGCAATGAGAATCTGCCCGCCCAACTTGGCCGCCGCCGGGACGGGGTAGATGTCGTCCACAGCTCCCAGCAACAGAATGCCCGCTGCCCCGATCAAGACCGGGCCGATGGACCCCGTGGTGGCGAGGAGGGTGGAACCGGTGGGAGCAAAGACCACGCCCACGAGCAGCAGCGCCACGCCTACCCCCAACGCTATCGCCCAGCCTCCTACCCGTGGGACGGCAGGTTCCCGTGTGTTGTCGAGGGCACCGATCCTAGCGCCGAGCACCATCAGCAGGGGCAGGGTGAGCGCCGCCGATATCGCTGCTACCATAAAAACGAGTAGGTACGAACCCACGAGAGTCTTCCTTGAGGTGGAGAATCCTGTGACAAAGACTGCGTTACATCATCGGGTTGTCAACACTGAGTGTATGGGAGGAGGGAGGAGGGAGGAGGATTCCCGTGAGCGCAATCACCGCGAATTTGCGCTTTCCAACGAAATACTTACCGTACATGAAATTCACCTCGCCGCGGCCTTAGCATGAGCACACTCGCGCTTCTACTCCCCTTTGTTGCAGCCATCATCGCACTCGCGCGGGCGAGCTGGTTCTGGGGACTGATGGTGTTCTTCATCTACTTGTCGATCGAAGGCATGGTCAAGCTCGCCGGGAACTATCACCCGATCGTGCACATCGGGGTGGACGTCGTCTTGTGGGCCATTGTCGGTGTCTGGGTGGCGAAAGCGATACTTCAGAGGCGCACACGGCTCCCGAGGGTCCCGCTCTTCACGGTGCTGGTGTTACACGTCGTCTGGGTCTCTCTGCTGGTGTTCAGCCCGTACACGGCGAGCATTTTCGTCGGGGTGGCATCGCTCAAGATCCATCTTTCGATGATCCCACTGTACTTTATCGGATTTTTGTTTGCATCGAGCGCCGACACGCCGCGCCGCTTCATCAGGGCTCTGACGGTAGTGTGGTGCTTCGCCTTCGCCCTCACATTAGTTCAGTACATGGGCGGGCCGGGGAGTTTGTTCGACTTCAGCGGGCCGGCGCTGAGCCGGTTTGCGTACTTCCACGAGTGGCGGCCTTTCGGCACCACGGCCATACCCGGCGGAGAAGCGGTCTTCGCCCTCATGGCCCTGCCCTTTGCACTCTACCTCGTCCTCAGTGGTCGTCACCGGCTCCGCGATCCATGGATCATCGCGACTATCGTCGGAAGCCTCGCGGTGTTCTTCGTGTCGGGTGTGCGGCAGCTGTTTCTGGGAAGCTTCATCATGCTCTTGGGAATGATGGGGCTTCAGGTCATGCGAGGGCGCGGGCGCGCGTTCGGCGTGTCGGTGGCACTCGCCGGCCTCGGAGCCGTGACGTACATCGGCGTGGCCGAATACGTGCTTCCCGCCGCACAGGTCTCGCTGGAAGACGCCACCGGCATTCCGGACCTTTGGCGCGAGCGCAACCCCTTGGACCGTTTCCAGACGTTGCTACGGGGCGAAACCTATCGGTCTGCCCGGAAGGGAGCCATCCCGCTGGTGTGGAACAGAATGAAGTCGGCGCCGTTGGGCGTCGGACTCGGAAGGACGGGATCGGCGGCATCGGCACTTGGATCAAGCCTGAAGGACGATCGGTTCAACGCCCAACTGCAACAGGAATTTGGATTCCAGGACAATTTCTTTGCCGCAATGATCGTGGAGACCGGCATCCCGGGCACGCTGTTGCTGACCATCATGATGATCGGTCTGGGAATACGAGCCGTGCGTTTGTCTCGCCAAGCGCCAACCCTGGAAGACAGTGTGTTCGGCGCCCTCGTAGCGGGCTACATGCTCTCGATCTTCGTCATGTCCTGGGGCTCGCAGCCTCTCCTCGCCAATCCGACACTTGCTTTCTTCTGGTTCCTGGGAGGGATGGCCAGCCGGCGGCTTCAGGACGTTCAGGACCAACAAGCGAGCGAAACCGCCGTAACACCGGAGCCTACCGCAGCGCCACAATCCCCAGCTATCGTTTGAATGGCGTCCCCGCCGTGACCACACGACGCAT
>JADFIT010000203.1 GCA_022566515.1 Gemmatimonadota bacterium
GGGATTCGACTGGTGCTTAGCCGCCCGGTGCCGGGGCGCGTGATGACAACGGTGCGGGTGTTGCCACGCCCGCTGTTGGAACGCGGCGTGTAATCTTGACCATGACCGCGCGAAACCGTCCCGGATTTATAAGATCGGCGTGCTGACCCTGGATCCAGTGCGCCGTGGGCGCGTCCTGCTTCGCGTCCGGCCGTTGTAGCGCAGGGTGGCGACGGGAACACGCTGCCTAGCGCTCCGGCCACCTTATCGTATCGGCCCCGGCGTTAGCAATTCCGTCGAGGTCGTAGGGCCGGGGGTGTCCAGTCTGGCCGCTGGGTAAAACGCCTCCGGTCCGCCCCCGCCCGCTTCGCGCCTGTCTTCGGGTCGATGGAGATAATCTGCGCGCCGCCGAATTCAGCGGTCCATCCACTGCGCGGCAGCACGTTGTATCCCCGGGCTCCCAGTGCTTCCAGCACGTCGGCGGGCACCCGATCTTCGATCGCCAACGAGCCGTCGGGGAGCCGCCGGAGGCGAGGTGCGTCGATCGCCTGCTGTGGATTCATCCCGAACAGCAGGATGTTGTTCAACAGTTGAATCAACGTGTGTGTCTGGCCGTCCCCTCCCGGAGTGCCGAACGCCAGCACGGGAACGCCTTCCCGCAACATCATCGCAGGTGACAGCGTGTGATAGGGCCTTCGCCGCGGCGCGAACACGTTGGGGTGGCTTTCGTCGAAGCGGAACAGCGACCCCCGGTTGTGCAGCACGATCCCCGTGCCCGGAACTACCAGGCCGGACCCGAAGGAGTGAAACAAGCTCTGGATAAGAGAAACGACGTTGCCGTTCTCATCCGCCACCGACACGTACACAGTGTTCGGGTGGTCGTTGTCGGGCGGCATATCGCTTTCTGGGGCCATACCCTTGGGATCGATTCCCAGCGCAAAGCGGCGCAGACGATCCTTGTCGAGCAGCTGATCTACCGTTACGCGCATGGCGTCCGGATCCGCAATGCTGCTGTCCCGGTCGGCTACCGCAAAGCGAATCGCCTCGGTAATCGTGTGCAGGTAATCGGCACTGTTGTGCTTTAGGGACTTCAGGTCGAGCCAGTTGAGGATCCCGAGTTCGGCGAGCAACGCCACGCCCTGCGTGTTGGGCGGAAGCGCAAGCACCTCGTAGTCCCGGTATGCGCCGCGCAACGGGTCAATCCAGACCGGCTCATAAGCGGCGAGATCCTCGGCGCGCAACAGGCCTCCCCGTTCGGTCAGGTATTCGACCACCAGCTTGCCCGTCTCGCCGTGATAAAACTCTTCCGGCCCGTTCTGCTGGATGCGCTCCAGGGTGGCGGCCAACTCCGGCATCTGGAGTGTCTTCCCCGCCTCAGGGGGAGCATCCCCCGGCAGGAAGATGCGCGCGGCCTCCGGATCGCGGCGTACCTTGGCAGCTTGCCCTGCGATATCCAGGGAGAGTCGCTCCGAGACGGGAAGTCCGGCACGAGCGAGCTGGACAGCAGGTTCCAGAGCCTCCGACCAGCTCATCGTACCAAACCGTCTCAAGGCTTCGGCCCATCCGCCGACAGCCCCCGGTACCGACACACTGAGCGGTCCGGTTTCCGGCATGGCGTCGAGGCCCCGGGCCCGGAGGTCGGCAAGGGTCGCAGCGCTGCCCGAGCGGCCGGAGGCGTTCAGGGCATAGGCCTTGCCCGTTGCCTCGTCGTAATAGATGAGGAACATGTCTCCGCCCACCCCGTTCATGTGCGGACGGGCTACGCTGAGAACCGCGGCCATCGTAATCGCGGCGTCCATCGCATTGCCACCGTTGCGCAGCACCTCCAGCCCCGCTTCGGCAGCCAGTGGGTGTCCGGCGGTCACGGCGCCGGTGGGGCCCCGTGCATTCCGCCCCGCCTCGGGATCGGCGGAGATGACCTTGCACGACGCGGCAGAGATCAGGAGTAGTAGTGCGATGATGGATCGTCTTGGCACGGTCGGGTCCCCTTGGCGATGCTTTCTGAGATTAGCACGAAGCCGCAGAGGGCAGAAGGGGCTCATCCATACCCCCTCACCCGCAACCGCGGAATACGCCGAAAGTAACGCTCGTTGCGTGTGACGAGTGGATGGTCGAACGCCAGCGCCGTTGACCCGATCCACAAGTCGTTCGCACCGATCAGCAGACCGTTGGTCTTGAGGTATCGGTACGCCTGTCCGTATTCCCAGCACACATCGTGAGTGCAGGGAAGAACCTGAAACGGTGCGATGAACTCCTCCCATCGCTCGCGCACATCGAGGGGCATTCCCGCCGTAAGCTCACCGGCGACCGTGAACGTGATATGCAGTGACGCTGCCGAGTGCTCGGCGAGGAATGCTTGCGCTCGACCGTCCTCTCCCCGCGACAGCTCACGCTCGAGATCGATGAGAAAGGTGGTCTCCAGGATCAGTCCCGAGTCCACTTGTCCTCGGCTGGTTGGTCTCCCGTTTTCAACTCTTCGAGGGCATCCAGACCCGCGGTATCGTAGGTTGGACCGCGCTCGCGCACCCTGGCGAGATAGTCGCCGGCCGTCATCGGCTCCCCCGCCCACCCGGCCCGCATGACCACGTCACTGAAGGACTCGCCGGGATGCTTGCGGGCCCTCCGAAGCCGCTCGTACGCCTCGAGGCGCAGGGAAATAGTCTTACTAGGCATGCATGTATAGTGCATGATACATGTAATAATTGCAAATTAAGCCATAAATTCTGTTTTTATCGCACTATATCTGTGTATTATCTGTGTACTATCTAGCCGGTGCATCCTGGGCGGTCCCCATGCAGCTTGGTGTACGCTCCCTCGGGGCGGTAGGCTGCGGCGGCAGCTATATTCCGAGTGAATGATCCGGTCCTCCAAACCGCTCGACGAGCTGGACAAACGGTACCAGCAGGAGACCCTGCGGGGGCTCACGTACGCGCAAGCCCTCGAGCGGTTTGAGGCGCTCTGGGCCGAAGCTCTGGCACTGGGCGTGTTGGGGCAGGTCGATTGGGAGACTGATCTGGAGCCAGACTTGGCCGTGGCCCGTGCGGTGAATGGACTCCCCCCAGCCTCCTGATTTCTCGAGCTTCATCGGAAGTCTGTCTCGCGAACTTCGGTTGCGGGAACTCCCGTTCATGCTCATCGGGGGCCAGGCGGTCCTGCTTCACGGTCGCCCGCGGCTCACTGAGGATATCGACATCACTCTTGGCGTCGATCCGAGCCACCTCCCGGTGGTGCGTGAGGCATGTACCGCACTTGGGCTGGTGCCCCTGCCCGATCGGATCGAGGAGTTCGTGCGCGAAACGTCCGTGCTGCCGGTGCACGACATCGACACGCGTATCCGCGTGGATTTCATCTTCTCCACAACGCCTTACGAACGGCAAGCTATCGAGCGTGCGGTGATCGTGGAACTTGGTGGTGAGCCGGTGCCCTTCGCTTCAGCGGAGGATCTGGTGATTCACAAACTGTTTGCTGGGAGGGCCCGGGATCTCGAGGACGTCGCGACGGTGATCCGGCGCCAGCGGACAAAAGTCGACTGGGCCTATCTCGAAAAGTGGGCCAAAGAGTTTGCCTCGGTTCCAGGACGCGAGCGCATGCCCGAACAAGTTGAACGGCTTCGTCGGGAACACGGGGAAACAGGCTGACCCACAGTGCTTCACGCCACATAACACGCCGTCAGCGCAGGCTCCCTCGTAGATCGCGCCGAGTGGAAGGGGCAGCGGCCTATTCCCCCTGCGGCACTCTCAGCCGTAGTTTCCCACGTCCAAAATTGCCAACCCTTTGATCCGGTGAGGGCGTCTTGCAAGACGAACCACGCAACCATTGGCTCTTTCTCCTCCTGATAGCCGTCGCAGCCGTCGGCGCCGTGCCGTTCTGGTTCGTGGGGCGGGACACGGTGTTCATCTTGGGGCTGCCGCTGTGGCTCTGGTCGAGCCTGGCGTTCGCCGTAGCCCTCTCGGCCGTTTTAGTATGGGGCATCCTCGAGTACTGGAAGGACGACGAGCTTGATTGATCTCGGGCTCGATCTGGTGTTCTGGTGCACGCTGTACGT
Source organism: Gemmatimonadota bacterium (assembly GCA_022566515.1). GTDB lineage: Bacteria > Gemmatimonadota > Gemmatimonadetes > Gemmatimonadales > GWC2-71-9 > B3T1B10. The sequence continues at coordinate 4,025 of JADFIT010000203.1, forward strand.
AGTGCTGTTGTTGGTGATCGGCTCGATGGGGCGCCAAGCGAGGCAAGACGACTCGCTCCGCGACTACTTCCTCGCAGGCCGTTCCATGGGTCCGATGGTGTTGTTGTTGACCTTCTTCGCCACCCAATACAGTGGCAACTCCCTGTCCGGGTTTCCCGGACAAACGTATCGCGAGGGTCTCTCCTATTTCATGAGCGTGACGTTCATGATCGGCATCGTCGCCGGCTACACGCTCTTCGCTCCTCGTCTCTACGCCGCCTCGCGACGCAAGAACTATCTCACACCAACCGATTTCCTCAACGATCGATTCCGCAGCCCGCTCCTGAACGATCTCTCGGCGGTGATCTTCGCATGGGCCTTGTTGAACTTCCTGTTGGCGCAGTTCATCGCTCTCGGCACCGCGTTCTCGAGTTTCACGCAGGGAGCGATCCCCTATTGGGTTGCCGTTGTTGTTGGAGCGCTGGTTGTTCTCATCTACGTAATCGCCGGTGGCATGCGCGCGGTTGCGTGGACGGATGCGCTGCAGGGGATCTTGTTGATAGTGGGGTTGGTCTTCATCGCAATCCTGATTTGGGTGGAGGTCGGCTCGCCCGCGTCGGTGGCTCGCACGGTTCAATTGCTCAATCCGGAGATGGTCGCCAATCCGACGCTCACGGAATGCCTGGTGTGGTTGAGCAACTTCGTACTCCTGGCGCTGGCCGCGCCGCTGTACCCCCAGGCCCTGCAGCGTATCTACGCCGCGCGGCGGTTACGCGATTTGCGCAACTCCCTCGCGACGATGGCCGTCATCCCGCTGTTTGCCGTGAGCATAGTGATCTTCATCGGAGCCGCCGGATTGGCCCTGTTCCCGCAGCTCGATCGGATCGAAACGGAGCAGGTCACGTTTCGGGTGGTGTCGTATCTCGTCGAGAGCAATACGCTGGCCTACTATCCAGCCCTAATGGTCATGATGGCGGTAGTTGCTGCGATCATGTCCACCGCGGATTCGTGCCTCCTTTCCCTGTCCTCCATTTTCACCAAGGATTTTGCAGCCCGCTTCAAAGGCTGGAAGGGCGATCAGGTCGAGCAGCTGCACAAGTGGGTGCCCCTCGTCAGCGTTGCCATCATGACGCTGGTGGTCATCCTTGCGATCGGGCAAAGGATGACTCTTTGGGGACTGCTCATCATCAAATTCGAGATCCTCATCCAGCTGTCACCGGCGTTCATCTTGGGGACGCTGCACGATCGCAACCATCCGGCGGCTTTCACCGCGCGAGACATATTCCCCGGTCTGGTGGTCGGACTCCTCGTCACACTCACACTGCACCTGGGTGGCTACGTCTTCGGGTGGGGCAGCGTGTATGGACTGCACTTTGGGACGGTTGGTGTAATGGTGAATTACGCTGTGGTGGTGGGGCGGA
>JADFIT010000048.1 GCA_022566515.1 Gemmatimonadota bacterium
GCTGGGCACGGGCGACGGTCGTCCGGCGTTGGGCACCGGCCGAAACTCGAGACGGAGCCAGCCGGCGGTCGCGATAGGTCGATGCGATGACCGGCCGGTTCCTAATCGTGTAGTTGAAGTTGACTCTCACCACCGAGCTGCCGGAGAATCCGCGGCGGCCGAAGGCGAAGCTGTGGCCGAAGCCGAAGCTGTGGCCGTGGCCGTGGCCGAAGCCGAAACGGTGGCCGAAGCCGAAGCCATGGCCGAAGCCGTGGCCGAAGCCGAAGCCGAAGCGGTGGCCGAAGCCGAAGCCGTGGCCGAACGGGTCGTAATAGAATGGGTCGTAGTAAAACGGATCGTAGTAGAACGGGTCGTACCCGTACCCGTAGTACCCCGGCCCACCGAAGGAGAAGCCGATTCTGATCCCGAGGCCATAGTTGTGGTCATAGCGGCCGTAATAATTCGACCGGTAGCTGCGGTAAGCGCGCGTATACGCCGCCGGGGGGTTCAAATAGTACGAGTCTGTTTCATAGATGAACGAACTACCGACAGCCATCCGCTGGGCGATCTGCGTCAACACGGCATCGGCATCGTCGGTGATCTCGTAGTCGTCGAAGCTGCGGTAATCCCAGTGGTCGCCCCGGCTGAACTCGCCATAACGGAAGGGATCCTTGGAAAAAGCCACGTAGACGGTTCCGTATCCGACCTCCTCCGCGGTCCGAATCGCTTCTCGGTTCCGCCGATCCCGAATCTCGAAATCCCGGCCACCGCGAATGAAGTCATCCTCGTACGGATCGATGGGGAACAGGACGCGGATACGCCCTTCCGGATCGGCGTGAAGTACCACGAGGTGCCCGTCCTCTTCGGCTCGTACGTACACGCGGACACGGTCGCCGAAATCGAGATTGTCTTGTCGGCTGAGCCAGACTTGCAACTGTGGGTCCTGCTGGACGGTAGCCGCCGGCGCCGGCGTTTCCATCGCCGTCACGGTCGGCATCAGTAGTGCGAAGAGAGCGATGGTTTGCATGGTACCTCGAACCTCCTGAGGCCAATATGGCGTGTGGCCCCGCACTCATGCAACTCGAAGGACACGACGGACGGGGTGCAGTCTGATCCTGTCGAGCCGGCGTCTGCTCTCTGTCACAGCGAGTTGTGTGCCAGAACGTAAGTTATTGTAATATATATTGTTAAGATGTATCTTGAAGTGGCTGATTGTCCCTTAAACAGGACGCACCTGTCGGCCTGCGGAGAAACGTTACTCTTTGGAACAAACGGCTTTCTCAGAAGTACCAAAACCTCAAGATGATCGTCAGGTCAAAGGACGCCGAGTATGCGGCTCACAGGTCACAGCGCAGCATCCTCTAACGTTGTAGATACGGAAGCACGCGCCAGGTTGGCGTGCGAGGTCGCGGAGCGCCAGCGGCGTACGGTTGAGGCGTTGGCGGTTCCCGACCTCAAGCGACACATCTTTCTGTGTTGCGACCAGACCAACCCAAAGTGTTGCGACCGCGCTCGCTCTTTGGAAGCGTGGGCGTACCTCAAGCGTCGGCTCGACGAGCTGGGTCTCTCGAAGCAGGGTGGCGTGTACCGTACCAAGGCCAACTGTTTGAGGATTTGTGAAGGCGGCCCGATGGCCGTTGTGTATCCGGAAGGGGCGTGGTATCGGCAGTGCGATCCTCCGGTTTTGGAGCGCATCATCCAGGAGCATCTGATTGAGGGGCGGGTGGTAGCGGACTTCCTGGTTGTTCAGCGTGAGTTGTCGGGGGAGCCGGCGCTACCTACCGGCGACTGAGGGCATGGAGAGCGATGAGCGAATCTCGAACTGATTATTCCCTGCTGACGACAGTGTCGATGATGGTGTTGGCCGCCGTGGCGATCGCCGGTGCGCTGTATTTCACCCGCCAAGTCATGGTGCCCTTCGTGCTCGCCATCTTCATTTCATACCTCGTCTCTCCCCTGGTGGACTTCCTGCGAGTCCAGTGCAGGATTCCCAGGCCGGTGGCAGTGGCCATGGCCTTGCTCGTTGGCGCAGGGCTGTTCACGTTGATGGCATTGCTCGTTACGACCTCTACGCAGAACCTGCTGCAGCCTGCCAACTTGCAGCTTTACCAGGATCGGATAGTCGCGGTCGTAATAAGATTCTTCGACATGTTCGAGTCGCGGAACATCGACATAGGACAAGAGCAGCTCATAGCGACGCTCCGGGATGGAGACCTCCAGAACTTGCCGATCGTCAACATGTTGCGGACCACTGTCGGTGCGGCGCTGGACCTCATAGTCACCGGAGTGTTGGTTTTCATCTTCGTGATTTACCTGCTCATTGGCCGGAACCCGAATCAGTTTCGTGAGGGCTTCTACGCCCAGATAGACCGCAAGATCCGCAGCTACATCGTCATCAAGTTCATCACGTCGGCTACCACGGGCTTGTTGACCTGGATCATTCTTTCGCTGTTCGGGCTGGATCTTGCCCTCGTGTTTGGCGTGATGGCTTTCTTGCTCAACTTCATCCCCTCCATTGGCTCGATAATCGCGACACTGCTGCCGCTCCCCATCGCCCTGATCCAGTTCGAGAGCGGCGTGGCCATAACACTCGTCATCTTATTGCCCGGAGCCGTTCAATTCACGATTGGAACCATCGTGGAGCCATTGGTCATGGGTGAGGGTCTGGATCTGCACCCGGTGACCATTCTGTTGGCCCTGGTGTTCTGGGGCCTGTTGTGGGGCCCCGTGGGCATGCTCTTGGCGGCGCCCATCACGGCAGTGTTGCGGATCGTGTTGGGTCGGTTGGAGATCACCCGACCCGTGGCGGAACTGCTCGCCGGCCGCTTGCCGGCGAACCTTCCCACAGGCCAATATCCGGTTCCGGCGGCGAAGGCGTGAACGGGTGCAGGGAGCGGGGAGCAGGGAGTCGGGAGTGGGGAATTTGATTAACCAAAGTTCCTTGCCCTCTCCCCTCTCCCCTCTCCCCTCTCTACTTCCCACCAACAACCCTCTCCACCCGCGGCTGAAGCTTCACCACCCACTCCGCAAGATACGCCAGCTGCCGGCGTTGGTCAGCGGTGGGCGGTCCCGCCCAGCCGTCGATCCGATCGTAAAGCTGGGTGAGTCGTCTGCGGACTTCGGTGAGTAGCGGCAGGATCTCATCGATCTCTGTGGCAACGCCACGCGCCTCGGACCTTTCGGGTTCGGACATCCCCTCCAACCTGTCCTTCGCGTCATTGATCGCGGCGAGTTGGGTTGCCTGTTCCCGTATTGTTCGGCTCAACGTCACCAGCGTTTCGTGCCACTCGCGGCGATCCCGATCGGAGACTTGGGTGCGCGGATCTTCCGAAATTACTACGGTCTGCTCTCGTACGGTTTCGGCGACTCGCAGACGAATGGTGTACTCGCCCGGCAGCACCCACCTTCCGGTGAGTTCTTCGCTCCTCTCCCCGCCGAGAGGCAGTGACACGTCGGCATGACGCAGGTTCCAGAGTACCCGGTTGACACCCGCCTGGGCCGATGCGTCGAGCTGTTGCACCAGCTCCCCGCCGCTGTCGTGAACGGTGAGCGCGACGTCGTCCTCGTCATGCGGCTCTCTCAGGTAGTAGTCGATGACGGCTCCGTGCGGCGGATTCTCACCCCTGAAAATCATGTCACCCGTGTGCGCCTTTTCTCTGGAGTAGCGGATCATCGATGCCGGCTGGACGCTGAACAGATGTGCTTGGGATGCGAGCACGGTGGGCGTTAGCTCCTGTAGCGCCGTGATGTTGTCGAGAATCCACACACCCCGTCCGTGGGTGGCGAGAATCAGATCGTTTTCGCGCGGGTGAATGGTCAGGTCGTTGATGGGGACGTTGGGCATATCGCTCTTCAAGGATATCCAATGCCGTCCTCCGTCATTCGTGTAGTACAGCCCGAACTCGGTTCCCACGTATAGCACGTCCGGGTTGGCGAGATCTTCACGCACCGTGCGGAGCACGCGGCTTGGCGGAAGGTCACTCACAATCGAGGTCCACGTCGCTCCGTAATCGGTGGATTCATACAGGTAATTCGTGAAGTCGTTGTTGCGATAATTATTGACGGCCACGTACACGGTTCCTGCAGCGTGCCGCGAGGGCTCGATGCCAGATATCCAGGCGGACGACGGCAGGCCGGGGAGGCGTTCGGCCACATTCGTCCAGCGCGCTCCGTCGTCGCGTGATACCTGGAGATTCCCGTCGTCGGTCCCCACGTATAGCAGTCCCTGCTCCAGTGGTGATTCGGCAACGGCCGTGAGTGTCGGGTAGTAGGGGATGCCGTCATCCAGTGACGCCGTCGAGTCGTGGGCGCGCTGTCCCATGACCAGTAACTCCCGGCGGTTCACGCCGGTGGTGAGCTCGCCCAGCGAAACCCAAGTGTCGCCCCGATCGGTGCTCTTCCAGAGCCGATTGAGGCCTGCGTAAAGGGTATTCGGGTCGTGGGGTGACAGAATGAACGGGCCGTCCCAGTTGCCGGGAGCCATGGCGTTGCCCAACTCCGGTTCTGCCAGGCCTGGACCCCATGCGTCCCAGTTGCGCCGTGCTGCAATGAAACCACGTGGGTCATCCGGCCGGATCCACTTTCGCTGGCGTGTGACGAGATCGTACCGCGACAGGCCCAGGTATTGAGATTCCGTGTACAGGGTGCGGTTGTCTGTTGTGTCTATCAGATTGACGAACCCGTCTCCCCCGCCCGTCTTGAACCAATCGTCCGCGAGAATTCCTTCGGACCGATAGGTGGCGCTGGGACCCGCCCAACTCCCGTTGTCCTGCAGACCGCCATACACCCAGTACGGCGTCCGCATGTCGTACGAGATCCGGTACCACTGGCTCACCGGGAGGTGCGTCATATAGAGCCACCGACGCCCTCTGTCGTAGGAGATCCCTAGTCCTCCGTCGTCGGCCTTCATCACGTGGCGAGAATCGGCGGGGTTGACCCACACCAGCCGATCGTCGCCGTGGAGAGACGTTCGGACCGGCGTGAAGGTCTTTCCGCCGTCGTCGGAGTAACTGTACGAGTTCAACATGTAGATGCGCTGGTCGTCACTGGGATCCACCAGGATCTGACTGGCGTACATGGGGCGTGGGTTCCAGTCGCTCATGTGCAGCCACGTCTCGCCCTTGTCTTCCGATCGATATACTCCCGCCCGCCGCTCGCCATACGCCGTGGAAGCGTTGTAGCGATATCCCTGCTCCACTGAGACGTACACGATGCGGGGATCGCTCCGGTACACCGAGATCCCGATCCGCCCGATGTCGCCGTCCGGGAGTCCGGCCGTGAGCCGGCGCCAAGTTCTGCCGCCGTCGGTGGACTTGTACAGGCCGCTGCCGGGACCCCCGCCGTGGAATCCGTGGGGGCGGCGCCGGCGCTGGTAGGTGGCCGCATAGACGATGCTCGGGTCGGAAGGGTCCAACGCGACGTCCACGACACCGGTGTTCTCGTCGACATGCAGCGTGCGAGTCCAGTTCCGGCCTCCATCTGTCGTGACGTAGAGACCGCGCTCCTCGTTGGGTCCCCAGAGGTGTCCCATAGCTGCGACGAACACCACGTCCGGGTCGGTGGGGTGCATTGCGATCCGTCCGATATGGTGACTGTCCATCAATCCCATATTCGACCACGTCTCGCCCCCATCCGTGGACTTGTAGACTCCGTCGCCCCAGGACGAACTCTGCCGGCTCGCCCGTTCCCCAGTGCCGACCCAGACGACGTTGGTATCGAGTTGGTGCACGGCTATCGCACCTACCGAGTGGGTGCCCTCATTCTCGAAGACCGGCTCGAACGTCACGCCGTTGTTCGTGGTCTTCCACACGCCGCCGGTGGCGGACGCGACGTAAAAAGTGAACGGATTGGACTCGACGACAGCGATATCCACGATGCGCCCGCTCATGTTTATGGGACCGATCTGCCGGAACGTCAGGTTGGCGAATGTGCCGGCGTTCAACTCCTGAGCCGCCAGGCTCGTAAGACTTCCGGCCAGTGCTGTGCCGAGGAAGAGCGACAGGGTCACACAATTGCGATTCACGTTCGAGCTCCTTGACTGAGGATCATGAAGGCGGCCAAAAGGTATTATGCTATCTGACGTTTTGCGAGAGACGCTGTAGGTTGGGGGGTAGGAAGTAGGAAGTAGGAAGTAGGAAGTGGGAAGTGGGAGGGGAGAGGGGAATGATGGGTGACATTCATGGGCGGGAGTAGGGACTATGCATAGAGCGGTGGTTTGTGCGGGCATCTTCTGCGCCACTGTCGTACCGGCGGCGGGTGCTCAAATTGTCTACGAGGTATCCTTTCCCAACGTCGTGCACCACGAGGCGGAGATCAGTATTTCGTTTACCGATCTGCCGGCGGTGCCGCTCGAGCTGCGAATGAGCCGTTCCTCCCCGGGGCGCTACGCGCTCCACGACTTCGCCAAGAACGTGTACTCGGTTCGGGCCGAGGACGAGAACGGGTTTCCCCTGCAAATCACCCGGCCGAATCCTTACCAGTGGGACGTGCCGGTTCACGATGGTACGGTTCGGGTCACGTACACGCTTTTTGCCGATAGGGCAGATGGAACCTATTCACAGGTGGATGAGACTCATGCCCATTTGAATGTGCCTGCCACTTTCATGTGGGCGCGGGGTCTCGGCGACAGGCAAATTCGCGTGACCTTCCAACTGCCTGACGGCGCGGAGTGGAGCGTGGCCACGCAGCTGTTCCCGACGGACGATCCAATGACCTATACGGCACCCGACCTCTACTACTTCATGGACAGTCCCATTGAAGTGAGCGATTTCGCACTGCGGCAATGGGAGGTGTCGGCGAACGGCGGTACCAGTACCATACGCTTGGCGGTACACCACGACGGCACGGAGCAGGAGGTGGATGATTACACCGAGATGGTGAAAAAGGTGGTGGAACAAGCGATTGCCGTGTTTGGCGAAGCCCCGGATTTCGACGGTGGTGCGTACACCTTCATCGCAGATTATTTGCCGTGGGTTTCCGGTGACGGCATGGAGCATCGCAACTCCACGATCCTCAGTAGCACGGCATCGTTGCGGCGGGCGGCGGGTAGACTGATCGGTACCGTCGCTCACGAGTTCTTCCACGCGTGGAATGTGGAGCGTATCCGGCCACGCACGCTCGAGCCGTTCGACTTTGAGCGTGCCAACATGTCTGGAGAACTGTGGTTTGCAGAGGGGTTCACGAGCTACTACGGGCCGCTGATCTTGCGGCGGGCCGGACTCACCGCCGTGGCTGACTACGCTCGCTCGATCTCCGGCGGTCTGAGTTTCGTGATCAACGCGCCGGGACGCCGCTTCTTTAGCCCGGTGGAGATGAGCATGCAGGCGCCGTTTGTGGATGCCGCCACCGCGGTCGATCCCAACAACCGCGGCAACACGTTCATATCGTACTACACGTGGGGTGCGGTGATCGGCTTGAACTTGGATTTGACTCTCAGGTCGCGCTTCGACCTGACCCTCGATGGCTACATGCGTGCCGTGTGGGGGCGTTTCGGAAAGGCAGAGATCCCATACACGGTTGACGATCTGGAGAACGTATTGTCCGAGTTTACGGAGGACGAGGAGTTTGCCACTGATTTCTTTGCGCGCTACGTCCGCGGCCGTGAGGTGCCGGACTATGAAGCGCTGCTCGCCAACGCGGGGTTTCAGTTACGGCCGGCGCGCCCTACCGAGGCGTGGCTCGGAACAACGGGCCTGCAATATGCCGGCGGCGGTGCAACTTTGAGCGCCACTCCTCCGATAGGGAGTCCACTGTACGAGGCGGGCCTAGGTCGCCGCGATCGGATCGTGAGCATCGATGGTCAGGTGATCACGGGTGCTGGGGTATTGCGCGAGATCGTTGGTCGCCACAGCCCGGGAGACACGGTGCAACTTCGCTTCGAGCAGCGGGGACGCACGAGAACCGTGACCGTGACGTTCGCCGTTAACCCGCGGTTGGAGGTCGTGAGATACGAGGAAGCCGGGCTGGACGTGACTGAGGAGATGCGGGAATTCCGGCGGCGCTGGTTGGGGGAGAATTGATTAGGTCGGACAGGCGTAGCTTCGTAAAGTCCCTCGCAGCCGGTGCGGCTGCCGCGCCTGTGCTCAGTCTCCTTGGCCCGCTACGCCAAGCCTTTGCGGCCGACCTCGAACGTGCGGGACTGGCTACCCACACGAGGGGATCATTCGCGCAGTTGCGTTCGGCTTACATGTTGGATCCCAAGGTTACCTACCTCAACCACGCGTCGATCGGCACCATCCCGACCGCAGTGTTCGACGCGCGATCGCGGTATCAGGAGCTTTGCGAGAAGAATCCTTGGCTCTACATGTGGGGTGGAGCGTGGGAAGGGCCGCGTGAGGAAGTGCGTGCCAAGGCCGCGTCCTTGCTTCACTGCAAGGCGAGCGAAGTCTCGTTCACGCACAACACGACCGAGGCCTTCAACGTGCTGGCCCACGGGCTGCCCCTTGGGCGGGGAGACGAGGTGGTGTTCAGTTCGCTCAATCATGACGGCGCCAGCGTCTGCTGGTCTCACATGGCGCCTGAAAGGGGCTTCACGGTCAAGCGGTTTCAATTTCCGGTGTCAGACGTACCGCAACTGACGAAGGCGGACATCCTCAACCTGTATGACGAACAGATCACTTCGAAGACACGGGTGCTGGTGCTGCCGCACATCGACAACATGGTGGGGTTGCGTCATCCGGTGCGCGAACTTACCGAGTTGGCGCGGAGTAAAGGCGTGGAGTTCGTTGCGGTCGATGCGGCGCAGACCGTCGGAATGATGAGCGTTGACGTACATGGGATGGGCGTCGACATGTTTGCGGCGAGCCCGCACAAATGGCTGCAGGCGCCGAAGGGTCTGGGGCTGATGTACCTGAGCGAGAGCGTTCGCGAGCGGGTGCATCCCATGTGGGTAACGTGGGGACAGAGGCGTGACGGCTGGCGCGGCACCGGCCGCATCTATGAAGATTACGGAACTAGGAATCTCGCCGAAGTTCTGACACTGGCAGACGCGATCGAATTTCAGTCGCGAACGCCCCCGGTTGAGCGTGAGGCTCGCCTGCGCGAACTCTGGGAGTACACTCACCGCCGTGCCATGGAGCATCCGCGCACCGAGTGGCGCTCGCCGCATTCCTGGGAACTGGGAGGCTCGCTGTACGCAGTCGAGATCCGAGACAAGAACATCACGGAAGTTTCCGAGTGGATGTTCCGCGAGCACGGCATCGTCTTCCGGCCGTTCAGGAGCCAGGAACTGAACACGGCCCGTATCTCCCCGAATGTGTTTAATACCGAGGAGGAGATCGAGCGGTTCCTGCGATTGGCAACAGGGTAGTTCGCGGAGTAGTGGCCGTTGTCTATTGTCGTCGCTGCAACCCAACGGCTCGACCATCTAGGTTCCAAGCAGGATCGATCTCCAGGCCCAGGTGCGTCAGGGCCGTCACGGCGACATCCACGATGTTGGGGGCTGTGTCGGGCGAGCCTTTGATGGCGGATGGCCCGCTGGCGAGGAAGAAGATGGTTCTCTCTTTCTCGGATTCACCGCCGTGCCCGCCGTCGTCCGTGCGCCCGTGGTCGGTGCAGATCAGAATCAACCAATCTTCGTCGGCGTAAGTGGATCGTTCCTCCACCGCCGCGATTAGCCTTCCGACGAGGACATCCGCCGCCTCGATCGCGGTCCTGTATTCGGGTGAGAGTGAGCTGGTGGCGTGCCCCACCTCGTCGGTATTGCCGATATAAACGAATGCCGCATCGATGTCCTGGTTTGCCAGGCGCTCGACGGCAGCCGCTACCGAGAGCGAATCCGCCCGGCTGTAACCGTCTTCCTCTTCAGGGTCGAAGAATAATTTCTCGTCGATGGCATCGCTGATGAGGGGGCCTCCGGATGCCGTTGTTCCCAGAGGCGCCCAGTCCACGACGGCGAACGTGTTGAATTCCGGATTGACCTGTTCCAGCCGCGTCAGGAAGTCGGGATACGTGGCGTAGTCGTTCCCGGTGAAGTCGTTGCTGTTGACGAGGTGTTTGTCCGTCCGGGCTCCGATGAGCATGCTGGACCAGCCCGGCCCGCTGACAGTCCGCACTTTGGTTTGGGCCCGATCGCTGAAGAACCCGTTGGCGATCAGCCTGTCGATGTTGGGTGTGTTTGCCTCGGCTAGGATGTCGACGCGAATGCCGTCGAGGCCGATGAGAAGGACCTTCCTTGTCGCTGGCCCTTTGTCACATCCGGAGAAGGCCGTCGTCAACCCGATGCCGAGCAAGAGCAACCGTGGGTACCGCGTTAGGGTATCGAACCGCATATGACTTGTCCTCGTGGTCACTCAGGCCGCAGTCGGCAACGGTGCGGCTTCGTCGGTGCCGCCTCGCTCACGTCGCAAAGCGGTGAACCACCACCACGAAATCATGGCGATCACTACGATGCCGAGTGCCGTGCCCGGCAGCGCACCGGGAAATGCGCGGTGCAGTCCTTCTGGTATCCGGTCGAGAATCACCATTGCTGCGACAGCGACCGGCGTGAGTGTAATGTCGAACCGTAGAACGAATACGTAAGCAGCCAGCATCAGCAAACCTGTCACGGTGCCCGAAACGGCCCAGAGAGCGGGCTCGGGGCCGGGGTTCATACCGTGCAGCAGAAGGCCCGTGACGATTGCAAGGGCGCCCAATAGCGCCGTCCGCCGTGTCCATTGGTGCGTGAGTTTGTCGGCCGCACCGAACAGCAACATCAACACGGCGGTAGTTGCTATATAGCCGGTAACCGGCCGAAGGGCCGCCGCTGCCAGCGGCAGATAGCTGTCCGCTCCGGAGAACGCCGGCCATTCTGGTGCCACGTCGGAGGGCATCAGCCCGGCTACGACCGACGCGCCCGCGGCAAGCGCTCCCAACGCCAGCGCGAGTTGGATTGCAGTTCCGCGATCCAGGCAACTCCGACTCCATGACCACCGTGGCGCCACACCGCACGTCACCGCAAAGAGCGCAGAGACGACCATCAGTCCTACGAGACCTAATCCTCCAATCGTCATTATCTGGAGGTTCAATGGCTGGGCCGTCGAGAAGCCGGCCATCGCAGCCGGCCAACCGTTTGCCAGTGCAGCAACACCCACCAGCAGCAGAATGGCGAACGTGACGAAGCAGATTCGCACGGAAAATTTCTTGCGGCTCCACGACACAACACCCGACACACCGCCAACCAAGAAAATTCCGACCAGGAAGAGGATCCCCGCCCCTTGGGTTATGGCGCCTGCAAGAAGCCGGCTGCGCTGTTGTCGTTCCCACTCTTCGGGAACATGGATGTAGCGGTTGACCCCGACTACTTCGTCGCCGGCGATCGAGACATCGATCCGTCGCTCCCCCCGTGCCAGTTCCGGCGTGGTGCGATCCGCAAATGTGAATACCCAATCGGTGCGGGCGTCGAGCTTCGATGGTGTCGCCGAAACGTCCTCGAGGTCAGACGGATCGAGCCCGAGCCCTGTGCGCACCGCCGCGTGGGCCAGCTCGCGTGCCTGACCTTCGGTGAGCGTCGACCCGGGTTCAGATTCGGGAAGTTGATGCCGTATGTCCTGAATCGACCCATTGCCGGTCACCTGCACCACCCATTGCTCCGCTCGTGCGGCCACATCTCCCTCAAACGTCACAACCCGCACTTCCCAGTGTGGGGCACTCAGATACGAGCCGAGCAGCTCGAAGTAACGGTCCTCGCCGCCGGTTTCCCAAATGAAGCGGTGCGCTTGATTGCGGTCTGCTTCCACGTGGGGTAGGATGAGCCAGTCTTCAGGTAACGTCACGCCTTGCTCGGCAAGAGCGTCCGTTGCAGTATCTGCCGCTTCATGGCGGCTGGTCGAAAATGACGCTATCTCGCTCGTCCACGAGCCTGCAACGCCCCAAACTACCAGGCCCACTATCCCGGCTCCCAGCACAGCCCGAACGGTGCGGGGGAGAAGGATCACATCGGCCTGCGGTGTTGCCGGCTCGGCCGGCGTGCCGGTCGTACCGGCGGCCGGCTCCCACGATTGGTTGAGCGACTGCGCCGGGAGATCGCTCCAGCGCCCGGCACGCCACCGCTGTCCGAGCACGACCCACAAGGGCACCAGCGCCAGCGCTACGACCATCAACTGATCCAGCCAGATCCCGGGCGCCGTCGATACAAACAGCGGCAGCGCGAACAGCACGACATCGAACGCAAAGTGCAACACGATCGATGCGAGTAGGCCGAAGCGCAGATACAAGAGACCGAAGGCAATTGACGGAATGATCAGCTCCACCAGCCGCGCATACGGTGGCTGGGTAGCGTACGGGGCATGGGCGGCCCCGAATACGAGGGCTTGTAGGACGAGGGCGCCGACTATCCAGGCCCGCCGATGACCGAGGCGGTCGCCGATCAAGGCCGCTCCTGCGAGCGGCACCGCGCGAAACAGACATTCCTCCCAGAAACCCGCTTGGAACGACGAGGCGATCGCCGTCAGCCACGGGAAATAGCTTGCCAACACGTCCGGCTGAACCAACGTATCCGACGGGGTCCACCATCCGAGCACGCGAGTGGAGAAGAAATAGAGGGCGACCTCGTACGCCAGGAACACTCCCACGAGCAGGTACCCGGCTACCGTCCGTCCGAGGACCGCGCGAGAGCTTGCCGCACCACGCGACCAGATCTGCCACAGTTGCGGGTGATGGGGAAAAGCCCGGCGGGTAAGGCTCTCAGCGGCCATGAACGAGAGGCTGAGCAGCCCTGCAAGAAGGACAAAGCCTCCCAAGAGCAGGGCGAGTTGTTGAGCGACGAACCCCCCTGTGGAGAGCGCCGTGTCATATGTCATCCACAGTAGGGGCCACTGGTTCAAGCCAACGAGCAGCTGGAGGAAGGACACCAGCACGCCCCAGAACACAGCCTGCCTCCAGATGACCCAGCGCCCCCGGAGCAGGAAAAAGAGTCCGATTACGGCACCGACGAGGTACAGAATCACCGCGATCACGGAGGCGACGCCGATGGCGTTGTTCGCCGCCCGCATCTCTTCGTATCGCCGCGTGAAACCCTCGGGAATTCTGATGAAGTGGGTGACTTCGGTGAGCCTATCGCCGGCCACGACGAGCCGCAGGCGGTACCTTCCCTCGCCGAGCTGCCGGTCCGGGCGCTCGTATACGAACGTATGGTCGATCCGCTCGCTGGGACGCACCTCCTGGGACTGCTCGACCAGTTCGTAGGCGTCGAGTTCTATCTGCCACGGCCCTGACTCCGCGGCCTCAGCGATCTGCCGGGCGTCGTCTGAAGACAGCTGCGCCCCGGGTGCATCCTCATCGATCTTCTCCACGAACCCGTAGGGCGTTCCGTCGGGAGTAAACCGGAACAGGGTTTCGTTGATCTCGCCAAGCGCGAAGTGCCGGACGCGCCATGTGTAGGCCGCGAACAAACCCTCGCTCAGCATGCGGGCGAACTCCTCCTTGCCGCCGCCTTCGAGTTCCACGAACGTTTGTACCCGTTGATCGCCGCTAAATGACGCCGCCTGTCTGAAGTTCGGTGGACTCAGGTCATGTTGTGCTGCCAGGTCTCGCGCCGCGCGGAGTGCTCGTTCGCGATCCATGGTGATGTCGAGGGAGACGATCGGAAAGGCTTGTGGAAAGTATTGGTAGGCGAAAACGGAGCCCACGAGCGACAGGAGAACGAGGAAGATCCAGAAGGCTGGCCTTTTGAGCATGGATACCTCCAGCGGCGGTTGACGATTTGATACAGATGCGCTGCCCGGCAAACATGCTGGATGGGGACCCGGGTGGCTAGGGCACCTCTTGTTCGGGGAGTGCTATTTTCTCGCTTCCTTCAACACTTCCTCCAACTCGCCGAGCAAGATATCAATCCGTTTCCGATCCGCGTTGTACCCCATCAGCCCAATCCTCCACGTTTTCCCTTGTAGTGGGCCGAACCCAGCGCTGATTTCGATCCCACGATCCAGGAGAGTCTTGCGCACGCGTACGTCGTCGATGGCGTCGGGAATGTTCACCACGTTTAGCATTGGTAGCCTGTGAGCTTCGGGCGTGAATAATGAAAGGCCGAGCTTCTCCAGACCGGAGACGAGGTGACAATGCGCATCCCGGTGACGCTGATAGCGATTCTCGAGGCCTTCTTCCAATATCAATTGCAGTGCTCTGTGAAACGCGTAAATGCTGGCGACCGGCGCGGTGTGGTGAAAGACGCGATCCTTCGCACCGTCCGACTCGCCCCAGTACTGGAAGAGCAGGCTGAGATCGAAGTACCATGTGGGCGGCGTTCGCCTGCGGTTATTGGACGCCTCGATCGCCTTGGGACCGAACGTTACCGGTCCCAAACCGGGGGGTGACCCGATGCACTTTTGCGAGCACGACCCTGCCGCGTCGATCCCCGTCTTGTCTACGTCCACTGGCATGCCGGCAAGTGAGGTGACACAGTCCACTACGAAGAGCGCGCCGTGGTCGTGGGCGATCTTGCCAATTTCTTCCAGCGGCTGACAGGCGCCCGTCGACGTTTCGGCGTGCACGACGGCAACGAGCTTCGCGGGTTTCTTCTCTAGCTCGGCTTGGATCCGGCCTGGATCGATGACTTGGCCGAGGTCCTCCTCCAGGGTGCGCACTGTTGCTCCGGCCTTGCTGGCCATCGCGGCCAGACGGTGGCCGAAATATCCGATGATGCCCACCACCGCCTCGTCACCGGGCTCCAGCATGTTGAGCATGATGGTTTCGAGCCCGCCGCTCCCCGTGGCAGACATGGGAATGGTGTGGTGATTGTCGGTGCCGAACACCACTCGCAGGTTGGACATGGTCTCATCCATGACCTGGAGGAAGTACGGATCGAGGTGACCCACGAGCGGTGCGGCGAGTGCCTGCGTGACGTCGGGGTGCGGGTTCGATGGCCCCGGCCCCATCAGCAGGCGTTCGGGTATCAACACGGATAGATCCTCCGGTAACACGGATAGATGTTCTCAGGAAGCGTGACGGCGCCGGATGACGCTGCTCGAAGTTTGAATGACAAAATGACGACTATTGAGCAATGTTCAAGGTCCTACATTTGGAACCCCTCTCTGCAATTGTTAGATTAGCTCCCGTTTGAGCCACAGGAAGCGCGAAGCCACTCCTTGCAAGCTTGGCCGAGGTGCTACATGAGACTGATTGCGTACATCATCTTCATCATCTCGGGCGCGGCGGGGCTCATCTACGAGTCCATATGGGCGCGGTACCTCGGCTTGTTCGTGGGGCACACGGCGTATTCTCAGGTGTTGGTGCTCACGATCTTCTTGGGCGGCATGGCGCTCGGCGCGATGCTCATAGGCCAGCGGTCGAGCAAGCTGCGGGATCCACTGCGGGGATACGCATTTGTGGAGCTTGCCCTCGCCGTCATTGCCCTCGTGTTTCATGGGCTCTTTCTCAACGTTACCAGCTTTGCGTACGACACCATCTTTCCGGCCATGACCGGCAGTGCAATGCTGACGGTTGTGAAGTGGAGCATTGCAGGTGCCTTGATTCTGCCGCAGGCCATCCTATTGGGAATGACGTTCCCGTTGATGGTGGCGGGAGTCTTGAGACGGTTTCCTGCGACTCCGGGCCAAGTCATTTCGCTGCTCTATTTCACCAACAGCCTCGGAGCGGCCGGCGGCGTGCTGCTCGCAGGCTTTTACCTGCTCAAGTTGTCGGGGCTTCCGGGTACAATCATTTTCGCCGGGCTGCTCAACCTCACCGCTGCTTTGGCATCGTACCTCTTGACGCATCGTTTTCCACTGGCCGAAGCGACCCGACCTCCTGCGCTGGAACCAAAGGTGACACATTCGGTGGAGACAATGGGGCCGAAGCGGTTGTTGCCCTTCCTTTTGACCGTGAGCTTTGGAACGGCGCTGGCATCCTTCATCTACGAGATCAGCTGGCTACGCATGCTCTCCCTGGTTCTCGGCAGTGCCACGCACTCGTTTGAGTTGATGCTCTCGGCCTTCATTCTCGGCTTGGCGCTTGGTGCTTTCTGGGTCCGCAAAAGGTCGGATCAGTGGACAAGACCGCTACGTGCGTTGGGTATCGTCCAGTGGATCATGGGCTTCACCGCGTTGGTGACGCTGCCGGTGTATATCGCGTCGTTCGGTTGGACCGCCGAGCTGCTCGGCACATTTGCCAAGACCGGCGGTGGCTACGCCGGCTTCACGTTGTCGCGGTACATCATCTGCCTCGCGGTGATGCTGCCATCCACGTTCTGTGCGGGTATCACCCTTCCACTAATCACGCGCACACTGCTGGCGGCCGGGAGCGGCGAGGGCGCAATCGGCAAGGTTTACGGGTTCAACACGTTGGGGTCGATCATCGGCGTGATCATAGCGGGGCTGGTGGCGCTGCCGCTGATCGGATTGAAGGCGCTCTTGATCATGGGGGCGTCGCTAGACATGGCACTCGGTGTGTGGATTCTGTTCGTAACGGTGGACCGAAGCAGGGTGGCACTTCGCTTCGCCTACGCTGCGATTGCGGTGACGGTGTTCGTGGCGGGCGTAGCAGCCGTGACGCAGCGCTTCGATCCCACTCTTTTGGCAAGCGGCGTATTTCGCCGAGGAACCGTCTTCGAGCCTGGAGCGGTGGAGTCGGTGTTCCATGAGGACGGACGCACGGCCACCGTTTCCGTCCTGAACATGCTGGAAGAAAATGTCCTCACGATCGCAACCAACGGAAAGCCCGATGCCTCGTTATACAGGTTTTGGTTCGAGGCGTGCGGCGACTCGATTTCCAAGCAACCGCTCGCCGGTGATGCTTCGACCCAAACCCTTGCCCCACTCATTACCCTGGCCCACCGTCCCGACGCTCGCATAGCCGCCGTGATCGGCCAGGGCTCGGGTATGTCGTCGCATTTCCTTCTGGCGAGCCCGACCATCGAGGAGCTGGTAACCATCGAGATCGAACCGGCGATGATTCGTGGCTCGCGTGAGTTCTATCCGGCGAATCGTCGTGTGTTCGACGATCCGCGGTCGAGAATTGTCATCGAGGACGCGAAGACGTATTTTGCTGCCGCCGGACGCAAATACGACCTCATTTTTTCAGAGCCGTCCAATCCGTGGGTGAGCGGAGTCGCGAGCCTGTTCACTACGGAGTTCTACCAGCATATCAGTAGGTACATGTCTGACGACGGCGTCTTCGGGCAATGGCTCCACCTATACGAGATTGACGACGCGCTCGTCTCGAGCATCATGGCGGCGATTCACGAGAATTTTCCGGCGTACGAAATGTTCCTCACCGACGCAAATGACATGCTCGTTGTGGCTACGAAAGCGGAGCGGTTGTCACAACCAGATTGGTCGGTCGCCGAATCGCCGGAATTGCTCAAGGACCTGTGCAGTATCGTGCCGCTGACTCCCGAAGCATTCGAGGGTACGCGAGTGAGCCATCGGGCCGCAATGGCGCCACTTTTGGACGACTGGGGAGGGGCCAATTCGGATTTCTTCCCGGTTGTGGATCTGTTTGCGGAGCGAACCCGATATATGGGATTGGCAGCCACAGGCTTTATCAACCTCGCCTTGAACAGATTTGACTTCACCGCTCCATTCTTCGATCGGCGATCACCACTTGGCACTGAGCCTGTGGTGGCGATGCCGCTCATACCACGGGTCGGCGCGCGCGCTCTGAGCGCGACTCTCCGGGCGCCTCGCGGTGCGGTGACTGAAAATCTCGACAATATGCCAATAGACTATCGCGGCGCGGTGTTTCGAATGGAGCAGTGGCAAAAGGCGTTGCGTGCGGATAACGGGCCGAGTGATTGGAAGATCTGGGTTGCCAGGGCCCTTGCCCTGGAGGCCGAGATCGGTGCAGGGACTTCGGGAGTGGCGGACGAGGCGGTATTCAGTGACATCACCGAGTTCCTCGATCGCCACGACGCTCCGGAATTGGCAAGAGAAGCCATAGCGTTCCGTCATGGAATCGCGGCGTGGGATTTCGAAGAAGCTTCCCGGGCCACCGACGTCCTAATGCAGAGCGTACTGGACAGCGAGGGCTGGATTTTTCCCGATGAAGCACTTTTCGGTGGGGTGGTCGCCAAGCTACGGCTGCGCGACTTTGAGGGGGCGACGTCGGTATGGGAGCAACTGGGGCCACTGGTGCGACGAAACGGCTTCGATCTGAGGCTCGAGTTGCTCAAGTCCTATCTTGACGTATTCAATCCCGCTCAGGGATCGTAGAGCGTCAGGTTGGCTGATCCGTAGGTCGAACCAAAATCTCGTTCACGTTCACGTGATCCGGCCGCGACAGTACGAACAAGATCGTCTCGGCGATATCGATTGACTCCAGCGGTGTTTTCTCGGCCCACATTTCCTGGAAGCGATTGGCCGTCTCGTTGTCGGTGATGTGGTGTGTCAGTTCCGTGGCTACCACGCCGGGCTCGATGTCGGTCACCCGAATCCCCTTAATAGGTGACAGTTCCAACCGCAGTCCCTGGGAGATGGCGCGTACCGCGAACTTGGTAGCGCTGTAGACGGTTCCCGACGGGAACGGTCTCCGGCCTGCCACCGATGACACGTTGATGATGTGCCCGGACCCCTGCTCCAGCATGGTAGGTAGCGTTGCTGCTACGCAGTACAACACCCCTTTGATGTTGACGTCTATCATGCGGTCCCATTCCTCGACCCTCAGCTTGCTGATGGGAGAGAGCGGCATGATACCGGCGTTGTTGATGAGAATGTCGATGCGCCCGAATGCGTCGAGCGCCATCCTGGCCAGTCGTTGCACCGATCGCTCGTCAGTCACGTCGGTGGGCGCCACCAACGCGGTGCCCTGGTGGTGCTCGATATCTGTTGCCAAGGCCTCGAGTCGCTCAACCCGACGGGCAGCGAGGACCACTCGAGCGCCCGACTCGGCGAGCCGGTGAGCCGTGGCCTCGCCGATGCCGCTGGAGGCTCCAGTGATTATGGCGACTTTGTCCTTGAGTGAGTCTGTCATCCGCTAACAACCTTGGTTGTCGGAGTTGTCTGGCGAAGCGGACTGCTTGGTCCGCCCCTCTGCCCTGTGAAAATACTTCTCTTGAGCTAGCATGACAGTATTATTCCTTATGTGATGTTTCCAGAGGAGCCTAGCAATGCCACGAGTGAATTTCGACACAATGCCCGAGGATGCACGTCTGTGGATATTCGCCGCCGACCAGCCGTTGAGCGCCGCCAAACGCGATCGGTTGCTAGGAAGCGTGGATGCCTTTCTAGAGGAGTGGAAAGCTCACGGAGTGCCACTGACCGCGGCGAGGGATTGGCGCTATGACCGTTTTCTCTTCATCAGCGTGGACGAGGCGGTGGCAGGCGTGTCGGGTTGCTCTATCGACGCTCTGGTGCACGACATGAAAGCGCTGGAATCAGAGCTCGGCGTGACCCTGGTGGACAATTCCCCGGTGATGTTCCGTGATGGGGACTCGATCCGGCGCGTACAGCGCCAGGAGTTCGCCGAGCTGGCGGCCGGAGGAACCGTGGACGGCGATACGCTCGTATTCAACAACACGCTCACCACGGTGGGGCAACTGCGCGCCGGCGAGTGGGAAGTCTCGGCGAGCAACTCTTGGCATGGAGAGGCGTTCCTTGTAGGGGAGCGGTGAACGGGGAGCGGGAGAGATCCAATATCCAATATCCAATATCCAATATTGAATATTGAATCTCCCCTCTCCCCTCTCCCCTCTCCCCATGCAAGTACAGGTCTTCGGTATCAAGAAAAGCTCGGACACCCGTAAGGCACAGCGTTTCTTCTCCGAACGCCGCATTCAGGTTCACTTCGTAGACATGAAAGTGCGAGCGGCCTCGATTGGGGAGTTACGTCGCTTTGCACAGAAGTTCGGTGTTGAGGCACTGCTCGACCGAGACTCCCGCCGCTTCGCCGACCTCGGCTTGCGGCACGCCCAACTGTCCGAAGATCGGTGGCTCGAGAAGCTGGCCGAGGAGCCTCTGCTTCTGAAGATCCCGCTCGTGCGGTGTCAGAACCAACTGACCATGGGTATGGCGGAAGAGGAATGGGAGGGGTGGGTGAAAGCGGGGGAGTAGGAGGAGGGCGGGTACTCCTCCCTCCTCCCTCACTAGTCGTGCCCAGTCACTGTAGCCTGACGATCCAGAACGGCGGACTCATCGTCGTGGGGAGCGTCCCGTCGGCGCCGTCACGTGACCGTCCGCGCCTTCAGAAGATACCGGCGAAGGAGATCGCACAAGCCACGGGCGGCCACCGTACACCGTCTTCAAGGCCGCCCTACCCAAGGTCCAGCGGACCCGTCGGAAGGATGAGAAGCAAGCCGCGTAAACGATTGAGCCAGGCAGAGCGACTGTCAGGCGAATACGAAACTTGTACAGTCAGGCGAGTGCCGGGGCTCCGACAGTCCTTAAGGGGATGTCGGGTGTCGGGGTGGATCCCTCAGGGCACGATGCTCAGGCTGTAGCCGCTCAGGCCTTGCTGCTCGTACGTGCTCCGGGCCGCAGCCTGCTCGAGGGTAGCCGTATACGAGGCGATATTTCGCCGATCCGGCATCCAGAACCGGAGGACGGCGCCATCCGTAATCGTTCCGGCGACGATGGCGCGAAACCGATTCGTGCCGG
>JADFIT010000204.1 GCA_022566515.1 Gemmatimonadota bacterium
TATTGGATGAGATTGGCTTGGGGAATGGTGTTTGCGGCGGGTGCCGTGTTGCCTTTTGTCGCGTGTTCCGGAGGAGACGAGTCCTTCGAGAAGAAGGCCAGCTACGCCCTCGGGGTGGACATCGGGAACAACGTCAAGCAGTTCGGAACGAGCCTCGATCGTGACGCGTTGGTCGACGGGTTGCTCGATGCGCTCAGCGAGCGGGAGCCGCGGTTGAGCCCCGAAGAAGTCAATGAACTCGTGCGGGAGTTGCTCGCGAAGGCACAGGAAGAAGAGGTTGGACGTCGCATTGAGCAAGCGGAGGCGAATATGCAGGAGGGAGAGGAGTTTCTCGCGGAGAACAAGGCGAAGGACGGAGTCGTGGAGACCGCCAGCGGGCTGCAGTACATCGTCCTCAAGCAAGGGGACGGTCCCTCGCCGGCGGCCACTGACCGGGTCACGGTCCACTACGAGGGCAAGTCGCTCGACGGCAAGGTGTTCGACAGCTCGTACGAGCGTGATGAGCCGTCAGAGTTCGTCTTGAACGAGGTGATTTCCGGCTGGACGGAGGGCGTGCAACTCATGAAGGTCGGTAGCAAGTACCGATTCTTCATTCCGTCGGAGCTGGCCTACGGGGGGCGGGGTGCCGGTCAGGACATCGGGCCCAACGCCACGCTGATATTCGAAGTGGAGCTAATATCGATCGAACAATAAGAGGCCGCATCTGTTCAGGAGGGGGTTGAGCCTATGCCTCTCTTGCCTCGCACCACACATTCATCGCTCGTCCAATCGATATAGCCCAGCTTCCCTGGCAATCGCCTGCGCTTCGGCGAGTTCCGATGAGGTAGGGCGCCGGTTGATCTCCTGATAGCGCTCGGCGTTGACCTTGCCCGCCGGATGGTACTGATCCATCAAGTTGACGTATGTGTCGGTGCCGAGCTCGGAAGCAACCCATTCCAGTATGGCGCGCGTCTCGGCGAGAGCACCGGGCATCACGAGATGTCGCAGTAGAAGGCCTCGCTTGGCGAGACCATCGGCGGTGACGATCAAGGGCCCCACCTGATCATGCATCGCCTTGATCGCAGCTCGCGCCGCGTCCGGATAATCTTCGGCTCTCAAGTACTGGGCGCTTCGTTCCGCGGACCAGTATTTGAAATCCGGCATGTAGATATCCACGACGCCGTTCATAAGCTCGATGCTCTCGAGCGCATCGTACCCGCTCGTGTTGTAGACGATCGGAATATCCAGGCCATGCTCCACGGCGATGGCGACTGCTTCCAACAGCTGCGGGACGACATGTTCCGGAGTCACGAAGTTGATATTGTGACAGCCGCCCCGTTGCAGGCGCAGCATCATCGCGGCTATGTCTTCGGGCGGCGTGCCGGGTTGGGCCTGCTTGGCAGAGATCGCTTGGCTGATGTCGTAGTTCTGACAGAAGACGCACCTCAAATTGCAGTGCGAGAAGAAAATCGTCCCCGACCCGTTCCAACCTCTGAGACAATTCTCTTCACCGAAGTGGGGGAACGCACTGCTCACCACCGCGTAGCGGCCGGTTTTGCATGCGGACCACTTGTTCTGGAGACGGTTGACGCGACAATCGCGCGGGCACACCCTGCAATCCTCGAGAGACCCAAGCGCTGCTTTCACTCGCCGGCGCCAGTCCATGCGGCTGAGTGAGCGATAGGCGGGAGAAAAAGTCTGCAAGTTGCCGGCAGGTTTCATTCCAATGTATAAGTTAGCCGCTTGGAGGCGTGCGCAGTCCCTGCGGCGGCCACACGTCTTCCTTGCTTTGTACTACAAAGTACTTTATTGTATGAGGCAACTGGCTGGTACCTGCAGGAGGGTTATGGACAGCGACGCAGTCCACACGGATGAGCTAGTGGTTTTGGTCGACGAGGGCGACCGGGAGCTGGGAACAGAAACCAAGATGAACGCTCATCTCGCCGGGAAGCTGCATCGGGCGATTTCGGTGTTTGTGTTCAACAGGGCCGGGGAGATGTTGCTCCAGCAGCGGGCGGCGTCCAAGTACCATTCGGCGGGTCTATGGTCGAATACGTGCTGCAGCCACCCACGTCCGGGAGAGCTGCCCGAGAGCGCCGCGCATAGGAGGTTGGGTGAGGAGATGGGGTTCGACTGCCCGCTCCAGCGTGCGTTCACTTTCATCTACAGGCGTGTGCTGGACAACGGCTTGGTCGAACATGAGTACGACCACGTCTTCGTCGGCCGCTTTGACGGCATCCTGGCGCCTGCACCGGACGAGGTGGCGGATTGGAAGTGGGTGGAGGTGGACGAGGTTGTGGCTGGCGTCTCAGCCAACCCCCGGCGCTACTCGCCCTGGTTCGGCGTGGCGTTGGAGAAGTTGTTGGGTAGGGAGTAGGGGTACCTACTCTCCACGGCATACCCTCCCTCTCCCTCCGCCTTTCTCCCTTGCCGTAACGCGGGACCGCCACCAGTTTCAGCCAGGTTTCTACCCACTGGCATCTATGAACCGACGGGAGTTTGCTCAATCCACGGCCGGAGCCATCGCGGCGGTGGCGCTAGCGTGGCCGCGGTGGCACCACCGGCAGCGGCCTGTCGTTCGCGTCAACGGCTCGCGGTTGAACGGGCACCTCCGTGAGCTGTCCCGGTTTGGCGCGACACCCGATGGCGGGATCAACCGTGTCGCGTACAGCGCGGCCGACCTCGCCGGGCGAGAGTACGTAATCGGGCTCATGGAGGCCGCTCAGCTCGCGACCAGCGTGGATGCCGCCGGCAACATTCTTGGTCGGCGCCCGGGCAGTGATGCCGGGTTGGCACCGCTGATGTTCGGTTCGCACACCGATTCGGTCCCCGCCGGCGGCAATTACGACGGGCAGGTGGGGTCGCTGGCTGCCATCGAGGTCGCCCAGACGCTGGCTGAGCACGGCATCGTCACCCGGCACCCGTTGGAGGTCGTGATTTTCCAGAACGAGGAGGGCGGCAAGACAGGAAGTCGGGCGATCAGCGGCGAGGTGGTCGAGAGGGAGTTCAACTTGGTGACGCGCAGCGGCCACACTATCGGGGAAGGCATCGGAATCATCGGTGGCGACTTGAGCAGGTTCGACACGGTGCGTCGCGAACCCGGCTCCATCGCCGCTTATCTCGAGCTGCACATCGAGCAGGGTGGGGTTCTCGAGAGAGAGAATGTCGATATCGGTGTCGTCGAGGGGATCGTAGGCATCAAGCGGTGGACGGTTGTCGTAGACGGTATCGCAAACCACGCCGGCACAACGCCAATGGCGGACCGGCGTGATGCCTTGTTGGCCGCTGCGCGCTTCGTTGACGCGGTGAATGAGGTCGTCACGAGCGTTCCAGGGAAGCAGGTCGGAACGGTTGGAAGGCTCGAGGTGGAGCCAGGCGCTCCGAATGTCGTCCCGGGTCGGGTAACGTTGACTCTGGAGCTGCGCGACCTCGATATGGAAAAGATCGATTCGATCTACGAGAAAATCACCACCGCAGGCCATCGAATCGGCGAGAGATCCGGAACGACGTTCTCCTTCGACCAATTCTACGTGAGTCGAGCGGCTCCCACAGACGAGCGACTCCGGCGTCTCGTGGCGCAATCTGCCGCCGAACTAGGGCTCAGCGCCTCGAGGATGCCGAGCGGAGCGGGCCACGATGCCCAGAGCATTGCGCTACTAGCGCCGGTGGGGATGATATTCATTCCCAGCGTGGGCGGGATCAGCCACTCGCCGAAGGAGTTGTCGCACCCGAACGACATCGCGAACGGCGCCAACGTCCTGTTGCACACGCTTCTCGAGGCGGACATCCTGGTGCTGGATTAGAGCATCTTCACCGGCTCATGTGTAGCCTGAGGTCGTGGCGGTGGTCCAGGGGTGCCGCCTTGCTCCCGTCGGATGGCATCTGTTATGATGCACTAGTCGGGGAAGCTTGTCATACACGGAAAGGGACTGCGGGTGCCACGGTCTGAAATCCACCGCCACGTTTGGGTGTTGTGTGCTGCCTTGGCGGCGACCCTGCCCGCTCCAGGGCCCCTGGCCGCCCAGGCTGCCTACACAGTGGCAAACTCCCAAACGTCCATCGTTCCTCTGTACCACGGGTTTGTGACGGGGGATTTCGCGGAGACGAAGTTGGCGTTGACGTTTGTCGCGAGGAAGGAGCTTTCTTGCGGTGGTGACGGCTGTACAGCCAATCAGTTCAACCTCTTGGCCAGCGTATCGGGAGCAGCACGAAAAGGGCAGAGGGACATTTTTTCCAATTTGAATTTCAATCCGGGGTTTGACGTTGGTGGGCGGTTGGTGTATGTGGCCCAGCGCGAGGGGTCCGGTTACAGCGCAGTCTATGTCGGGGTGCGGTACTCGAGCCAGGAGCGACATATAATCGACATCAACACCGTGACCAATATCACCACCCTCGATGAAACCATGCAGCGCACGTTCGCCGCTTCGGTGGGCTTCAATTACGCCTTCTCCGACGTCACGATTGTGGGAATCAGTTTCGAAGGGAGGTGGGAGCGGTCGAGTCCGGGCATCCAACCAGATATCGAATTCTGCACCCCGGGGACATCTGCAAGCGGATTCAGGGTGTTGGTGTGCAGAGACCGCTTTCTTGCACCGCTGTCGGATTTGTGGGGCGGGCATGCTCGCATCGACCTGAACATCAAGCTGGCCGACTTAGGATCCGCGGTGCACGCGGCGCGACTCGGTTTGATCACCGCGGCTTCCGTGGATGTTTTTCGGGGCGCCAATGAAACCGTGAGTTTCGGTCTCGGACCGTCGGTGCACATTCGGGGCTACCCTGGACATACTGCGGTGGCCCTGTTGTTCGGATTACGTGATGTCTTCGACGCCAATCAGCTCTTTGCAAATAGCCCGGAGCGAAATTCTTACTTCAGTGACCACTTCCTGGTCCGGCTAGTGTTCGGCATACCGTTTCCCGTCGCGGTAGGAAATTGATTCGTCTGCAACCGATAGGAGCGAACATGAAAGTGGGGTACGGTCTGTGCGCGAACCTGAGGGGAGTCGCTCTGGTAGTAGTGGTGGGAGGGTTTGCTGCGTGCGCGCCGCACGCCGATGCTGTGTACGGTGAGCCAGGCGCCCCGTTGCCGGGACTGGACGGCGCCGAGTTGGCTGAGTTTCTTGCCGGGGCGGTCCTGTTCAACAAGGTGTTCACTCCCGAAGAGGGACTGGGGCCGTTGTTCAACGAGAACCAGTGCAGCGCGTGTCACACGGATCCGGCGAGTGGAGGCACGGGTGGGTCAGGGGAGGAGGTCGTGAAAGCTACGCGCTACGAGGGCCCGGGGGCCTGCGACGCCTTGAGCCGTGAAGGCGGAGAGAACATCAGAAAACAGGCGACGCCACTCATGCGGGCACACGGCGTCGAGCGAGAAACGATCCC
>JADFIT010000049.1 GCA_022566515.1 Gemmatimonadota bacterium
CTGTTGGCTTGACGGTGATCGCCCGGGAGAGTTCGAGATCAGGCGACAGCCGATCATACGACACCAACTCCTCGTTTGGCCCAGGCAACAAACCAGACAACTGCTTACTCAGGTCTGGACGGTCCTCAACCTCTCGGCGTCTTCCGCATATCAGAACGAAGTGGGGCTGCAGGGTCTTGTACCGAGCGTAGACATCCTGAATTCCGTAATCGACTACGAACTTCTGAAGGTTCGCGGCCGTGTTCAACCATGAGCCCCACTGCGCAAGTTGGTGCCGTGCCTGTGTGAATTCAGCAGTTGGCGAGCCCTTCTTGGTGAAAAGTGGCTTGTCCGGTCGTGCGATCGCAACAAGAGTGGGATACCACGTTTCACTGTGTGTAGCTATCCACATGAAGTCGGGCTGTCTCCCGTCGAGCCCGGCGAGGCGCGGTTGAGTGATCAGCGCGCAGTGCAATGGATAGTGACCCGACTTGACACCCGGCGTCCAAGCTCCGGGCACGAAACAGGGGTTTCTTTCCAAGAATTCCTGAATTTGCCTCGCATCCGACGCAGACTCCAGCAGCCGGCCAAGGGAATCGCGTGCACTTTCCGCGTAGCTAGCCCACGGGACAGGAGGCGGGGCGTCCGTTCGAAGTGTGTACGATGTGCTCCAAGTATTCATTCTGGCTTTGGACGACCTAACGGATTAGCGCATGACCTGCGAGCGACATGGCTCGCCAGTCTCCTCTGGCAATGAACGTATCCCGATCCCGCCATGTGCACAAACCAACGACTTCCTCGACGGCACCGTACCTGTGCACGAAAGCAAAAACGCGGAGAGAGCGGCGTTACGGTGGAAGCATAGGCGGCGATCTTGACGGCCTTAGCGGTCAGCTTAGGGGAGTTCTACCGCTCGCTCTAGCCCGGTTTGCAGCATATGTTAGCCGGAAGGCGAGCCCTTTTCCCTTTTGTCTCGCTACACCCATCTCTCGCGACGATCCATATGCTCGCTCGCCCAGTCGACACCGCCCGCCTTGAGCGTAACAAGGCCATCGTCCGCCGCTTTGTGGAGGGGTTCAACAACCGCGACCTCCAAGAAATCGAGGCCACGATGGTGCCGGACCCGATCCGCCACAGTTTCACGCCGGACTCCGCCATCCGCGGCCTCGACGCCTTCAAGGCGTTTTGCCAGGCCGACTGGAGCACCTTTCCCGACAGTCAGACCACAATCACGCACATGGCAGCGGAAGGCGACCTGGTTGCGATGTATAGCGCTTATACCGCCACGCAACAGGGCCAAATGGGCCCGTTCCCGCCGACGGGCAAGCGAACCTCCGTCGACTGGGCTGCCTTCTTCCGGATCCAAGACGACAAGATCGCCGAGGCGTGGATGACCTGGGACACCGGGTCGGTCCTTGTGCAGCTCGGACACCTGCCGCTGCCATAAGGACGGGCGGCCATAGGGATTGTTAGGCCCACCACACCGAGCTGCCAGCGGAAGGCCCTCGGGCCAGCGAGCGATCGAGGAACTGAAACGAGGGGTGGCCCCTGAGGCCTCACCCTTACCTGATCGTCCGCTCAGCCCAGGTTCATCTTCCTCAGCAGCGCCGTGAATCTGGGGTGCGAGCGGAGGCTGGCGAACAGGAACGAGCCCTTGATACCGTACACCCCGCCGGCTCGCTCTTCATAGGCCTGCTCCAGCGAGTCAATCGCCTTATCCTGATCGCCTAGACCCGTGTAGACATAAGCCATGTGGGTGGGTGGGACGTACCGCTGCCGCGATAGCTCTTCCAGCTGTTGTAGCACCTCCCGAGCTTCGTAGACCTTGCCCACGAGCGCATAAGCCTGCCCGAGCTGCGCTACCAACATGGTATTGTCCGTGTTGAGCGAGACAGCTTTCTGTAGTTCGGCCAGACCTTTGTCACACATGCCCTTCTTCACGTAAGCCCACCCGAGGGTGGAATGGCCCATCGGAAAATCGGGTTGCATCTCGATCAGCCGTTTGGCTTCCTGTATGGCCTCATCGTATCTGTCTGCGCGCAGCAGCGTCGACGCGATGTCCGACGAGTGGACCGCCGTCAGCGGGTCGAGTTCTTGGGCACGTCTCTGAGCGGCAATCGCTTCGTCGTACCGCTCGAGGGCCGACAACATGAGCCCGTGAACGGCGTAGGTCCATGAGCCAGGATTCAGCTCAATCGCTCGTTTGAACTCGCGCTCGGCGCCCGTCCAATCGAAGTCCGAAACGAACTTGAGAAAGGCCAGTATGCCATGCGCATCTCCGAGCTCATCGTCGATGTCGACTGCCTTCGCCACCGCATCTTTGGCTCTGCGATAGGCCTCGTGGGGCCTTATCTCTCCGGCCCCATAACCCATCCCCAGGATCACGCAGGCCGTGGCCAAGCCTGTGTAGGCCACGGCGTAGTTCGGGTCCTTTTCGATCGCCTGCTCGAAATACTCGAGGCCTTGGCGGATCCCCTCCGACGTGTACCTGAGTAAACAATGTTGCCCTTTGAGATAGAGATGGTATGCCTCGAGGTCGCTCGTCGGCTCTTTCCCGATTCGGGTTTTCTCGCCGGTAGAAATCTCCGCGTTGACCGCAGCGGCTATCTGCAACGCTACGTCGCTCTGGATCGCAAAAATATCCGTGAACTGACGGTCATACGTCTCTGCCCAGAGGTGTTGGTCCGTCTCGGCATCGATAAGCTGCGCAACGATCCGGACCCGGTTCCCGGCGCGACGCAGGCTCCCTTCGACCAGCGTCGCGACTCCCAGCTTCGCCGCGATCTCCCGCAGGCTCTGCTCCCGTTTCTTGAACGGCATTACCGAGGTGCGCGAGATCACCTTGAGGGCGCGGATCTTCGAGAGCTGGGCGATGACATCCTCCGTCATGCCGTCCGCGAAGTACTCATTCTCCGGATCTGCGCTCATGTTGAGGAACGGCAATACCGCGATGGACTGGCGGCTTGGCCCAACAACGGCGGGTTTGGTCAGTGCCTCCGCGAACGCGACGGCCGATGCAAACCGGTCGGCCGGAATCTTAGCAAGCGCTTTGAGGATCACCTGCTCGAGGCCTTCCGGAACTGTGCTCCGCACCGTGCGCAGGCTAGGGACGGGATCCAGCGAATGCCGGGCCATGATGGCCTGCGCACTGGGGCCGGTGAACGGCGGTGCTCCGGCCAGCATTTCGTAGACCACGCACCCGAGGGCGTAAACATCGCTGCGCCCGTCGATCCGCGACTCCCCACTGGCCTGTTCGGGGCTCATGTAAGCGACTGTCCCAACCGCCATTCCCGTTTCGGTGAGCCGCTCACCACCCGCCGCGGTAATCGCCCGGGCGATCCCAAAGTCCCCGATCACCGCTTGGCCTGCGGACAGGAAAATATTCTCCGGCTTGACGTCCCGGTGAACGATGCCGTGGCCGTGAGCATGGCTCAGCGCGTCAGCCACCTCGCTGGTCGTTCGGATGGCGTCCTCGATCGAAAGCTGTCCCTCGCGGTTTAACCGATCCCGCAGCGTTTCCCCTTCCATGTTGGGCATGACGTAGTACAGGAACCCGTCGGCCTCACCGGAGTCCAGCAACGGCAAGATGTGTGGGTGATTGAGCCGAGCGGTGATCTTGATCTCGCGCAGAAACCGCTGGGAGCCGATCGTGGCGGCCAACTCGGGGCGCAGCACTTTGACGGCGACACGGCGATCATGCTCGATGTCGTGCGCAAGGTAGACGGTGGCCATCCCGCCAGCGCCGAGTTCCCGCTCGATGGCGTAGCGGTCCGCTAAGGCGGTTTTGAGACGGTCGAAGGTGTCGGTCACATTGCTACGACTCTTGCGTGCCTGCATCATCAAGATGCAACCTGCGGGCTCAGGTAGCCAGCGCGACAAAAGGCGGTAGGGCGGTACAACAAAAGGCGGTAGGGCGGTAGACAGACCGTAACGAAACACCTGATACATCAACAACGCCAAACGGGGTATGGCAGGTACCTACCGCCTTACCGCCATTCCGCCCTACCGCCTTTAGTTGCCCCGCCAGGGCTCGAACCTGGACTCTTCTGATCCAGAGTCAGACGTGTTGCCAGTTACACCACGGGGCAGTGGAGCTGAGGGGGCTCGAACCCCTGACCTCCTGGGTGCGATCCAGGCGCTCTCCCAGCTGAGCTACAGCCCCAAAAAACACCGCGGCCTCTCCCCGCGGAGCGGGAAGAAAACCTATAACGGCCCAACAGCCAGTCAACCCTCAGCCGCGGCGTCGGGGAAAGGTACCTCAATGCTCATTCCGTCCCGGGCCACCACGGTGTTCGGAAAAACCGCTCTCGCCTGCTCCAGCAGCGGGTGGAAATCCTTCGAGTAGCGTGCCGACAGATGGCTCAGCACGAGCCGCCGCGCCCGGGCCGCGAGAGCCACCTGAGCGGCCCCCTTGGCTGTGGAGTGCCCCGTCTCCTCGGCCCGGTCTTCCTCTTCCTCGCCGAACGTGGCCTCGTGAATTAGCAGATCGGCGCCTTCCGCCGCCTCCACCACCGACTTACAGGGCCTCGTATCGCCGCTGAGCACGACCTTGCGACCGGGTCGCACCTCTCCAACCAGCTCCTCCGGCCCGATTCTCCTCCCGTCATCCAGCGTGACAGTCTTGCCGGCGTGGATCTGACCCCACAGAGGCCCTTCGGGAATGCCCAGCTCCCGGGCCTTCTCAGGGTTGAATCTCCCCAGACGCTCGTGCTCGGCGATGATGAACCCGATAGAGTGCCGGGTGTGCTGCGTCGCAAAGATGCGGATCTCGTATTCACCGCGCTCGAGACGGTCGCCGGGCTTGATCTCCTCGATGTGGATCTCGAACGGCGTCTTCTCCACTCCCAGCGACATCGCCTGGGACAGAATGTCTTTCGCGCCCACCGGGCCGTACAAACAGATCGGGTCGGTGCGGCCCTGAAGCCCCAAGGTCCGCACCAAACCGGTAACGCCGAGCACGTGATCTGCGTGGAAGTGCGTGAAGAAAATGTCTCGCAAGGAGAAGCCGACGCCGTAGCGCATCATCTGGCGCTGTGTTCCTTCGCCACAGTCGAACATGAGCGTCTCTCCGTCTCGCGTGACCGAGATGGAGGAGACGTTGCGTTCGACTGTGGGGCGGGCGGCGGATGTACCGAGAAAAGTTATAGCGAGCACCGATCGTCAGAAGACCTTCAAGTGGAAATACCGTCCCGGGCGCTCCCGCAAGTCGTCCAACAGCTTCCGCAACGAGAGCAATACTTCGTTGGTATTGTGGTACAAAGAAGTGTCGCGCAGCGCCAGGCCCAGGGATCCTTCACCTCGTTCCACTCCTTCGAGAATCCTATTCAGGGCGCTGGTAACACCGGCCAACCCTTCCGCCATCTCCCTGAAACTCGTGGTGACCTCGTCGAGCTGGTTGACCGAGCGCTCTAGTGCGGGATTCGCAGCCAGTGAATCGATTCGCTCGGCCGCGTCAGCCATGGCGCGCATAGCTGCAGCCGCATCGTCGATGATCCCCCCCTTGCTCAGCTCGGTAACAGCCTCTAACGCGTTGCGGCTCGCTTCCAGAGTCGCCATGAGTTCGTTCAAGACGGACTTGTCCACAAACGCCTGAACACCGGTGAGCACCGTGGCCGCTTGGTCAGCCAGTTCGCCCGCTC
The DNA here is from genome assembly GCA_022566515.1 of Gemmatimonadota bacterium. Classification (GTDB taxonomy): domain Bacteria; phylum Gemmatimonadota; class Gemmatimonadetes; order Gemmatimonadales; family GWC2-71-9; genus B3T1B10. The sequence continues at coordinate 5,619 of JADFIT010000049.1, forward strand.
CCTCGAGAATGTCTATCTCTCTGGTTCCGGTGATGATCTGTCCGGTTGCGAGGAATTCCTCCGCATGACCAGGATTGTAATCGACGAACTTGGTTCCCAGAAAATCGAAAGATTTCACCTCTGCCCGCGCGTCGATCCGGGGTTGCCACGTGTCGGTGGTCAGCTCCAGCGAGACGATTACCCTGCCCACGTCCTCCAACTGCACGTCAGCAACTCGCCCCACCTGCAAGCCTGACGTGAGCACAGGGTCACCCGGGCTCAAACCCTTCACGTCCGCAAACCGCACTGCGACCACAACTTGGCGACCAGCGAGCAATGGCCTTCCAGTCAGCCACGCGAAGCCGCCCACGAAGATCGCGACCGCCATGATGACGAGGAACCCAACGGTGACTTCCTGTTTGTGCTCGAGCTTCATTTGAAACCGTTAGTGTCTGACGATGTCCGCAAGGTCACGCTCCAAGAATTTCCGCACCGCCTCGTCGTCACTCGCCACGAGTTCCTCTGGTGTCCCAAACGCGCGGATCTTTCCCTCATGCAGCAAGGCTATCCGATCCGCCACCTTGAACGCACCTCGCACGTCGTGCGTCACCGTCACACTCGTGACGCCTAGTTCTCGCTGCAACTTTCCAACGAGGGAGTCAATGATCTCCGCGTTTACCGGGTCCAATCCCGAAGTCGGCTCGTCGTAGAGAAGGTACGTCGGCTGCCCTGCAATAGCTCGCGCTATGCCAACCCTCTTCTTCATGCCACCCGATAATTCGGCAGGATATTTCGACGCGACGTCAGGCGCAAGGTTGACCAACTCGAGACATTCTATCACCCGAACCGCACAGTACCCGAGGTCGTTCGCGCACGTCTCGTCGGTGATACCCAGTAGTATATTGTCGTATACGGTCAGAGAGTCGAAGAGGGCGCCGTATTGAAAAACGTATCCCACGCGCTGCCGCAGCGCCGCCAATTCCTTGCGATGCAAGTGGGGTACGCTCATCCCGTCCACCTCTACTTCTCCCTCGTCGGGAGGAATCAAGCCGTTGATGTGCTTCAACAGCACGCTCTTGCCCACACCCGACGGCCCCAGCAGCGCCACCGTTTCACCACGCTGGACATCAAAATCGACACCGTCCAGGACGACGTTGTCTCCGAAGGCCTTGTAGATGTTGCGCAGGACGATCACCGCACTACCCCTCCCTTCCCATCAGTCGGACAGAAGGACCCCATCATCGCGGCAGCAGCATCCTGGCCAACAGGGCGTTCAAAAACAGGATCAGAACCGAGCTAGTCACCACCGCTCCCGTGGTGGCCCGTCCCACACCTTCCGCTCCGTGGCTGGTGTTGAATCCCACGTAGCACGGCACGATCGCTATCGCGAGTCCGAAGAAGACCGACTTGATGAGCGAGTACCACATGTAGAACGGCTTGAAGAAGTAGCGGGCGCCATAGACGAAATCGGCGTTGGACATGTCCATCGCCCCTTTCGAAGCCAACCACCCCGCAAAGATCGCTATGAAGTCGGAGAAGATGCAAAGAATCGGAACCATGAGTGTGGCCGCCACGACCCTTGGCAGCAGCACGTGTGAAACACTCGAACGTCCCAGGCTCTCGAGCGCATCGATCTGTTCGGTAACCCGCATCGTCCCCAGCTCTGCCGCAAAGCGCGCTCCGACGCGACCGGCGAGAATCAACGCCGTGAGCACAGGGCCTAGCTCGAGTATGATGGTGGATACAACGACGCCGGATGCAAAGTAAACCGGCACTCCGGCGGTAAGCTGATACCCGGCCTGGAGTATCGTGACGGCGCCGGCAAAAGACGCCGTGATGAATACGATGAACATCGAGCCGTACCCGATGTCTCGCGCTTGGCGCAGCGCCGGAGGGTACCAATCCCTCCACTCGCCCAGGCCGCGGGCCAGCTCGAAAACGAACAGGGAGATCCCCCCGACGTGCGCGGCGGATTTCAACGCCCAGCGTCCGACGATTCGGCGAGGATCTATCAACACACCAGCCATTTTACCCGAGCCCTTTACCGCACCACCGTTCCAAAATACAGTGACAATACCGCCAGGACAGCGACAGCGTGCGCGACTGCGGCCAGTCGCTTTCGCAATCGGTCGAAAATCGGTGGCGGCCCGTTTTCATCCACCATGTCGGCCACACGGGCAAGCTTGGTCGCCGTGGGAAGTCCGGCGAAAAGGACCAGCCCACCGGCTAATAGCCCGGTCGCCTGCATCACCCAGGTTCCGAGGCTTCCCGTTCCACCTCCCGTGGCTTGCCCCATGGACATCGTCAGGGCCACGCCGGACAATAGCGTCAAGATCGCACCCGGCCCGATCACAAAGGAGTAAACCCTGCCGAGCAGGTGAAAGAGGGAGACCCTCGACGATACGCTCTCCGACCGAGCGGCCACGGCAATCACCATCGCCGCAACCATGCCTCCCAGCCAGAGGCACATCCCGAAGAAATGAGCAAATCGAGTAAGGAGCATTCGTCAGCCTTCGCTTCGCAGGGATTGTGCCTCCACCGGCCGCCGTCCGGAAAAGCCACCCTCGAGTTCATGCCAGTGTTCAACCGCAGGTTCACCGTGTTTCCAGCAGAGAAACACGTCACGACCGTCCTGCTTGCTGTAGAAGTCGACTAATCCCTGTTCAAACCCTTTGAAGATACAGCCGATTTGCGACAACTCTTCCATGTAGCCGTTGATGCGGTGAGCCGCGTCGTCGATTTCATTGCGTAATGCGATCTGCTCCGGAGTTTCCCCGCTCTCATCGGTAGTGCCGGCGGAGAGCAGCTCGTACTGCCCCATCCGGTCGCGCCAAGTATCATAGTCTCCGAGTATGTCTGCCACGATCCGCTCCACGAGGGGCAGGGTCTTGTTGGCTTGCTCGACCGTGAAATGCCTCACTGTCATCGTTCCGGCCTCCGAGAAATCTCACGTAGACCGACGAGGATCCCCACCATCTCATAGCCACCGGCAACCTCCTGTGGTTCCCGACGGCGCAGCCAAGGAGACCAATCGCGCCACGGCCGAAGCCGGGCCCGCCACGCCAAGGTCAAATAATACGCTAGAGCCCGAAAGCCGGCGATCCGGGTCCCGATCATTCAGTTTGCCAGTCCGAAAGCGCACGGTGGGCGGCCCGATATCCCTTTTCTACATACTCGACAACTTTGTTGAGTGAGAAGGTCGCTCGTCCCCTGATGGAGGGTTGCACGAGTACCAGGTCAGCCGGCCGTTCTCGCCTCCAACGGCCAATCACCTCCTCGGTTTGCGCTCCCATCATGATCCGCATCGCCCGCCGGTGTGCACCCAGCAAACCGGGAGCGGGCCGCTCATCCACTGGAGGCGCCGAGTAAAACCGCGGTCCCACGTTGACCCCAAACAAGACATCAGGGTCGAATTGCGCAGCGACATCCAGTGGGAACACCGCGCGCAACCCGCCGTCCAAGTACATACGGCCATCAATCCGTGCGGGAGGGTAATACAACGGGAGGGCGCACGATGCGTAGAGGGCCTCCGGCAGGTCGACGTCCGATCGCCCGCCGGCCCCGAACAACACCAGATCGCCGCTCTCACCGTCCACCGCTGTCACGGTCAAAGGGGTTTCGAGCTCGTCGAAGGTGCACGCCGGCACCAACATCTCAATGGTCTCACGCCAGGGGCGTCTTTGGAACAGAGCGGTGGCGAACACGCCCAACACAGCCTGCGGCGACAAGACGGTTACATCGCGGCGAGTCAACGTGGACATTCGTCGCAGCACCTCGCCATACGCCAAGCCACTGGCAAAACACGCCCCCACCACGGCGCCGATCGAAGTCCCGACATAGTGGGACGGCTGAAGGTCCCACTCCTGAAGCGCCTTGATGGCCCCCACGTGTGCGGCGCCCTTAGCCGATCCTCCGCTCAACACGCATATGACTTTTTTCATGCGCTTCCCGATTCGCGCTCTGCAAGGCGGCGCGCGCGCCTTGCCTTGGCACGATCGTAGCGGCGCCTTTCGGCTTCTGTTTCGGGCACCACATCCGGCACGGGAACCGGTCGGCCCTGCTCGTCCAAGGCGACGTACGTGACATAGCAGCTGTTGGTGTGCCTGCGTTGACCGGTAATCAGGTCTTCCGCTTCGATCTGCACACCTACCTCCATGGAGGTGCGTCCGACGAAATTGACGCTCGCCCTAGCCGTGACCAGCTCTCCCAAGTGAATCGGCTCGTGAAAAACCACGCGGTCCATGCACACGGTCACACATGGTTTGCGCGAATGACGCCTGGCCGCTACAGCCCCTACACTATCCACGAGTGAAAGGATCACGCCCCCGAATACATTTCCGAGGTTATTGGCCATGTGCGGCATCATTAGTTCGCTCATCACCGACCGTGAATCCTGCACCGGTCGTGAGGAAAGTTCACCTTCAGACATAGTAGATTCGTGCCGGTAGATGTTTGAAAAACTAGTAATCGACCGGTCGGAGGTAATACTCACCGATTGCGGTCTGGCTTACCATCGCAACGGTCGGCAGGCGACGCTTCCAATGCGTAGACTCGAGCCGCTGGCGCACCACGTCGATCTCGTTGGCCTCGAAACCCATGCGAGCGACCTCGTCCGGGGAAAAACCACGGAGCAAGTGCGACAAGATAAGGTCCGCTCGAGGATAGGAAATACCCAGATCGCTTTCGTCGGTCTGGCCGACGATGAGATCCGCGGTCGCGGGTTTCGCCACAATCTCTTCAGGAACGCCCATGTGACGTGCCAACGCCCATACTTGGGTCTTGAACAAATCGCCCAACGGGTTGATCGGCGGAGAATCGTCGGCATGCCAAGTGAAGTACCCCAGCAACCGCTCGGTCTTGTTACCGGTGCCCAGAGGAAGCGCGAGGTACGCAGCCGAAAGATCAAAGAGCGTAATCATGCGCACCCGCGCCATCACGTTGCCGAGACGCGTTGCATCTGGCTTGGCGCGGACCGCTTGGGCGTACCCTTCCACCGCGGCAGTAATGTCAATCGTCTCCATTTGGATGCCGAGCGTTTCAACTACCAGGTTAGCATGTTCCAGGCTCTCAATGCTCGATGACGCGTACGGCATGCGAACTCCGATGACGTTTTCCTTTCCCAGCGCGCGGGCGGCCAAATACGCCGTCAGCGAAGAATCTACGCCACCCGACAACGCCACGATGCCTTTCTCAAAACCCCGCCGGACGACGACCTCCTCGCGAAGGAAGGCAATCAGCCACCGTTCCAGCAGTTCTGCGTCGATTGCTAGGGGATCGGTCCCGTCGGCCGCCGAGACGAGCGGAAAGCTGGAGGCGTCGGCCCCACCCTCGGTAACACGCGCCATGCCGTCGTCGTAAGTCGGAGGTTCCCGTTCATCCTCATAGAACGACTCCAGGAGGTTCGCCATCTCGACTTGGAGATCGGATAGCAACGGCTGATCGGTGCGCACGCGCGTCACGGCACTGTCGCTGAGGTCGGCGATGACGAACGCCTCCTCGAACAGTGGTCCGCGCGCTACCACATCTCCATCGGGCCCCGTAATTACCGACACACCGGGAAAACCCTTACCTCCCTCGAATCCTACGAGTTGTGCCATCACGACATAAATGCCGTGTTCACCCGCAATGGTGCGTGCCAGTCGCTCCCAGCGCTCCAGGCTGGCGGGAATCGCTTGGTCGTCTTCGCTCAGCGCCACGACCCGCGCGGGCATCACACCTCGCGCGGGCGACGCGCTTGGAATGAACAAGAACTTCGCACCGTCGAGCGCGGCCAGCGTTGGCATGATAGAGTGCCAAGCATCCTCGCAAATAACTATGGCCACCCGGCCCCAGCGCGTGTCGAACGCCTGCACGCCGCGTCCCGGGTGCACGAACCGCCGCTCGTCAAACACTCCGTAGGTCGGGAGAAACACCTTGCGATGAACGTGGAGGATCTCCGCCTCGTCACCCTCGAGAGAGGCGTAGAGAGCCGAATTGTAAATGTGATTCTTGAATGACTCAAAAAACCCGATGACCACATCCATCCGAGGGCAGCCGGACTCGGCGTGTTGCAGTTGCAAATCGCGAAGCAGCGTCCCCGCCGGCACCGCCACGTCGCGCACACCACCCTCGAGGAAATAGCCTGACGTCGCCGCCTCCGGAAACACTACGATGTCAGGCGGCTCACCGAGACCGGCCACCTGAGTGAACACAGCGCCGATCCGGCGGAGGTTTTCAGCATACTCAGCCTTGCGGGGCCGGAATTGGATGACTGCTACGCGAGGGTCCGGCATGGCCGAAAGCTAGCAAGGGGGACGGGGGCAGACACCACGAGGCAGCAGGTCAGCGGATAGGGGCGGATGAACGCTGCCTATTGAGATCCCCGGCGTCATCCGGGACGAACAACGGCCGCCCCCGCCCGTACTCCCCGCGGCCGAACTCGCCAATCGCCTGCTGAATCTCCGGCGACCTGAGAAACCTGCTCAGCGCTCTGGCTGCCTCCACATTGACCCATGCAAAGCGCTCCGGGTTGGCGACCAGGATATGGTAGGGATTGAATAGCGCCGGATCGTCCTCTATGAAGATCTCGAGAGCCAGCGGCGACTTGTGCGTCACGTAGCTTCCGATGTCCGCGATCGTATACGCCCCCAACTCGTCGGCGATTTGCAACGTGGCACTCATGCCCTGGCCCGATTCCCAATGCCACGCAGGATCCGGCTCCACGCCGGCTGCGCGCCACAGACCCCGTTCTTTCACGTGGGTTCCTGACCGGTCTCCCCGGGATAAAAACAACGCCCGGCTGCTCGCGATCGAGGCCAGCGCCGCCGCCGCCGTCGCTGCTTGCCGAATCGCCGCCGGATCGGACGGAGGCCCCAGCAAGACGAAGTGGCTGTGCATTAGAGCTTCACGCTCAACTCCGTATCCTTCCGCCACGAAGTCTTCTTCGCCCTGCGGATCGTGAAGAATCAAGACGTCGGCCTCGCCACGCCGCCCCAACGCCATTGCTTGACCGCTGCCAACCGCCAACACCCGAACCCTCGTTCCTGAAAGGCGTTCGAATCTCGGAAGGAGGTGCTGCAACAATCCGGCATCTCTCACGGACGTGGTGGTTGCCAGGACGATGTCGTCGCGACCTTGCGCGGCGGCGACGAGTGGTAGTACCAGCACCAAGGCAACCGCGAATCGTCTCACTTCACGAGAGTTCGGCTTGGGTGCGCAACGCAGTCGGCTCCACCGGCTGCTGCCCGACCAGGCGCTGCATTCTTCTGGCACTGTGGGGGCTGTGTCCCTGAAACTGATTGTTGAAGTATCCGTACACCGTATCTACGCTTCCCGGTAGAGATTTGAATACTTCCGCCCAAGCGGCGAGCTCTTCTTCCCGATCCAGTTGAGGACGCGAGAAATCGGTGATCCTCCGATCCAGCCCCATCCATCGCACGTAGCAGAAATCAGCGGTCGGGTCGGCCGCGAGTTCCAACATCCTGGCCCTCCTGACCCATCGGCCGTCGACCAGAGTCAATGCAACGTTGCGCTCCCGTAGCATGCTCAGCGTTTCATTCCCCAGCCAAGCAGGATGCCTGAATTCGACCGACCAACGGATATCTTCCGGAAGCGTCGATAGAAAGCTGTCGAGAGTTGAGCGTGTTTCGACCGCCGGTAGAAAGTCGGGCGGAAGTTGCACCAATACAGGCCCCAAAGCAGTTCCCAGCTCACGAATTCGGTCCACGAATCGCTGCAGCTCCGCTGCGACGCCCACGAGTCGCTTGTTATGGGTGATTTGCTGCGGAACCTTCAGAGCGAATACGAAATCGTCGGGCACCTTCTCCCGCCAGCCGAGCAGGATCGGCGCCGCCGGCAGGGCATAGAAGGATGAATCCACTTCGATGGAGGAAAACATGCGGCCATACGGACGAAGCATGTCCGCAGTCTTCGTGCTCGGCGGATAGAACGGACCCACCCACGCTCGAAAGCGCCAGCTCTGCGTACCAAAACGAAAGTGGGTCATTCAGTTTTCCTCGCTGCCGGTCACTCGGTGCCAATACATCCGCATTTCCGAGATCTTGCCGGCGTCCGTTTCGCAGAAGAGCGCGCCACGAACGTCTATCCACTCGCCTGTCCGACGACGACGAAACTTGCAGCGAAATTCCACGGAGAACCACGGGCCAGCAACGAAAACCTCGCCGATCTTGAACGAGACCTCGGCCTGCTCGCGAGGGATGTCTCTCCAATATTCATCTATGGCGTCCCGGCCACACAGCGGTGCTGAAAAGGGCTCGGGTATGAAGACCCCATCATCTGTAAATACTGCGGCAATACGGTCGCTCGATCCTTTCTCCCAGCCCTTGCCAAACTCTGCGATCAGCGCGGCATATTGCTTCTTGGGCTCCGGGGCACGAGCTTCTGTCTCTGAACTGGCGTTCAAGCTGGCTCCTTCAATCATTCCGTCAGTAAAGGTTAGGACCACGACAATCGCGCCGCTAGCCGTCGCGGTCGGACCGGAGCGTCGTTGAGGCCGGCACGCCGCGTCATCATAGACGCCGACCCGGGGATCGATGACGTAGTCACCATCACCCTGGCGGCCCGATCGCCGGAGATCAGCCTCGTCGGCGTGACCACCACGTACGGTAACGCCCCCCTTGCCCTCACGACGCGCAACGCCCGGATCGCGCTGATGCTGGCAGGCAGGCCAGACATACCCGTACTCCCCGGAGCGGACAGGCCCCGCTCGAGACCACTCGCTACCGCCCCGGAGACCCATGGCAAATCCGGGATTGGCTATGCCTCGGCGGTCCCCGCAGTTCCGCTTGCCCCGGCGCCGCATCACACCGTGCTGCTAGACCTCCTCGATGCAGTGCCACCTCCCGTCACCCTCGTGACCATCGGCCCGCTTACAAACCTTGCGGCGGCTCTGGAGGCCGATGCCCCGTTCGTACTCAGCCGCGTGGGCTATCACATCGGAATGTTCGGCAGCATTCACGAGCGCGGGAACGCAAACCGGTGGGCGGACTTCAATGCCTGGTGCGATCCCGAGGCTGCAGACATCGTGGTGCGGAGTGAAATGCCCATCCACATGGTAGGACTGGACGTCACCAGACAGATGACGGTGACCGCAGCCGAGGTCACGGCTCTGGGCCGGTCGCCTCAGGAATTGGCGCGATGGCTCGGTGCGGCCTTGCAGTTCTACGTGGAGTTCCACCGGAGCCAGGAAAGGCTCGACGGATGCGTGATCAACGATGTGCTCACCATAGGTGATCTCGTGGCGCCGGGTATGCTCGGGTTCGAGAGCAAGGACATCCGGATCGATCTTGACGAAACCCAACACCGCGGACATACAAGGGAAGGAGGCCCGTCCCCCCGTCAGGTCGCAATGTCCGTCGACACCCATACGATGCGTCATTTATTGTCACGCGTGTTCGGGCGGGGTTGGTGGGCGCAACACAGACAGGAAGGTCTTGCATGAGCAATGGACAGGTGCGCGTCGCAATCATCGGCACCGGAGATATCGGTCGCGGCTGGGCGGCATTGATAGCGGCCGCGGGGTGGCCAGTCGCGCTGTACGACCACCACGGAGAAAATTCGGGCGACGCGCTCGCCGAGATCGCCGACCGGTCCCGGCGACTGGTTGAACTCCACCGAGCCGACAGCGCGACTGTAGAGCGCGGGATCAAGCTGATCACCGTGGGGCGCAGTCTTCTGGAAGCGTGTCGTGACGCTCAATGGATCATCGAGGCCATCCACGAGGACGTGAAAGCCAAGCAAAAGCTGGTGGAGTCTTTCGAGGCGGTGGCACCGGAGGCACGGGTAGTTTCGAGTTCATCGGCCACGGTCACGGCGAAGGAACTCGTGGCCCGCGCCACTCGTCCCGAACGATGCATGATCGTCCATCCCCTCAACCCCCCGGAGTTGATTCCCTTGGTGGAGGTGGTTCCTGGACCACAAACCGACCGGATGTTGATCGAACTCGTGCGCGGCTGGCTCAGAGCAATAGGCCGCGTTCCGATCCTGGTAAAGAAACCGATCCTGGGCAACGTGGTAGGCCGCATTACCGCGGCGGTGTGGCGGGAAGCGATCGATCTCGTGCTCCAAGGTGTCATCGACGTGGACGATCTCGACAGGGCGGTCTCACTGGGGCCCGCCCTCGGCTGGGCCGCTGCAGGACCGTACTTGACCTACCACCTGAGGGCCGGCGATGAGGGATTCGGGCAGTTCCTCCAGCACCTGAATAAGACATTTGAATCTGTGTGGGGCGACCTCGCCACCTGGAGCCGGCTCGATCCCGAGCAACGGCACACCCTGATACACACCGTCGAGCAAACCTATGAAGGGAAATTGGCCACAATTCGGGAGGCGAGAGACCGGCGATTGGCAGCGATTCTGAGAGGGCTGGAAGATGCGAAGAGTGAGAGGTGAGAGATAGGGAGAGGGCCACCCCCCACCCCTGCAGGTGGGGACGGGTGGGCTCTCTCACTTTCTCACCTTCTCACACTGCAGTGAGTGCGCCAACTCGTGCCCAATCACCTCTTCTCGATCGCCGTCGAATCGGATCGTCAGCGGTCCGTTGAAGGGCTGCCGAGCAATGACGTCGAATTGCACACCAGGCCTCAGGCCGAGCGATGAGATAAACCGCAGCCGCTCGGAGTCCTTGTCACCCACCATGCGAAGCCAGCCGGCCGATCCGACATCGATATCCGTCATCGGAACGTAGTGCGTAGTCTCTATCTCTCCGTCGGCCGTCGGGATGGGGGCTCCGTGAGGGTCATGAGTCGGATGACCCAGCGCGCGGTCCATACGCTCGATGAGATCGTCCGACACTGCATGCTCCAAACGCTCTGCTTCTTCATGGACGTTGTGCCAGGCGTATCCCAACTGTGCGATCAAGTACAACTCGATGATCCGATGACGCCGCAGCATCCTGAGCGCCTGCCGTTGCCCGGTTTCAGTGAGTTGCACGCCCTTATAGGGGGCATGCTCCAACAGACCGGATTCGGCCAGGCGCTTCACCATGCCGCTCACTGAGGGGGGCGCGATAGACAGCTTTTCGGCTATCGCGCTGGTCTGCGCCCATCCCGACTCGGCCTGGAGCCTGTAGATGATCTTGAGGTAATCCTCGATCGAGCGGGATAGACTTTGGTTCTCCGTGGACATCATAGAAAAACCCACAAGTCAGGCTTGAAATTGAAATTTAACCTTGCCTAAACTAGATGCAAGCCTCCAGCGACAAGCTTCCATCCACCTCACCCAATCCGCTCCAGAAATGGGGCAACGATTCGCTGGGTCATTCCCCATATGACGTACTCCCCCACCACGTACGCGTCCACCGTCAGACGTTGTCCTCGCACCTCCACTTCGGTGACAGATGCAGATGCGCGGAGGGTTTGGAGCGACACCCAGAGGTGTCCTGCAACCTCATCGCTAGACTCGATCCGGGGGCGGGCCGGAAGACCGAATACGAATGGCCGGACAACCACCGGGGGAAGCACCTTGATGTCTGGAAACAGATCGTCCAGCTCGCCGAGCAGAGAGCTAGCAGGAAGGGAGATGCCGGTTTCCTCCAAGGTCTCCCGGCATGCCGTATCGATGAGCGCGACATCCTCCGCATCCCGTCGACCGCCCGGGAGCGCCATCTGCCCCGACCAAGGATCCCCGGCCCGCTCCGCCCGCCTGATGAAGAGGAGGTCGAGACCGGACGACCCGGGAGCTAGGATCAGCCCCACAGCGGCCTCCCAGGCTTCTGGCTCTCTGACCCGCCGCGGGGATCGTCCCCCGAGGCGAGCCTTCACTTCTCGTAAAATCGAGTCCATCGAGTCCATCGATTACCGGAACGAAACCCATTTCGCCGGGGTTTCAAACGGGGATACCGGAACGTTGTATATTCGTTGCCGGAGTAACGTGTGCTTGACCCCAAAAAGGAGGCACTCATCTGGAACAAGTTTGCTGTCGGAATGTTGGCTATCGCCACTATCGCTGCGGCCAGTGTCCTGCTCCGCCGAAGCCGGCCGGTTGAAGTGACCGCCGGCGACCAGACGGACGAGTCGAAGGGCGTCGAGGGCCTGTACGCCGCTGGGTTGTAGCCGCAGGCAGGGCGGCCTCATGGGCCGCCCCGCTTGGTGCCCTCAGAACAAGTATTTCGTAAGCCACCACACCGTTTCCCCCATGGCAGATTCCAACTCAGGCGTAGATCCCGCCCATGGATGGCGGCTCCCCATCGTGTGCGACCCGCCAGACACGATGTGCAGCTTCACCTGATCGCCGCCCGCCGCATCGTGGAGGCTACGGGCCTCCGACACCGGCACCGTCTCGTCGGCATCCCCATGCACGATCAGCCAAGGAATCTCGACGGCTGCGGCTGCCTTCAACAGGTTGAGTTTGTGGTCCTCGTGCTCTTCGATGTCGTCGAGGACGTCTGTGTATAACGGCAGGATATCTCCCGTGCGGGCGTTGGGAACATCGATCTTTCCGTCCCGCCTCCACTGGTCCAACACGTCTTGTGGCCAACGGTGCACCTTCCCGATCCCAGCCCAGGTGGCCAACACGGCGACGTCGTGGTTTCCTGCTGTGTAGGCAATAGCCATTCCTGCGCCCCGGCTGTGTCCCAAGAGGCCCAGCTTCGTGGGAGAGGCCACGCCGTCCCCCAGCGTGCCGGCCAACAGTTCTCGGCACACGATGTCGATGTCTTCCAGGTCCTTGGAAAAGGTGGCATGGCCGAAGCGCTCCGGCTCGGAAAAACTCTCCCCATCGGGACCGATACCACTCCCCGAGAAATTAAAGGAGACGGCCGTGAGGCCGGCATGTGCCAAGCGGTCCGCCAGTTTCGGAAAAAAACCCCAGTCCTTGAAGCCTTTGAACCCGTGACATATCACAACCGCAGGTCGGTCCTCCCCGGCGGCGGCTGTTCTCACGTCACCCCGGAGCGGCCCGCCGTCGGCCCCAACGAGTTCGAAGGTGGTGGTGATTACAGTTGCCATGTGGTTTCTTTAGGCCTCCTTCAACAGCTCCCGGCGCATGAGACTGGGTACAAAGTTCAGTTGGCAGTGACGATGCGACCATCTACAAACACGATGGCCGCCGTTGCTCGCATCTTGTTGGAACGGCGAGACAAAATTCACACGGAATGGTCCGACTGGATCGCCAAGCGGCTTCGCTCCGCCCCACATGTTCGGCGCGAGACGATCGAACGACAGCTCGATTTGCTCCTGGGAATCCTCACCGAACTGACCGGGTCTCTCCGTCGCGAGAGCAGTGGACTGTGGCTCAGCGCTTCTGAGTGGTACGGCCGCACCGCAGCCCTTCGTGGTCTGGCTGCCGGCGAGGTCGTGGAGGAATTCCAATACCTACGCGAACTTCTGATCCGGCATCTTTCAGAACTCGCCACCTCTCTGGTTCCCCGCCAATCCATGGCTGCCGCACTCCGGCTCAATCGATTGCTGGACACGGCGACGGCTCACGCAGTTGTCGGTTACACCGACGCCCTCGTAGAATCGCTGCTCGAGACCCAGGGAATCCCGCTGGGTGCCCACGAAACCGAGGAGTCGGAAGTTGAAGACCGGCTCGCCCAATTAGAGCGTGAACTCGCGCAATTGAAAGAACTCAACGACTGAAACAATCGCCACTCGCAACGCACGGAGCAACATCTCTTGAACCGACCGATCGAAGAAACTAGTCCATGACCAACCAAGTCGCCATTGTGGTCGGCCTGTCAGCCGGTCTCGTTCTCGGCCTCCTTGCGGCCGCGACAGGCTCACCAACCTTGATGAGCCTAGCCGAAGGTATTGCGCCTGTGGGACAGGCGTTCGTCAACCTGGTGCGCATGGTAGTGATTCCGTTGGTTGCGTCCACGATCTTCACTGGTGTTGCCAGCCTTGGCGATCCGCGGCGCTTGGGAAAGCTGGGGGGCACCACCTTGGCATTCTTTTTTGGCACGACGCTCATTGCGATCGTCATCGGCATGGTGACGATGAAAACGGCGCTGGCCATCGCTCCCGTCACCATACAATCGCTTCCCGCCGGACAAGTAGCACAAGAACTTCCCGGTGCCGTAGACTTTTTCCTGGGACTCATCCCTTCCAACCCCTTTGAGATTGCTGCAAGCGGCGCGCTCCTGCCGCTCATCGTTTTCATGGTGCTCTTCGGCGCGGCGGCTGGATCGATACCTGAGCAATACCGTACACCACTCATGTCTCTGGCCGAGGCTGTCACCGTCACGCTGGTGAAGCTCGTACGTTGGATTCTTTGGACCGCTCCGGTGGGCGTCTTCGCCCTCGCCGCCCCGATGACGGCGGCTTCAGGCTGGGAGTTGTTGAAGAGCCTCGGCGTTTTCGTGCTCGCC
>JADFIT010000050.1 GCA_022566515.1 Gemmatimonadota bacterium
AGACCCGGTCGAAGGCGTCGAGGAACGGCGTGACCACGACGAGAATAGCTCGGGAGATCCCGCGGAACAGCCCGCCGAAGGCGTTCTTTACGGACTGCCCAGCAGCAATCACCCCATGCCTGGTCGAGCGACCCATCTGTTTCGCCCAGCGCAGCCGACCCTGGATCGGCTCCTCGGGAAGCTCTCCCAGAGGCTCTCTATCGCCCCCCCATCTGGCGGCCATCGTGGGAAGGAGCGTAAGGGCTACGATCAGGCTCGTCACAAGAGCGAACGCCACGGCGAACGAGAGGGCTCCGAAGAGCTGACCCGCCACTCCCTCCACGTACACGATGGGCACAAACACGCTGATCGTTGTGAGCGTGGAGGCAGCGATGGCTCCCTGCACCTCTTCGGCACCCAACGCGGCCGCGGCCATCGGTGACTTACCCAGCTCCCTGTGGCGGAAGACGTTCTCGAGCACCACGATCGAGTTGTCCACCAGCATGCCCACACCCAGGGCCAGTCCGCCGAGGCTCATGATGTTGAGCGAGATGCCTGCGAGATCCAACAGAGCGAACGATGCAACCACGGAGATGGGAATCGCCAGAGCGATCGCCACGGGATAGCGCGCATCACGGAGGAAGAAGAAGAGCACGAAGAACGCCAGCGCCCCACCGACGAGCAGTGCCTGCACGACACTGGCGATGGCGTCCGATATGAACCCCGCCTGGCTCATCGCCACGTCCAGCTCGATCTCCGGATACTCGGCACGCAGCTGTGCCAGCACTTCGTCCACTCGCTGGCTCGCCCGCACCGTGTTGGCGCCGGATTCCTTGAACAGCAGCAGTCCGACCGCATCCCGGCCGTTGTAGCGGGCGATGGACTCTCTCTCTTTGAATCCGTCGCTTACCACGGCCACATCGCTGAGACGCACGACGCCGCTCACCGTAGATGTGTCGCCCGAACCCCGCGTCAACGGGACCGCTGCGATTTCATCGATCGATTGGAACTCGCCGATCGTCCGCAGGGCATAGCGATACCGCCCGCGGCGAATCGTACCGCCCGGCGCGCTTGCGTTCGCAGCGTCGATGGCGGCGAGTACTTGGCCGATCTCGATGTCATAGGCCTGCAGCAGACGCGGATCCACCTCAACGTGAATCTCACGCTCGAGGCCACCTACGACCGCCGCCTGAGCAATCCCGTCGATCTGCTCCAGGCGGCGCTTGAACACCTGTTCGGCCAGATCCTTGAGCGCCCACAGATTGTCCCTGCCGGAGACGCTGATGGAGATGATCGGCTCGGACGTGGGATCGGTGCGCAGCACGATGGGCCTGTCGGCCAGCTCGGGAAGCTGATCCCGAATGTTGTCCAGCTGCTCCCGCACGTTGAGGACGGCGAAGTCCATGTCGGTCCCCCACGCGAAGCGCAACGTGACGAGGGAGATTCCCTCGCGCGACACGCTCTCCACGCGCTCGACACCGGGCACGGAACTCACTCTCTGCTCGATCCGCTCCGTGAGGAAACGCTCGACCTCACGCGGCGCGACGTCGGGATACGTGGTGTACACAACCAGCCGCGGATACGAGATGTCGGGCAGTAGATCGATCGGCAGCCGTTGGAAGGAAATCGACCCCAAGAGAGCGACGGCCACAAACAACATCGTCACCGCAACGGGGCGCTTGATCGAACTACTGGAAAGGGACATCGCCCGTCCTTACTGCGACCGCGGCCGTGGGATCCGCTGGCCTACCTGTTGATCGAGGGAAACGAGCGCATTGGCGAAATCCAGCTGTCGGTTCACCAGATCCCGCTCCGCCTGGGCAACGTCGTCAATGTAGCGCTGCAAATCGATGAACGTGACGGCGCCGAGTCGATATTGCTCTTGCGCCAGCTCCAGGCGTCGGCGATTCAAATCTCTCGAACGGGTCTGTATCTGAAACACCGCGAAAGCGTTCTCGAGATCGATGAAGGCGCTTCGCACCTGTTGCTCGACTCCGAGCCGAGTTTCCCACGCGTCCTCCTCAGCCTGATCCACGGCGACCCGCGCCGTCGATGCAGACTGCGTCATGCTGAACCGTTGAAAGATTGGCAAGGAAATGCTGAGGCCGAAATTGAAACCGTGACTGGCGTTGGGGTTGAAATCAAAAAACGACGAATACCCGTCAGTTCCGGTACCGCGACTGTAACTGCCGGTTGCGGAGAGCGACGGCAGACGATCCGCACGGGCCCGCGCGAGTTCCGCTTCCTGCTGTCCGACTTGCGCATGTGATTGAGCAACGGACGGATGTCCGGCAAGGGCAAGCGCAACGAGATCGCCTGCGTCTAACACCCCAGGGTCGAATACCTCGGGCAATTCACCGATCGGTTCGAAATCCGTTATCTCACCTAGCGTTCCCAGCCGCTGCAGCACAACCAGTCTCGCCTTCTCGGCCTGGTTGATCGCTCTCTCCAGCGCCTGTTCCTGCGACGCCACCCTCACCTCCGCAGTCAGGACCTGCACTTGGTCCGTCGAGGCTATAGTGAACAGGCGTTCTTGTCTTTCCAGATCTTCTTGCGCCGATTGCAAGAGCCGCTCCTCCACCCCAATTTGCCTTTGCGCCAAGATTGCCTCGTAGAACGCCCTCGAGACATCTCCAACAAGCGTCAGCTCTTGAGCGGCGATCCTTGCTTCTACCACGTCAACCCCCTTTCGCGCTGCCCGGACGCGGTTGACGTTCTTGAACCCGTCAAACAGAGTCAAACTCGACCGGACGCTCTGGGACGCGCTGCTGCTGGTAAACGTGCGGGATTGATCCTGGATGATCGTTCCTCCGAAATCGTCCTCGCCGACCGATGTGGTTCTTCGAGTCCCGCTCCAACTCATGGTGGCGTCCAGGCTGGGGAGGAAGCTCCCGTAGGCGCTCAGCACTCTTGCCTCCGCGTCCCTGATCCCCAATCGAACCCTGCGGAAGGCAGGATTGCGTTCGCGAGCGATCTGAACGGCTTGCTCCAGCGTCAGCGCCGGTCGCTCCTGTTGCGCCGTCGCCGTACCGGTCCCCAAGACGAGCAGTCCGCTCATGACGATTTGAACTTTCATGCTATCCTCCAGCCTTTAGCGCGGACGCCCGCCTTCTGCGCGCCGTGGATTTGCGCTGAGTCGCACAACGGCATCGTGAATGAGTGTGTAATGTCCGTCGACGAGGACGATCTGCCCCGGCTTCAGCATCTCGGTGTCCGGGTGCTCCAGAATCTCCACGAGCGAGTCGTTCTCCAACCCGGTGGTGACGTAATTCCATTTGGCCAAGCCGCCCCGCTCATCCCCCTCGTACACGAAGAGCATGGTGCGCCGATCCCGCTCGAGGACGGCGTCCTTGGGTACCAGGATGCGATCGGCAAACCGCCGGGCCTCGAGTGATACCCGGGCGTACATGCCGGGGAGGATCCGGCCCTCCGGATTGGGAATCCGAACCGTCACCCGGGCGCTGCGCGAATCACTCTCAATAATCGGATTGATGGTCTCGATCCGACCGAGAAACAGCTCGCCGGGGAAGGCCGCGAACGTCACCTGAGCTACGCGCCCCATGGCCAGGAGCCCGACCTGGCGCTCCAGAACCTGCACTTCGACCTTTATGGGGTCCAAGTCCACGATCGTCATCAGCTCGTCGCCTGTTCGAACCCGATGCCCCTGGCTGACCTTGATGTCGGCGACCCGGCCGCCAAACGGGGCTCCAACCCGCGCTCGAGCGAGCCTCAGCTGGCTTCTCTCCAGGGCCACCTGGGCCTGATCCAGGCCGCTCTGGGCTCTCGCAACGCGCTCACGCTCGGCCCGCACTTCAAGGTCTTCGATCGCATCGTCGAACAGCGTGATCTCCCGGTATTTTGCGTCCGCCTGGGCCAAACCTGCCTGGGCCTCTCGCAGATCCAGTGCCAAATCAATCGTGTCCAGGGACATGAGGAGTTGGCCGCGCCTCACGAGCTGGTTCTCACGCACGGGAATGCGCCGCGCGATGCCGTCCACCTCTGCCAGAACCTTGCTCTGCAGCCCCGCAGCCGCCTTGCCGGCGGCCGTCACGGAGATGACCAGCGTGTCGAGAACCACTTCCACCCCTGCGACGGGGATCGCCACATCGGTGCCGAAGGTGCTCGTGGCGGAGACCTCGGGCAGGTCGCCGCTACCCTCGCCTGACTCTCCCCCGGCGCCAGAGTTTCCGCGGATTCTCAGGTAGATTCCCGACCCCAGAAGGACGATGACCGCGAACGCGACGGAAGGACCAATGAATCGTCTGGCAGCACTCATAACAAAAACTCTTGGATGGAGACGGCGACCTGTCCACTATACAAATGATGGGTGTTTTGTGCGCCCATCAAATACCCCGTGGCCCAGCGGCTGGGTTCGTGGCGCAACCGGGGAATCCTCACTACTAGATGCTTCTAACCGCCCAAAGGTTGCAGCCGGCCCTCGCGACAGCGACCTACAGACGCGCCAAACAGGTGTCCTCGCCGGACCCGGGTATTATGGACTATGTAATATATAATACCAAATGGCTTGCCGAGACTTCTGGCCGGGGCCCACCCCTACGGCTGCTCCCCTATTTCCACCACGATCTTCCCCATCTGCTTCCCTTCTCTCAGCCGCTCCACCGCCGCGATCCCCCGCTCCAACGGAAACGTCGAGTCGATCCTTGCCCGCAGCTTCCCCTCACCCAAGAGACGGATGATCTCTGCATACTCCGCAGCGTTGCCCATGGTGGAGCCCATGATGGTGTACTGATTCCAAAACACCCTACGCACATCGGACACGACCATCGCACCAGTCGTGGCGCCACAGGTAACAAGCCGTCCGGCCTTGCCTAGCGCACGAAGGGACTTCTCCCATGTTGCCTCACCGACATTGTCCAGAATCACGTCGGCACCCCGCTTCTCCGTCACCTTCCGCACCTCTTGCGCCACATCCACTTCGTTGTGATTCAACGTGACGTCAGCCCCCATCGCGCCAGCGATGGCCAACTTCTCATCACTCGAGGACGTGACGATGACAAACGCGCCCAACAGTTTGGCAACGGCGAGCGCCATGCTCGCCACGCCTCCTCCGATCCCCCAGATCAGCACGACCTCTCCCGGCCGCACCTTGGCCCGGGTGTTCAGCATGCGCCAAGCGGTCAACGCGGCCAAGGAATAACCGGCCGCCTCGGCCCACGATATCGGAGGATGGGGAGCGGGTGGTGTCGGAATACTCGCCACGTTCCTTTGCGGAACCACGATGTACTCCGCGATAGTGCCTGGAAGATGTTCGCCGAGCAGCTTATACCGAATGCACAGTGAGTGCTCTCCGGCCAGGCACTGGTCGCACGTGTAGCACGAAACTCCGGGATTGAACAGCACGCGGTCGCCGGGCTGCAGCCCCTTCACATCATCACCGACAGATTCCACCACGCCTGCACCGTCACCACCCAATATGTGGGGAAAGTCGAGGGTCAACCCCGGGATCCCTTCCAACGTGAAGAGGTCCAGGTGGTTCAACGCCCCTGCCTGCAAGGCTATGCGCACATCACCGGGTCTCGAGATTTCCGGAACCGGCACGTCGGCCACCTCGAGCATCGACAGATCGCCGTGCCCGCGCAGCACCAAAGCCCTCATGAAATGGTTGTTCGCTACCGTCTAAAAGCCGGGAAGAAAAACTGCTGCAGAGGAGGAACAGGCGGTACTTCCACCGGAATTCCGGCGGCGGCACCGGTGAGCGGCATGATAAACAACTTCCGCATGGGCCTGCGGTTTACTTGTTCCTGTACCGTAAAGGCCACCGTGTTCCCGTCGGCGGAAATAGTGTAGCCCTGCACGGAGATCCCCGAGGGTGTCACCCGAGTGGGCGTCCCTCCGGTAGTCAAGTCGACACGCATCACGATCTGGATCTGGTTGCGCCGGCTCCCCTGCTGGCTCAGATACGCCAACTGACCGTCCGGGAACCAGGCCGGAGCCATCTCCAGCTCCGAAGTCTCTCGAAGCGGGCGCTGCTGTTGCCCGTCGATCGACATGAGATGGATATCGGCACCTCGCCGACCGGTCGACTGGTAGGCGATCATGGTCCCGTCGGGTGAGACTGCGGGTTGGTTGTCCCAAGTGCCGGTAGACGTCAGCTGCCGTGGGTTGGAACCATCCACATTTATGATCCAGATACTGCTGCCGGAGCTGTACACGATCCGGCTCCCGTCTGGAGTCCATACCGGCCAGTCCTCGAGGATCGAGTCTGGCGTGTGCGTCAGCCGCCGCTGGTCCGACCCGTCGGCGTCTATCACCAGAATCTTTATGCCGCCGAGGGCGTTCGACACATACGCTATGCGAGTGCCGTCGGGCGAATAGCGCGCGACGACTTCTGTTGCCACGTCGTCGGTGATTCTTACCATCACCATCACCGAATCGGGGTCGAAGGTATACAAGTCGGGCACACCCTCTGTGTCGTACCCGGCAACCAACAACTGGCCCTGAACGAACACCTCGACGGTGTCGGCCTCTCCCCAAGCGCTACTGGCAACGATTCGCGCCCCGCCGAATCCGACGCCGGTCACATTGCCGCGAGCGTCGACGATAGCCACGTCCGATGCCAGGCTGGTCCACGTCAGATCATTGGCGTCGGCCAAGCGATTGCCGTCGTCATCCACGAACGCCGCGCGCAAAGACACCTGTTCGCCCTTGCTCATCCCTACGCGCCGTCGATCGATCGTGATGTTCGGACCCACCACCTCGACATCCCAGGTCGCCTCTACGCCCCGGGCGCGGGCGATCAGTCGAGTAGTACCCATCTTACGACCGGTTACCTTAGCTGTCGCCTGGTCGATGGTAATGATGGATCGATCTTCGATCACCCAACTCGGGCGGGCTTCCTCGATCAAGACATCGCTGGCGTCCAGCATCCGAACATCAAACGTGACAGAGCCGTTCAGCGGGATGAAGACGGTGCCCTCATCCGGGCGAGGAAGCACCTCCAAGAACCTAATCGGCCGGTGCACCACGACAGACATCCTGGCCGTCTTCGCAAACGCCCGGGCGATCACCTCGGTGGAGCCCTCTGTCAATCCTGTCACCACACCGCTGGTCGAGACCAATGCCACGTCGGGGTTCGTGACGGCCCACTGAAGCTCACGGTTCGCGATCGGCCGATTGCTCTGCGCCGGCACGACGACGACGACCGTATCATCTTCCGCCGGCGAAAGCGACAGCATGTCACGGCGAAAACGGAAGCTGTCGGTTGTCACCTGCACCACCACTCGGTCCACCAGGCCGGCTCCGCCGTTCGCCTCAATGACGCCGTTGCCCTGGGTGATACCAATCACGTGACCCTGCTGGTCCACGGCCGCCACCTCGGCCCGGAGCGAGCGCCACGACACCCTGCCGCAGGACGCAGGGCCGCCGTCCGCCCGAATGAAGCGGGCTTCCAGCACACGCTCTTCGGTCAGGAGCAGGAGAACCGGGTTGGGCACGACCTGAAGTTGTGCCGCATCACCTGTCCCTGGGATTCCACAGCCCCTCGTCACACTCACCGTTACCGCCTCCGAAATTGCCCCCACCTGCACGAGGATCCGAGCAACTCCCTCGCTCACGCCGATCACATAGCCGATGTTGGGCGTTGCGGGGGTGGACTCGACTCGAGCTACGCCAGGCTGCGTCGAACTCCAAGAAAACCGGGCTGCCGGGACCACGTTGCCCCTCGAGTCATAGGCCGTTACCAACAGACTCTTCCGTTCCCCGACGCCAACCTCCACGGTTTGGGGAGCGACCTGAAGAGAGACCACCGTCTGCGCCAAGGTGGCAGAAGGCAGTAGGTTGAGAAGCGTGAGGAGCGCAGCCGGAGCCGCGATGCGGTTCACCATGATGCCGATGTGTCTATCGGGAGCCAACAATGCGTAAATTCAAGTGCCACTTTGGGATAACAGGTCAACCTAAAGTGCCGGGTCAGACGCTGTCAAGCCGAATGTACAACCTCTTGCGCCTTGCTCTCGCCGCAGCGTCCTTTAGCACCGCCGGAGGGTTCAATGCTCGCTGATGGTGGCCCGCAGGATGCGGAAGTGCGCGACCCCCGCTCACTCCGAACCCACACGCCACCCCCCGAGAATGGCTGGGGGAGGTAATGACCTTGCTTTCTCCAATTCATAAGCGCATCCGAGCGGTCGTGTATGTGCTGTCAGTCACAACGGCCGCGTGCGACGCCGGTGCCGGGAAGACGGTGTATGCGGGTGGCACGCTATGGACGGGCACCGGGGCGCCTCCAATCCTGGACGCCGTCATCATCGTTTCGGACGGACACATCGAGGAGGCGGGCCCGCCGGACGTAGTGAGCATTCCCCGGAACGCCGACGTGCGCCGAGTCGACGGCCGCTGGATCATACCCGGGCTCATTGACGCTCACGCCCACGTCGAGCGGTGGATGATGCCCGCCTTGCTCGCAAACGGCGTGACTACGGTTCGGGATGCGGGTGGACAAATGGACAGCGTCGTGGCACTCCGGGATGACGCCTTGTTGGGGTCGATCTTGGCACCGAGGCTCTTCATTTCCGGTGCCGCCATCAATGGAACTCCGGCAGGGCCCGAAGAGGTGGGCGTTGCCAACGCCACCGAGGCCCGCCGCGCGATCGACCGCCTCGTGCTGGCGGACGCGACCCAAGCCATGATCTCACCCAAGATGACGCTGGCGCTGCTGAGGCCACTGATGGACGAGGCCAACTCGCTCCTGTTGCCGGTGGCCGGGCACCTGGGAAAAATCGATGCCATCGCGGCTGTCGCTGCCGGTGTGAAGGCAATCGAGCACCTGAGCGGTATCGTTGAAGCCTCCATTACGAACCCCAGCGCATACTTCCGGGCGCATAGCAACTTCTACGCCGGCTGGAAGATGGCCCTTCAAGGCTGGGTCAGTCTCGACTCCGCCCGTATCGATCGCACGGCCAGGATCCTGGCCGACGCCGGCGTGGTAATAGTCCCGACCCTCCATTACTACGAAACGTTCTCGCGCCTCCGGGATCAACGATACATCGCCTCCCTCGACCTCTCGACGGTGCCGGAGGAGATCCGTCGTTCGTGGAACATCCCCGGCCTGGTGCGTGAAGCGCGATTGACCGGGCGGGACTTCACGACGTTCCGGCGAGCGCGGCCGAAACAGAATCTGTTCGTCCGCCGCTTCCGTGCCGCAGGGGGGATTGTGGCTGCCGGCAGCAATGCGCCGCGGACGCTGATCGCGCCGGGCCCAGGGTTGCATGCCGAACTCGAACAGCTCGTCAGAGCCGGGCTGTCCACCAAGGAAGCCTTGCTTGCCGCCACGAGGGACGCCAGCAGGCTGCTCGCGGCCGATTCACTTGGCACCATCAAACCTGGAGCAGTAGCGGATTTTATCGTGCTGTCGGCCGACCCCCTGGCTGACATCGCCAACACGAAGGCGATAGAGTTTATCGTGTTCAAAGGACGGCGGTACTACCCGGAAGATTTCGGCCAATGACCATTGGATTTCGGCGTACCCAAAGGTTAAGAATACTCTGTGACAGACGTGCGCATCGATGAGGCCGTCGACGGCCTAGCTAGCTTCTTCGCAGATCGCCAGACCCGGGCGGGAGTCGTGGCCCGCCAGCTCCTCGGTATCGCCCATCGCGATGACGACCGTCTGGTGGCTCATCTCATTCGAGAGCGCCGCAGCAAGACCCGCTTGGACGGCAGCGTTGACGGATCACTTCGAGCAACGGCCTGGAGTGCTTGGGAGTTGCTCCGCCTTGGCTGCTCGAAGGGGCACGCCGGGCTCGACCGGATGGTCGGATTTCTCGTGAGCCGGCAGGACCAGCCCGGCCGATTCGGCGAAGGATGCAGCGAGCGGCGACATGCGATCGCGAACTGCAAGCACTTCATGAGCGGTTTCTTCTCCCCCGGAAGCCGCGACGAGTTGATTGCTCCGATGGTACTGCCGACACAGGCGGTCATTGTTTCTGAAATCGCAGCCCGCTTTGCGGTTAGTTGCTTCGCGCTGCGATCGGTGTTGTACGCCCGAGAGGAACGGCGGGACGCAGTGCGCCGTCACATCGAGAGCTTGTTGACCCTCTCAGAGCGCTGGCGCGACCGGGAAACGGAATTCCCCAGCACTGTCGATGTCGTATTCTGCGCGCTCGGGGCGCTGGGGTTGGCACCGCCGGAATACGCCGAGGGAGTGAATCATCTTACCGCTCGCATTGGCGAGATGCAGAATGAGGAGGGCGTCTGGGAGGACACTTCCATCTTCCACGCGTTGGACGGCATGCTCACGTTACGAAGCTCGGCGGCACGCGAAGTCATCGGACGTGCGATGCCCCGACTCCTCCAAATGCAGCAACCGAGTGGTGCCTTCGATGAGTCCCAAGACGAGGAACTCGCCCTCATCGCTCTCCGCGCCCTTCGCACGCAGGCGGTCACCGGGTCCGCGCCTCAGCTGTTCCAGAAGCTACACCCCACAGCGGCACGGGAGCGGCAGAGGTAACCGCTCGACGACCTTGACCGTTTACCCCGTTGGGCGATCCGAATCATGAAAGGCAAGCTTTCGCCAGAGTCGCAGTTGGTGATCGTTCATGCAGACGAGAGCTGCCTTGGCAACCAAAACGCGGGTCCCAACCCTGGGGGCGCGGGCGCGCTGGTCGAGTCAGCCGCAGACGGATCCGTGACCCGCTGCGACTTCTATCTCTCCTCCTCGGTAACGACCAATAATCGGATGGCCCTCTCGGGCGCCATCGAGCTGCTCAAGCTGCTGGATGCATCACACCACGGTGCAACCCTGGCGTACCATTCCGACTCGCAGTATCTGGTCAAGGGCATTACCGATTGGGTATACGGCTGGGAGCGCCGCGGGTGGCGGCGCAAAGGCGGAGCAGTCGAGAACCTCGAGTTGTGGCAGGAGTTACTGCAGGTATCTCGGCCTCTAAGCGTCACCTGGCGGTGGGTGCGAGGCCACGTGGGCCATGTAAAGAACGAATACGCGGACCACCTCGCCGTGAGCGCGGCGGAGCACCAATCGTTCAGCGGGGGCCTCGGTGCATCAGAGTTTCACCGGTGGCTTGCGCACCAGCAATCCAAAGGCAAGTTCTCCGGATACGATCCGGACTTGGAGTTCCAGCAACTCACCAAAGGCTTTACGACAACAGCATGACGATCCCGAAAGATCAGGTACTGGAAAACACTCACCCACTGAACTTGGCCGATGACGGCGTCGCGCCAGATGTCTCTCGGATTCCACTCTACGAAGTTTACATGCGGATGGCCGAAGAACTGGCGAAACGGTCCACCTGCACGCGACTGCAAGTCGGTACTGTCGTCACCGATGCGAGACTGGAAAACGTGGTCGCGATCGGCTACAACGGCAACGCTAGAGGCTTGCCCAACCGGTGCGACTCTACGGTTCCCGGCAACTGCGGGTGCATTCACTCCGAGGTCAACGCGCTCGTGAAGGCGCCTGGCACGGCTAATGACAAGGTGGTCTTCGTAACAAATAGTCCTTGCGTCATGTGCGCCAAACTGATGATAAATTCGGGAGTGACCCACGTATTCTATCGGTTGGCATATCGAGATCCGAGCGGTATAGAGTTGCTGGCAAGCGCCGGCGTGACACCCGTGCTCTACGACCGGTGGAAAGAGGAGTGGAGGTAATGTGGCGGCGATAGATGAAGTCGAGCGTTTGTTCAGGCATCTGGTCGACATCCTCTCTCAGTCGGACCCCGACCGGCTCAAGAGCCCCATCCAGATTTCCGAGATCTATCAGAGCGTTGTTCCATACAGGCACCATCGTTCGGCGTTGGGATTCGACACCAACGAGGATTACGAGATGGCGGTGTTGCGTTTCCTGGCCGGCGACGGTGGATTCGCCACCATCGACCCACCGGAAGTGCAAGAGGCGCTCGCCCAAGAGGCCCGGTCCATCAATCCCAATCCAGGCGCCTTCCGCGAATACGCCGCTGCCAGAGTCTACCTCAACTCCGGAGCGGTCCGAACCGTCACCGAGGCCCGAGAAGCCTACGCCCCTCCGCCTTCGCCCGAAGCCGAAGAGGATCCAGCCCTGGAATTGTCCAGCGAAGAGAGAGAGCCGTTTGTGCCGGGTCCGGACCTGCTGGATCTCACGACGGCCAAGATGACGGCGCTCGATGCTGCCCCGGAGGAGGCACACCAGGTCACCGAAGGGGTCCCTTTTTCGGGAACATCGTGCATCTACTGCGGTGAAGACCTTCCCGTCGGGCGCGCGGTCAAGTTTTGTCCGTTCTGCGGCCGTGACCTTCGAATGGTCTCCTGCCCCGCCTGCGGCGTCGATCTCGAAGCCGGTTGGCGTTACTGCATCGCATGCGGCGACCCCATAGTGACGTAGTTTGTTGGGCCGCCGGCTCTCGATCGCCGTCATCGAAGTCGACGCGCCAATATCCAGCAATCAGCGCTTAGTCATTAGGTTTCAAGGCTCAACCAAGGCCGGCACGGCGTGCCGCCTGCGGCTGATTCGCACCAGAGGAGATTCCCATGAAAACCCAGGGTAAAAATAAAGATGTGGTGTTCTTGTCCGGCGTCCGGACGGGTTACGGTGATTTTGGAGGCGTGTTGAGGAACCTTTCGGCTACACAGCTGGGAGTCGTTGCGGCTAAGCATGCGGTTGACCGTTCGGGCGTCCAGCCCGAAGCGATCGATCACGTCGTGTTCGGCAATGCCCAGCAGACCTCCGCCGACGCGATCTACCTAGCGCGGCACATCGGTCTTCAGACAGGCTTGCCAATCGAAACTCCGGCGGTCACGGTAAACCGGCTCTGCGGGTCGGGGTTCGAGGCGATCATACAGGGTGCTCAACAGATCTTGCTCGACGAGTCCTCCGTCGTGCTCGCCGGCGGTGCAGAGTCGATGAGCCAGGCGCCCCACGTCGTACGGGGGGCGCGGTGGGGTTTGCGTTTGGGCCCCACGGCCCAGTTTGAAGATTCGCTATGGGAATCGCTGTCCGATCCTCAGTGCGGGTTTTCCATGGCCGAAACCGCCGAGAATCTCGCCGACAAGTACAAGCTGGACAGGACCGCCGTGGACGAAGTAGCGCTTCGCAGCCAGCAGCGGGCCGCCAAGGCGTGGGAAGATTGCGTTTTCGAGAACGAGGTCGTTCCGGTTCCGATCAAGAACCGCAAGACGAAGGAAATGGAAGACTGGCGGGGAGATGAGCACATGCGGCCCGACACTACACTGGAAGTGCTCGGGAAGCTGCCGTCTTATTTCAAAAAGGACGGCGTGGTTACGGCGGGTAACGCATCGGGCATTTGCGACGGTGCGGCCGCAACGATAATCGCCGGCGAGGACTTCGCAGCAGATCACGGCTTGAAACCGTTGGGCCGGCTCGTGGCCTGGGCCGTGGTGGGCGTGGAACCGAAGTACATGGGTATCGGACCGGCGCCAGCCTCGCGCAAGGCTCTCGAGAAGGCAGGCTTGGCGCTCGACGATATGGACTTGATCGAAGTCAACGAAGCCTTCGCAGCTCAGTACCTCGCCGTCGAACGGGAACTCGGACTCGATCCGGAGAAAACCAACGTGCACGGCGGAGCCATAGCCATCGGCCACCCACTCGCTTCCACCGGAGCGCGTATCACCGTGCACTTGCTGCACGCGTTGCGACTTGCCGGCAAGAAATACGGCCTCGGCACGGCGTGCATCGGGGGCGGTCAGGGGGCGGCGGTAATCGTGGAGGCTTTCTAGCAGAATCCCATGGCCCAGGATCTCGTACCACCCGACAAACGGATCAGCCGTGAGGCGCTGGAGCGGATCATTCATCGTGCGGCGGAGCTTCATACCAAGGCGCATGACATTGGGGACCAGCTGACCCCGGATGAGGTGCTGGAACTCGGGAAAGAGGTCGGGATTCCCACGCGGCATCTTCAACAGGCACTGCTCGAGGAGCGTGCGAGGGGGGTGACGGCTGGGGACCAAGGGATGCTGGTCAAGCTGGCGGGACCAAAACGGCTGTCGGCAGCACGCACAGTCCCAGGACAGGCGGCCGAAGTGGAGACCACGCTCTCCCACTGGATGACGGCGGAAGAGCTGCTGACTATCAAGCGGAGATACCCGCAAGGCAGGTCGTGGGAGGCTCGCAAGGACGTCTTGGCGGCCCTCAAGCGAAGTCTGGGCGTTGGCGGCCGCCGATACGCTCTCGCGCGGGCGAAGGAAATCTTGGGAAGGGTCGAGCAGCTGGAGGATCAATGGTGTCATGTGACGCTCATCGCCGACCTTTCGAACACGCGGACGGAACGGGTCGCGGGTGGAGCTGCGTTTCTCACCTCAGGCGCGGCGCTCACGGCTATTGCCGTCGTTCTCGGCGTGGCCGCGGCTGTTGCTGTCCTTCCCGCCGTGGCTGGGGTTGCGGGAGGCCTGGCGATCGCCCGAAGTCACCGGTCTCAGGTCGAGCGCGTGCAGGTCGCGATGGAACAGGTGCTCGATGGACTAGAGCGAGAGGAGATCACCGTGCCCACGGATTTGCCGGATGGGCAGACCGGCGGTCTCGTCAAAAGGTTGACCGCGGAGATCAGGGAGATAGGGAAGAATCTGAGTAAATAGGGCAGGAGAGGCAGGGGAGAAGCCCAAGATCACTTCACATCAAATAACCAGGCAGAACAATGTCAGAAATTGAGAAAGTAGGCGTCCTGGGTTGCGGCTTGATGGGCAGAGGCATTGCCCAGGTAGCAGCCAGCAGCGGACACACGACGATTGTCAGAGATGTGGCGGACGAGTTCAACAGGAAGGGCAAGGCCGCTATCACGAAGTCGCTCGACAAGTTCGTCGAGAAGGGGAAAATGTCAGCCGAAGATCGCGACGCGACGCTGGCCCGGCTCACCTTCACTACCAATGTCAGCGACTTGAAAGACAGCGATATTATCGTCGAAGCGATAACGGAGGATCTCGAGCTGAAGAACACGTTGTGGAAGGAACTCGACGCTCTCTGTCCGGATCACACGATTTTCGCCTCCAACACGTCGAGTCTCACGATCGCAGCCATGGCGGCCGCCACGAGCCGCCCGGACCGCTTCGTGGGCCTGCACTTTTTCAACCCGGTTCCGCTGATGAAGCTGGTGGAGGTCGTGCGGACGGTGACCACCAGTGCCGAGTCCTTCGACAGGGCGATGGAGTTTGCCCGGAGCTTGCGCAAGGAGCCTATCGCGGCCAAGGACAACTCCGGCTTCATCGTGAACCTGCTCTTGGTCCCCTATCTCATCGACGCCATTCGCGCGGTGGAGCAAGGCGTCGGTACCATAGGAGACATCGACAAGGGAATGATGTTGGGGACAGGTTACCCGATGGGTCCTTTCACTCTCTTGGATTTCGTCGGCCTCGATACGACGTACAAGATCGCGGAGATCATGTTCGATGAGTACCGCGAGAAGCGGTATGCTCCACCGCCGCTGTTGAAGCGGATGGTGCTCGCAGGCTGGTACGGCAAGAAAACCGGGAAGGGGTTCTACGATTACTCGACAGACCCGCCGAGTGAGTCGAATCTCGGAGTCTAGCGGGGCGTCGAGAATCATTCTCCTCGCGTCGGTTGCAGTTGCTGCCTGTGCGTCGGTGGGGACCGTGCGTCCGCCGTTCCCGCCGCTGTATCAGGCGTTTGTGGACACTTTGAGGGCGGATACAGCGGCACTGATTGGAGCCTTGGAGGAACGCATTATCGAGGAAGGACTCGAGATCCGCATCTCCAGCGTACTGGACGCCTACGTGGAGACGCGCTGGTTCAACGTCGTAACGGGCCGCTCGGGCGACGGTGACGTGGCACATCCTGAACGGGAGATTCTCTTGAGGTTCTGGGTCGATCCGCTGGGCCCTCTCGGATACCAATTGACGGCGGAGGCGGTCTTTCGCCGCGTGTCCGACCCCTCTCTGCCTTCACGGCAACGGGAGGTGATGGTTCCGCCAGGCCACGACGGAGAGGCGATCTTGCTGCGCATCCTCGATGGTGTCAGGGAGCGGTTTGGTGGGTGACGCCAAAGCCGGCCCACCTGCGACGCGCGAACTCACGGTAGACCGAACGCCTGAGATCCGGCGAAGCAAGCCAACGTCTGCATCAGACTTCGTGTCCGGCCGCGCGTATTGCAATGAAATACTACCGAAGGTGTCCCGCACCTTCGCACTGACTATTCGGCTCCTTCCGCCGGATCTCGAACACCCTGTCTTGCTGGCCTACCTCTTGTGTCGCATAGCAGATACCATCGAGGATACTGCCGATCTCCCTGGCTCCGAGAAGAACGCCCTGCTATCCCGGCTTCGGCTGTGCCTCGAAGATGAAGGACCCGATGCCGGGCCGATCGCTGCGCGGTTCGAGAATCCCCGCACCGACGAAGAGGAGCTGGCCAACCGGGCCGACGTTGTACTAGATGAGTTCCGACGCCTGCCGGCTTCCCAATGCTCCGCAATCACGCCTTGGGTGCAGGAGATGTGCACCGGCATGGCTGGGTTCGCATCGCGCTACGTAGAGGGAGACTCTAAAACGCCACGCGCGCTGACGACCATCAGCGACCTGGAGCGCTATTGCTATTATGTGGCGGGGACCGTGGGACACCTCTTGACGGATTTGTTTGCTTCAGTTCGAATCGCCGTCACCTCACGTCATTATGCCCGGCTCAAGCCACTGGCTACTAGCTTTGGACTGGGACTGCAACTCACCAACATCGTCAAGGATGTTGCCGACGACCGTCGCCGTGGTTGGAGCTTCGTCCCGCAAGAGCTTTGCGACCAGTTCGGAATTCAGCCCGGCCAGATGCACGATCCGGATCGTGACCGCCAGGCGCGCCAGGCAATGGACGTGTTGATCGGCAAGGCCCAAGGTCACCTGAAGGATGCCCTGGAGTATTGCACGCGGCTGCCGCGCCGCGAGTACAGAGTGAGACTGTTTTGTCTGACCTCACTCTACTTCGCAGTGCGCACCCTCCGGCTCGCAGCACGCGACGCCCGCCTGCTGGATCCCGGGCACAAGGTCAAGATCACTCGCCGGGAGGTTTATCGGACGGTGGCGATGGCGGCCATCATTGCACCGAGCAACACGTTGGTGAGAGCGTACTTCAAGGTGCTGGCGGGCAAGGGAGGGGGCAGGTAGGGTCCTCCCTCCTCCCTCCTCCCTTAGATTCTAGACATGCCCACCCTCGACCCACCACCGGGCTTCACCGGCGAATTCCATACCGACCTGGCAGCCCGGGCGGCTTACAGCGAAGGCGCCGGCCCCTACCGCATCCTTCCCGACGCCGTTGCCATTCCCAGAGACGTGGAAGACTTGTCGCTGCTAGTTCGATTTGCCGGCGGGGAAGGACTTCACCTCGTGCCTCGCGGGGCGGGTAGCGGCATCCCCGGGGGCAACGTGGGAACCGGCATTCTAGTCGACCTACAGCGTTTTGAGCGTCCGCTTCGAGTGTCACCGCAGAAGCTGGCCAATACCGGTGCAGCCGTCACCTGGGCCGGCCTCGACCGCGCGGCGCGGCGCATCGGACACCGGCTTCCGCCGGATCCATCCAGCGGGGCGTATTGCACCATCGGTGGAATGACCGCCACCAACGCTGCCGGAGCGCGCAGCTTGCGATACGGGAGCATGCGAAAGTGGGTCGAGGGAGTGGAATTCGTCACTGCGGATGGCGAGGTGGGTTGGCTAGCCCGTGACGGGCGCGGCAACCGTCGTCCCAAGCGAGGCCAACGCCGCCACCTCGAGGAACGTCTCCGGGCTCAGGATAGATTCGACGCTCAGGTCAAGAACGTATTGCACGATCGCAAGGACACCATCGTCGAGCGGTTTCCGGCGACGACAAAGAACTCATCCGGCTATGCGCTGGACGAGTACCTCGAGTCCGGCGACTTGCTCGACCTCGTCATTGGTTCCGAGGGTACGCTGGGTTTCATAACGCGCATAGAGACGCGTCTGGACTCCGCACCGGCTGCGACCGGATCAATGCTTCTCGCACTGGCCGATGTCGAGGCGCTCGGTGATATCGTTGGAGTGCTCCTTTCACTTCAGCCGTCCGTCATCGAGTTGCTCGATCGAACGTTCCTGCAAATCGCCGGCGAGTCTAACCTACTGAGCGCCGGGGCCGACGCCGTCCTGCTGGTGGAGTTCGAGCGAGCGAGCGACGATGCCATTCGCGACCTGGTGCACGATGCCGTACGGCAAACCTCCTCATGGTGCGTAGACGTGAAAACGGCCCTGACCGCCGAAGAGCAGACGCGCATTTGGGCTCTGCGGCACGCCGCCAGTCCCCGACTGGCGGAGCTTCCGGCGAACCGCCGCTCGCTTCAGATCATCGAAGACGGCTGCGTGCCGCTGGAAAACCTGAGCCGTTACCTGAAAGGCGTGAGGGAAGCAGCGCGCATGACAGGCGTGGAGATCGTGGCGTTCGGCCATGCCGGCGACGGACACTTGCACGTGAACGCCCTCGTGGACACGACGGACACCAGCTTTGAGAACCGCCTCGACAGCCTCCTGCGCATGGTGACCGATCTCGTCGTCCACCTACGCGGCACCGTGAGCGGCGAACATGGGGACGGCCGCCTGCGTGCGTCACTGCTGGAGCGCACCTACGGTTCCGAGGTCACCGCCCTGTTCAAGCTCGTGAAGGGAGCGTTCGACCCTGCTGGTATCTTTAATCCAGGCGTGATCGTGCCCGAACCCATCGCCCAACCGATGGCCAACCTCAAGGTGGGCCCCAACGCCGTAGAGATCCCGACGCGCATCGGAGACGGGCTCTCGTCCATCGAGCGGAGAGCGCAGTGGGCACGGCCGAAGCTAGATCTCCGTGACGACCATTCCGCCGCCAACCGCGACCTATCCGTTACCACGAGTGGTGGTTGACATGAAACAATATCTCGATCTGCTCCGGCACGTGATGGACCATGGAACTCCCAAGGAGGACCGAACAGGTACCGGGACGTTGAGCGTCTTTGGCCACCAGATGCGTTTCGACCTCGCGGCCGGATTCCCAGTCGTTACCACCAAGAAGCTGCACCTCAAGTCCATCATCTACGAATTGCTTTGGTTCCTCAGAGGCGACACCAATATCCAATACCTCAACGATCACGGTGTCAGAATCTGGGATGAATGGGCCGATGAACGGGGCGATCTAGGCCCGATTTACGGTCACCAGTGGCGCTCTTGGCCCTCCTCCAACGGAGAGCACATCGACCAAATAGACCGCGTCGTACGAGAGATTCAGGACAATCCGACTTCGCGGCGGCTGATCGTCTCGGCGTGGAACGTCGCGGATATTCCTCGAATGGCACTCGCCCCCTGCCACCTCTTGTTTCAGTTCTACGTCAGCGAAGGCAAGCTTTCCTGTCAGCTATACCAGCGAAGCGCCGATCTCTTCCTCGGAGTGCCCTTCAACATCGCCTCATACGCGCTACTGACGATGATGATCGCCCAGGTTACGGGGCTCCGACCGGGCGAGTTCATCCACACCTTCGGTGACGCGCACATCTACACGAACCACCAAGAGCAGGTTCAGCTACAGTTGAGCCGCGAACCCCGACCGCTTCCGACCATGGTACTCAACCCGGCCGTCGAGACCCTTGCCGATTTCAAGTACGAGGATCTTGCGCTGGACAGTTACGACCCCCACCCCAGAATAGCGGCGCCGATAGCAGTATGACCGTATCCCTCATCGCGGCGCGTTCTGAGAACGACGTCATCGGACGGCACGGAGGCATTCCCTGGCACCTCCCCGCAGACCTCCAGCATTTCAAGCGCCTCACAACCGGCCACACCATCGTGACGGGCCGCAAGACGTTCCAGTCCATCGGCCGCCCGCTACCCGGCCGCCGCACCGTAGTCATCACGCGCAATCCCGATTTTGAGGCCGAGGACGTAACCGTAGTATCGTCGCTCGACGAAGCCCTTTGCACAGCGGAACAAGATCCGTTCGAGACCG
>JADFIT010000205.1 GCA_022566515.1 Gemmatimonadota bacterium
GGGGTCGCGGTGCCAGCAGTTGTGGCCCTCTCCCTGCTCCCTGCTCCCTGCTCCCTTTGGGCTCAGGACCTGGAGCGGGGCAAGGCGCTTTACGAGAAATGGTGCACCGGGTGTCACGGAGACACGGGTGCCGGAGACGGCGAGGCGGCGGCGTTCATGTTGCCGCGACCACGCGACTTCACGACGGCCGTCTACCAGGTGAGAACGACTGCGAGCGGCGAGTTGCCTACGGATGACGATTTGCGCCAAGTGATAGACAATGGTATGCCGGGAACCACGATGCCGGGTTGGCGCGATAAGCTGAGCGGTGGTGAACGCGACGACGTCATTGCCTACATCAAGACGTTTTCGAGATTCTTCGACGGCACCGTGCCCGAGCCGATCAGTATAGGGCGCAAGCCCGGGCGACCCTCCGAAGCAGACCTCGAGGACGGGCGGGGCCTGTTTGTGGATGATCTGGAATGCATCCGCTGTCATGGCATGCAGGGGCGCGGCGACGGGAACTCCGCCCCGGAGTTGACCGACGACTGGGGGTTCCCGGTTCGGGCAGCCGATCTGTCGGAAAACTGGAATTTCAACGGCGGCGGTACGGTCGACGACATCTACATCCGGATGCGGACGGGGTTGGATGGAACACCGATGCCCTCCAACAGTGATGTCATAGACGCCGGCATCATTACCGACGAGCAGCTTTGGCGGATTGCGCAGTACGTGCGGAGTCTTTCGCCCGACGAGGCGCCCCAGCCTCGCGACGTGGTGCGTGCGGCGCGGTTTGAAGGGGCGTTGCCGTCCGGTCCGGAGGATCCGCTGTGGGACAACGTCGAACCGTATTATATCCCGATGGTCGGTCAGATTGTTATCAAACCACGGTGGTTCGCGCCCACCGTTGACGGCATTTGGGTGCGAGCCGCACACGACGGCCGGAACCTGGCCGTGAAGCTCACGTGGAACGACCCGTCCCGGAGTCCCGATCCGGAATGGGAGCCATTCTTCCAGGGCATGGTCGAGACACTCACAGATGTGGATGCGCCACACGTCGAGGAGCAGGGCCCCGACCGGATCGGCATTCAGTTCCCGCTCGACCCGCCCGAGGGATTGGAGTTACCCTTCTTTATGGGCGGCGACCCGCGACACCCGGTGTACATGTGGCAGTGGACCAGCTCGCCGGATCGGGTTCGAGAGGGCACGGCTACCGGAATGGGTTCGTTCGCGCCCATCGCCGGGGCGCCTCAGGTTGCACATTCGGCTACATTTGCGGATGGTCAGTGGCAGGTGCAGTTCACGCGGGCGTTGGTGCCGGCTGACCCTAGTGTTGCCGTCCCATTCACACCGGGTGAGCCGTTGCCGATCGGTTTCTTTGCCGCAGACGGGACCGCCGGTGAGGGCGGTGTGCGCGGCTCGATCAGTGCCTGGTATGCGATCTATTTGGATGTGCCGACACCGCCTCGTGTGTTTGTGGCACCAATCGTTGCTGTTGTGTTGTCTGCAGGACTTGGATTCGGGATAGTCTGGCGCGCCCAGCGACGGGAACGCAGGGCATAGAATCATTCTCTATTGGGAGGAAAGATGCGACGTTTTTGGGTAGCCTCGTGCTTGTTCGCGTTTCTCGCGTGTGGTGGTGGTGACGGGGACTCAGGTGGGAGCAGTGGTGCCGCCGCCGCCGCGCCGCTGGGTAACAGCAGCATCACAGGTGTAATCAGTTTTGCCGGCAGCGTGCCAACGAACCCGGCGATCGACATGGCGGAGGAACCGGATTGCGCGGTCAAACACAGCGACGGACCCACGGACCCGATCGTCGTGGTGACGGACGGCAAATTGGCAAATGTGTTCATCCGCATCGTCGGCGGATTGCCCGACGGGCCGTATCCGGAGCCGAGTGAAGCCGCAGCCATCGACCAAAACGGATGCCTCTACTCGCCTAGGGTGGTGGGGGTGATGGTGGGCCAGACTCTGGAAATCACCAACAGCGACCCGCTGCTTCACAACATCAAGGCGGTCCCCACCGAAAACCGTGGCTTCAATATCAGCCAGCCCCGGGCGGGAATGACGTCGCCGCGCACTTTCAATACGCCCGAAATCATGATTCCCTTGGAGTGCAACGTGCACGGGTGGATGAACGCGTACGTGGGCGTGGTGGAGCATTCCTACTTTGCAACATCTGCTGTTGACGGCTCGTTCACCATCGGCGGATTGCCTGCGGGGACGTACCAGGTCGCAGTGTGGCATGAAACGCTGGGGACGCAGTCGGGTGACGTGACGGTGGAGGCTGACGGGTCTGCGACTTTGAACTTCACCTTCGGCGGCTGAGGAGATTCCGGCATGAGTTGGATTCTACCACCCGGTGCGTCCACGTTCGCCGGTGATATCGATTTTTTGTATTACGTCATTCTCGTCATTACCGGTATAGCGTTCGTGGTGGTCGAAGTCGGGCTGCTTGTGTTCGCGATCAAGTATCGGGCCCGGCCGGGCCGCAAGGCCCAATACATCCAAGGAAGCATAAAGGCCGAGATTATTTGGACTGCGGTTCCGGCTGTGACGCTGGTAATCATCGGACTCATGAGCGGCGGCGTGTGGAATCACATCAAGGGTCGGAACAGCATTCCGCCGAACGCCATCCCGTACGAGGTCCATGTCAAGCAGTTCGAGTGGAACTTCACGTATCGGGGTCCCGATGGGCAGCTTGGGACCGCCGACGATTTCACCCTGAGAAACCAGCTTCACATTCCGGTGAACCGGCCTGTGGAGCTGCAGCTGATTGCCGAAGATGTGATACACTCGTTCTTCGTCCCTGCCTTCCGGGTCAAGCAGGACGCGGTGCCGGGTATGGACATCAATGTGTGGTTTGAAGCTACGGAAGTAGGGGAGTACGAGATTGCTTGCGCCGAGCTGTGCGGTCTGGGTCACTATCGCATGCGGGCCAGGGTGATCGTCCACTCGGCGGAAGATTACCAACAGTGGCTGTCGGACCGGAGCGCGGCAGCCGACGAGGAGTAGCGAGAGTAAGAACACTTCGATTTAAGGGATAACAATGGCGACTTCCGCGGTTTCTTTGGAGCCCGCAGCGCACACGGAAGCCCACGAGCTATCGTTCCTGCGAAAGTACATCTTCTCGACCGACCACAAGATCATCGGCATTCAGTTTCTGCTGATGAGCTTTGTGTTCCTGCTGTTCGGCGGGTTGATGGCGATGATGATGCGGTGGCAACTCGGATTTCCGGACCGGCCGCTCCCGGCGGGACAGCTGCTCCCGGAGACCATGGCGCCCGGCGGGATCCTGCTTCCCGAATTCTATAACTCGCTGGTCACGATGCACGGTACGATCATGGTGTTCTTCGCCATCATGCCGCTGCTCGTCGGCGTGTTCGGGAATTTCTTGATCCCACTCAAGATCGGCGCGCCGGACATGGCATTTCCGCGACTCAATATGGCGTCGTTCTGGGTTGCCTTCTCTGCCGGGATCTTGATGATGGCAGGCTTCTTCGTCGAAGGCGGCCACGCGGCTGCGGGCTGGACGGCGTACGCGCCGCTCAGCGCGGATCCCGAATGGACCGGTGTGAGCGGGGGCCAGCAAATCTGGCTGCTGAGCATTGCGATCCTAGGCCTGGCGTCGATCATGGGTGCCCTGAACTACATCACGACGGTGGTAAACCTGCGGGCTCCCGGGATGACCTGGTTCAGGATGCCACTGTCGATCTGGTCACTCTTCATCACGGCGATCCTGGTGCTGCTTGCCATCCCCATCCTTTCGGGGGCGGCGATCATGCTCTTCTTCGACCAGACTATCGGGACACACTTCTTTGATTGGACGGACGGCGGCCAAGTAATCCTCTGGCAACACCTGTTCTGGTACTTCGGGCACCCCGAGGTCTACATCCTCATCCTGCCGGCGATGGGCATGGTCTCGGACATCATTGCGAACGGATCGCGCAAGCCGGTGTTCGGTTACCACTCGATGGTGTTCGCGCTCATCTCCATCGCCTTTCTCGGATGGGTCGTGTGGGGCCACCACATGTTCCAGAGCGGCATGAATCCCACGTTGGGCATGACGTTCATGATATCCACCATGATCATCGCGGTGCCGTCGGCCATCAAGGTGTTCAATTGGATGGGAACGATGTGGCGGGGGAACATTCGCTTCCACGTGCCGATGCTCCACGCGGTCGGGTTTGTGGCGATGTTCGTGATCGGCGGCCTGAGCGGAATCTTCATGGCTTCCACGCCTGTGGACATCTACATCCACGATACCTACTTCATCGTGGCTCATATCCACTACGTACTGTTCGGCGGAAGCCTCTTCGCCATCTTTGCGGCGGTGACATATTGGTACCCGAAGATGTTCGGCCGGATGATGAACAGCACCCTGGGCAAGATTCATTTCTGGCTGACTTTCCTTTTCTACAACCTGACGTTCTTCCCGATGCACGATCTGGGAATCGCCGGACACATGCGACGCATTTACGACCCCTCGCAATACGAATTCTTGCAGCCGCTCGCCCCGCTCAACAGGTTCATTACGGTGAGTGCATTGTTGCTGTTCACCGTGCAAATACTCTTCGCGGTGAATTTCGTCATGAGCTGGTTCAACGGCAAGAAGGCTCCCGAGAACCCGTGGGATGCCAACGGGCTGGAATGGACGGTCCCCTCTCCGCCGCCCCATGGCAACTTCGCCAAGGTACCGACGGTGTATCGCGGTCCCTACGAGTACAGCTCGCCGCTGGTGGAGGACGACTTCCTCCCGCAAACCCGCAAGCTGGCATCTGACGTCGATCCGGCTGCCGCCGGCCTATAGGAGGGACGAGAAATATGGCTCACCCCGCCTTGATGAAACCGCCGGCCCGACGCGAGATCGGCGCGGATGTTTACAGTGAAAAGCTGGGCATGTGGGTCTTCTTGGGGTCGGAAGTGATGTTCTTCACGGCCCTGATCGGATCGTACATTATTCTGCGCTTCGGCAGCCCCGAGCATTGGGCCGCTCCGGGACAGATCCTCAACATCCCGCTCACTGCGGTCAACACGTTCCTCCTGATCTGTAGCAGCGTGACGATGGTGAAGGCGTTCGCTGCGATTCAAGACGGCGACCAACGCCTCCTCAAACTGTATCTGCTGGCCACCGTTGCGATCGGTGCGAGCTTCGTCGGCGTGCAGGTCTACGAGTACACCCATCTCGTTCACGATGGATTCTTGCCTTCGGGGTACGCCCCCGGGAGCGAGCTGGCGGAGCTAGCGGCCGAAGGCTTGTTGCCGGTGTC
>JADFIT010000206.1 GCA_022566515.1 Gemmatimonadota bacterium
GGCCGATTTCCCAGTTCTCCTTGAGACCGCCGAAACGCTCGGCACCTGGTCCGCTGGCGAAGAGCGGTACGAAGGCCGCCGTGTGGTCACGGGTTGAGTATCGGAGTATCACGTTGCGGTTTCGGTCGGGGATAAGGCCCAAGCCGCCGGTTTCATGGTCTGCGGTGACGACTACGAGCGTCTCGGGATGGCGCTCTTGATACTCCAGTGCGACGCGCACCGCATCATCGAAGTCGAGCATCTCCGCGACCAACACGTCTCGCTCGACGTTGGCATGGGCTTCGGTGTCGGATCCCTCGTTCTCCACCATGAGGAAGAAGCCATCGGGATCGCGGTCGAGAATGGCGAGCGCGGTCGCCATCATGCTGGTGAGCCCGGGCGAGCGCTCGGGGGCCCGAGGCAGGTCACCGGGGGCGAACAATCCCAGCAGACTCGTTACGTCATCGGTGTCTAGCTGTTCGAGTTCCGCGGCCGTTTCAATGTAGGTGTACCGCTCCATGGCCCCTCGGCGCAGATCGACTTCCGCGCGCTCGAAGATCCCGCGGCCGCCACCCAGCAAGACGTCCACCGGCAGCTGCGTCATCTGCTTCATAATGTCCACCAGCTGACCGCGGCTGGGGACGTGTGATGCAAACGCGGCCGGCGTGGCATCGACGATCCACGTGGTCGTGACGAGGCCGGTTGCCATGCCTCGTGCCTTCGCCGCCTCCAGCACCGTTTGCCGGGGAGTGCTGTCAGGACCGACGCCCACGGCGCCGAAGAAGGTCCTGGTGCCGGTGGCGAGTGCGGTGGCGCCCGCCGCGCTTCCCGTCACCACATGGCCGCTGCCCCGTGTATCGACGAGTCCTGCAATCTCGAAGTCGCCCACCGCAAGCTGCTGCCTGGCAAATTTTGCCAGCGTCCAATGCTCCACACCCGCGCCATCGGCGATGAGCAGAATGACGCGGCGGGGCGTGGTTTGAGCTGCCCCGGCCCCGGCGCACGAGATCAGGAGAGGGGCGAGCAAAGAGAGGTGCCAGGCCCTCAGCAGGCTAGCGTTGGTCATCGACACAGTGTGTCTCTCCGTTCAAAGCCATCGTGGTGATTCCGCCCGCTTCTCCCATCACGGATACA
The DNA here is from genome assembly GCA_022566515.1 of Gemmatimonadota bacterium. GTDB lineage: Bacteria > Gemmatimonadota > Gemmatimonadetes > Gemmatimonadales > GWC2-71-9 > B3T1B10. Next base: position 1,114 of record JADFIT010000206.1, read on the forward strand.
GCCTGGAACACTGCCACTCGCCGTTTTCCTTTTTATAGAGAACGCGGTCGTGGAGGCGGTTCAGCCGCCCCTGCCAGAATTCAATCACTCGGGGCGAGACCCGGTAGCCTCCCCAGAACTGCGGCCACGGCACCTCGCCGCCGCTGTACTTGTCCTTGTACTTCCGGAACCGGTTTTGGAGTTCCTTCGGGTGCCCTAACGGCGCACTCTGCTTTGATGCCCATGCACCGAGTTGGCTCCCCCGGGCGCGTGTGCTGAAATAGGCGGCAGACTCTTCGGCCGAGATCCGTTCCGCGGAGCCCTCGATCCGAACCTGTCGTTCGAGAATGGGCCAGTGGAAGAGAAGGGCGGCGTTCGGGTTTTCCTCCAGCTCCTCGCTCTTCCGGCTCACGTAGTTGGTGTAGAACACAAATCCCCGCTCGTCGAACGCCTTGAGGAGAACCATCCGGGCAGCCGGGTGGCTGTCCCTATCGCATGTGGCGAGCGCCATGGTTTCGGGCAACAGTATTCCGGAGCGCTTCGCGTCTTCGAACCAGCGGCCGAATAGTACGATCGGATCTTCGCCGGCGGCATCTTCGGATAGTCCCGAGATGACGCCCTTGCCGAGCGTAAGGACTGTTCGCAATTGTGCGATGAATGACATAGGGAAGAAGAGAACGCAAAAGTGGCCAATACGGCAAGGAGTCAGACTGGCCCGCTGCGGTACTGGAAGGTAGGTTGTCATCTCACCGAGAATATCTCGAAACGAGATGCATGGCAGGGGTTTCCTTGGCCAAGAAGAAGAAGCAGCAGAAAGGCTCCGACATAGAGGGGTCCCAAGACCGAGGATGGTCGGACACCGGGGAACTCCTCGGCTTTGGAGTTCGCGCGTTCAATGACAGGGCCGGTCGGAAAATCCAGGCTTATGGACATATGAGCGTTCGTGTGTCGCACTTCGCTCTGGTACGAAACATGGATCCGGACGGGACACGAATTACCGTGTTGGCCCGCCGGGCGAGAATGACCAAGCAGGCGATGGGGCAGCTAGTGCGTGAACTGACCCTGCTCGGCTACGTCGAGCTGTGGCAGGATCGAACAGATCGAAGGGCGAAGTTGGTGACCTACACCGAGAAGGGGCGGCGTCTCGCCGGAGATGCGGCTCTGGTGGTGGCTGACGTTCACGCGGAGTTCAAGCAGGCGCTTGGCAAGGGTGGGATGAAGGACCTCAGAAAGCTCCTCTCGAAGTTGGCGGACAAGCTGGCGGCATCTTGATGGGAGGTGGGCTGGGTATTCGGACGGCGTTCCTTTCCTGTGCCCTGCTACGCGGCCCATGTCTTGCCGAGCACCCGTATCCAGTTCTCGTGCGTGATTTTTCGCAGCGCCGAGTCGTCGTAGCCGGCATCTCGTAATTCGGCGATCAACTTCGGCAGTCCCGCCACGTCGCCGAGATATTGAGACATGACCGCGCCGTCGAAATCGGATCCCAGTGCCACATGGTCGATGCCGATCCGGTGCACCGCATAGTCGATATGCCGCACCAGCACGCTGAGGGGCATATCGGGGTCCCGCAACCCGTCGGCACGTAAGAACCCGACATGAAAGTTGATGCCCACCACTCCGTCGGTTTCTCCGATCGCGTCCAGTTGAGCGTCAGTCAGGTTTCTGGAAGAGCGTGAAAGCTCATGTGCGGCGCCGTGGGTTACCACGAGCGGAGCGGCAGTGTGCTCGGCGGTATCCCAGAATCCGCGCTCGTTGATGTGTGCCAGATCCACGAGAATACCGAGCCGGTTGCACTCCCGCACCAATTCGAAACCCGCGTCGGTCAAGCCCGGTCCCGAGTCCGGAGAGCCGGGAAATTCGAACGGCACCCCGTGCCCGTAGGCGTTGGGCCGGCTCCACACGATTCCCAGCGAGCGCAAGCCGATCTCGTAGAACCCCTCCAACGCGGCGATATCGGGATGGATGGCCTCCGCACCCTCGAAGTGCAGCACGATGGCCAACACGCCTTGTGCCAAGCATTCTTCGAGTTCGGCAACGGTGCGCACCACACGCACTTGTCCTTCGGCCTCTTGTTCTATGCGCTGTAACCTGGCGATCACGTCGTTGGTGAATTGGTGTGCGTATGCCGGATCCAAGGCGGGAACGCGTATCGGGCTCGAGCCCGGAGGCGTGTCCTGTCCATCAGGCCCCGACTCGTAAGCCTTGACGGGTGGAACGAAGATGGCGAAGAACCCGCCGCCGAACCCACCCCGTCTCGCCCTCGGCAGGTCTACGTGGCCTATATCGCTTTCGACGAAGAAGGAGCGGCCCCGACCACGTTCCGGGACGTGGAGGTTCAGAAGCGTATCGTTGTGGCCGTCGAAAACCGGGAAATCGAGTGCGCCCATGGCGCATGGAATCTAGAACACCACACGGCCCTTTGTGGAGGGCCATTGCTCCCAGTAGCTGTAGTAGAACGAATACGATTGATCCTGCGGTACGTGCCACCAAGGGTGATTGGGATCGTCGGACGGCGCGGTTATGCCGCTCCCCTTCATGAAGACGTTACTGGTCTCGACGGAAGCGCGCCGGTCACAGAAGCTGCAATGAAACCACCGCTCGTCTGGTGCGATCCACCAGACGTAGGGCGCGCCGGCAATTTCGGGCCACTGGTCGCAGTCGTGGCTCACGGGCCGACGGCGGGTAGACTGCTGGCCTACCTCCTGGTAAAACCCGCAAAACCTGCACTCGTGGAATTTGGGCGCGTTGTCCCGGGCCCGGGGGCCGTAAAAGCCCGTCAAGCCACAGGCAGGGCAGTGGGCCGGGTCACCCCGCTCCGCCAGTAGCGCATAGGATTCCTCGTCCCACTGTTCGTCCGTGTACGCCTTCGCCGGGAGCGCGTTAGGTCGGTTTGGCGCTCGATCCATGCCCGCCACGTGAGTGGGTGTGGTGGATCTCTGTTTGCTCACGTTCCCTTCACTCCCGATGCAGCTCCATCACTCACCAAGATAGGTGGGAATACCGAAAAAACGATAGCAAGCGGTGGTGGGAGGTGCAGCGACGGGGGTCACAACATATACTTGATATATCAAATATTAATATATAGATTATTGCTATGTCAACTATTGGCGCGTTGGCTCGGGAAATCAAGCAGACGAAGCCATTCCGCTCTGTGAGTGAGGAGGCGGCAATCGGCGTGATGCGGACCGCTGACGTGATCCGCCGCAGCTTCAGCGCCGTCGTCGAAGGCGAAGGCATCACGGTGCAGCAGTACAACGTGCTGCGGATTCTGCGGGGAGCTGGCGAACGGGGATTGCCCACGCTGGAGATCGCCGACCGGTTGGTGGAGCATGCGCCAGGGATCACTCGAATGATCGACCGGTTGATCGTCAAGAAGCTGGCAGTCCGCGACCGCTGTGCCGAGGATCGGCGCATCGTGTACTGCGCCATCACGGGAGAGGGACGCAAGGTGGTCGGGCGGTTGGACGATCCGATGTTGCACGCCTGTCAATCTGCGTTGGACGCGCTCGACAAGGGTGAACAACGCACGCTGATGGCGATGCTAGATGCGATACGTGCCGGCGACGCTGGCGAGACTACAAAGTCGTGAGCGAACGGTTCTATTACAACAGGAGATAGACATGGGTGACGGCGCAGCCGGGATTCGCATTGCGATCGTGAAGGGCAGTGTTCGTTCAGAGAATTTCACTGCCAAGGCTGTGGCGCTTGTGGTAGACGAACTGAAGCGCTTGAAGGTCGGCGGGATCGATGTCATCGATCCCGCCGAGTTCGACCTTGCCTTTCCGGGGATGCCGGCGGGACACTCCCGGGCCGAGGATCTCCGAGCCACGATCGAAGCAGCGACTGGCGTGGTACTCGCAACGCCTGAATATCACGGCACGTTTTCCAGCGTGATGAAGCTGGTGATCGAGAACCTGGGATTCCCATCGGTGTTGGCAGGCAAGCCCGTCGCGCTGCTGGGTGTGGCGGCTGGGAGCATTGGGGCGATCAAGGGGTTGGAGCACCTGCGGGGAGTGGTTTCACACATCGGGGGTATCGTGCTGCCAGGTTCGATTTCGGTGGCGGGTGTGCACAACCATTTCGATGAAAGGGGTCGAGTCACCGACGAGAAGATCGAAGCGAGGATCCGCAGCGTAGCCACCAATCTTCTC
>JADFIT010000207.1 GCA_022566515.1 Gemmatimonadota bacterium
CGTCATCGATGCCTCGCACCCGGATTGGGAAGAGCAGGTGGCAGTGGTGGATCGAACCCTGGGAGACCTGAGCCTCAACGGCCGCCGCGTGGTTCACGTGTTCAACAAGATGGATCGCGTCCCGGACGGAGACGAGCTACGCGCTCGGGCGGCCCACCGTTATGAGGACGCGGTGTTCGTTTCGGCCCTGGAACCACCGGCTGTCGATGAGCTGAAGGCTAAGTTTGTGGACCTACTAACGGCCAGAGGTCGGGGGCGGTGTGCGCCGGCCTAGCTCGCTACACTTCTTTCCCTTTTGCGTAGAAATCAAAAATATGCCTGTTAAAGCTCCGGGTCTTGTACCTCCAGGTACCCAATCCTTCAAGACTGAACCTATCAAATTGTCTTAGTGCGTCACATTCATCCAAACTGAAGGGGCGTCGTTTTGTAATATCATTCCAGCCTACTACCAGCAAACCACCCATGCGAAGACAGTCAAAACTCGCAGCAAACGCCCTTTCAACCGCAGGTTTGTCGTCGAGCCCCCAGCCAAATACTCCGTTGCAGATTATGACGTCCAATTCATTTGGCTTGAAATGTGTTGCTAGGTTTTCAAGTGAATCAACAATATGGTTCTTCGCACCATACTTTTTTTGCTTCGGATCTATGTCGATCGTGCAGTAGTCCTTGTCGGCAAACGTCGCGCTATATCGCTTGGTGTACCATCTACATCCTACAAATACAATTCTGTGACACTCTTTTCTTTCCAAGATGTATGGAAAGATTGTCCTTTCCAGGATCCTACGGTCAGGTAGCATGCAAAGGATTGAGGATAGATCCACAACAAAGCCGGGTTTGAGATCTGGGGACCAGTGCTAGCGCCATGACAACACACCATTATCTTCTCATCAATAATGCCTCTCCGGCCATAGAACTCTAGGTCTGGGATCGGACCCCGCAAGCCGGGCACCGAGTGGTCACTCGTTATCGTCCGGCAAGCCTGAATCAGATTGTCCCAATCGAATGCCACGGTGATCGAACTCTTCGCACGCGCAATCGTCCGCCACCGGTTTGTTGTAATCGCCTCGTGGACGGCCATCTCAATCCTCGCGCTACCGTGGGCCGCGCGAGTTGGCGAAGTGCTGAGCATCGAGAGTGGATGGGTGCGGCCAGTGGAATCCTCACAGGTGGATTCGTTCATCGAGCAAGCCTTGCCCCGGGCTCAGGCCAAGATCATTGCGGTCGTCCTGAGGGCTCCAATGGCAGTCGACAGCGTTCCCTTCAGTTCCCTAGTGCAAGGCATTGCACGCGTAGTGGCCGAGCAGCCGTACGTGCGCGACGTCATCTCGTACCTGGACGGCGACGAGTTGAATCTCGTGAGCAGCGATCGGCACACGACGGCGCTCATTGCCACCATAGGCCCGGAACATGCCGATACCGCCTCACGCGTCATTCCCACTTTTCGTGCGGCAATACGGCAAATGGTTGATACGCATCCCCTGGCTCACGAGGTGGAGGTTGCGGTCACCGGTGAACCTGCCCTCGAATGGGATGTGCGTACCGTTAGCATCGTGGATGCCCGGCGTGGTGAGCTGCGAGCCCTCGCGCCGACGGCGGCGGTGTTGGTGCTTGCGTTCGGTGCGCTCGCCGCTGCGGCCATTCCGATCGTCATTGGCGTACTGGCCATCATCGGCGCGCTCGCGGCCCTCTACATCGTGGGAGCGTTCACTCCCATTGCCGTATTGGTTCTCCCGATCGTCAGCATGGCCGGTCTGGGCGTCGGCATAGATTACTCTCTCTTCATCGTCAGTCGGTTCAGAGAAGAACTAGGCCGCGGCGTGGAACCTGCTGAGGCTTCGGTTCGGGCAACTGTTACCGCCGGCCGCGCGGTGATCATCAGCGGGCTCACCGTGGCGATCGGCTTTGCGGCCCTGCTGCTGACTCCAGCTTCAGAGACCAGGTCGATTGCTGTCGGCGGTCTCCTGGTGGTGGCTGTGGCAGTGGCCCTCGCAACCACGCTCCTGCCAGCATCGCTGGCGGTGATCGGAAACCGAGTTGATTGGCCTCGGGGGCTGGCACGGCACCTGGCTCGCTACCATGCGGCTCCGTTCTGGCAACAATGGAGCAGGTTCCTTGCCAAACATCGACGCGCAGCGCTCGGTGGGGGTCTGGCCCTGGTGGCAGTGATCGCGTGGCCTTTCAGTCGAATCGAAATCGGCGTTCCTCCCGCGGGGTGGTTTCCGCCCGGCACCGAATCCAGTCGAGGGGTTGAGATGATGGAGAGTATGGGAGGACGAGGTGCACTCCTCCCGATCCGAGTTCTGTTGCAGGCTCCTCGAGACGAGCGCCTCGTCGGCGTGCGCTATCTCAGGGGGTTGATGCGCTTCTCACAGGCGCTGCGGGCCGATGATCGGGTGTCCAAAGTTGTTGGGCCGGTGGATTTGGGCTCGCGGATGTCCACACTCCATTACCTGATGCTGTACGGAAACATGGCCGCCGCGACGCGGCGCCATCCAGAACTGGTGGGAGTGTACGTCACCCCTGACGGTGGCGCCGTGCTGATGGACGTATTTCTCGCAGACACCGTGACGATGATGACCGCAATGAGTCTGGTGCGCGATGTGCGCACGATGGCACACGCCGGTTTTCCCGGCCTGAGTTCTGTAACCGTCAGGGTTGGGGGCATTGCAGCAGCGGGAGTCGATGAGGAAGAAGCAATCCTGGCCGCGCTGCCCCAGATGGTCCTGCTGGTTGTCCTCGTCACGGGCGTATTGCTCGCCGGCGCCTTTCGTTCGGTCCTGGTCCCTGTGAAAGCCGTGCTCTTGAACCTTTTTTCCGTGGCTGGCGCTCTGGGGTTGATCGTGGTGGTGTTTCAATGGGGGTTCGGATCGCAGCTCTTTGGTCTCGATGCTCCCACCGAGGCGGTGTTCGTAGTTGTTCCGATCCTGGTGTTCGCGGTGGTGTTTGGGCTCAGCATGGACTACGAGGTGTTCCTGCTCTCGCGGATCAAGGAGGCGTACGACGACTCTGGTGACAACGACAGAGCCACCATGGAGGGAATTCAGTCAACAGGATCGCTGATCACCAGTGCAGCCGCAATCATGGTGGTGGTGTTCGGCACGTTTGCGTTCTCGCGGGTTCTGGTTGTGCAGTTCTTGGGCTTCGCCCTTGCGGTGGCTGTGTTTCTGGATGCTACGCTAATCAGGATGGTCATCGTACCGGCCTTCATGCATGTGGCGGGCCGATGGAACTGGTGGCCGGGAGATTCGCGGTGAGCCGGCCTGCGATCGTGCACGGCTCCGCCTAGTCCACCTTTTCACAAATACGATGACGTATGAGAAGGGAGCAAAGCCTTTTTGACAGACGGAAGGACAGAAGTGCGTCAATGGGCGGCTTTGCCGTGAATACGTCACCGCAATTCCGGCCCGGAATACTAGCCTCAGCCGCCGAGTGCCGTTCGGTATGACGCCGCCTCTCTGGTCTCCAGGAGGGTCCTCAGCGTGGCCCGGAGAGAGGGACCGGCATTGGCATCGTCGATATCCGGTGGGTGGACGGCAACACGGACAATCCGGCGACGGATTTCGACACGACACCGGAACGCTGCAAGCACCGCTAAGGCGGCCGAGAGCCATCGCGCCCTTGTATCCCAAGCAAGGGCTGGAGCGATGAGCCGCCGCCCGGAGTCGCTGTCCGTGATCGCGATGATCCCCTCGGTAATCGGCAGCTTCCGTTGCCCTATGATCTGAACGAGGTCCCGACCAAAGAGCCATGCGGGCGGGATGAATCCAACAGGATGGAGTCCGCACGCTCGCAGCATCTCGAGGCCCGCATCGATCCGTCTTGCCGCCTCAGTGGGCAACAAGGACAGGAACTCGCCTTCGCGGCCCGTCCGCCCTGCGGCGATCAGCTCCTGGCCCAGCGATCGGCGGAGTCCCACTTCGTCGTGTCGCAGGCCGTGCAGGAAAATCTCGGCGCCTGCGTCCTGCCGCCGTCGAAGTTCTTCCGTGAACCTGGGGTGTTTGTCCAGCCTCCAGGCGCCGTGGTAGTCGGGGACCACTAGGAGAGCGTACCGCTCAATTCTGAGTTCGGAGAACAGATCGTAGATTCGTCCAATCCGGCCCTCATGAGCGGGAGTTACGTCGTGGATGGAAACGACCACGAGGCGTTCCGCAGACGACTCGGTTCTCCTCACCTCCAGCAGCCTAGTCGAACGGCCCGATATGCCACAGGCCGTACCTCAGGAGCGCGGTGCCGACGAACTCTGTCTGGCTTGCTCCAGTTTGATGCCCCGCATTGACGATCCGATGCACACCCACGTTTAGGTGTGCAGTGACCCCGAGTGGCAGGTGCAGCGTGGAAACGAGTCCGGCGCGCCACGTTCGCTCGACCACTCCGACAAACAACGTAGGTGTCTCATCGAACTGGTCGCGTGTCGGGAAGGGGAGGCGTATATCTCCCTCACCCTGCCGCAGAAGCGTAAGCTCGGGCCCGACAATCAGGCCCGGGAACGGGACCACAGTGGCCCGGATCGTGAGCTGGTCGTAGTCGGAGAAGTTCCGCGCGAGGCCGTTACCAACCCGACCACGGGCCGGGTCCAGCGCGATGAGCAGCTTCTCCGCAGGGTCGTTCGTATTGTACGCCAGGTTGGACACGAGGGTGTAGCCCAGCCACATGGAGGCAGCTCCAAACGAGGTTGTTGCCGTCGCCGTGAGGCCGAAGGCCGCCGGTTCTCCCTCCGGAAAGTCGAAGTCATCGAGAAACGCGCTGCCCGACAGAGTGAAACGGCCCAGTCGCATCTGGCCGTCGGCGCCGTAAAGAAAGTTGATATTGCCCTCTTGTCCCTGCTGATTGCGGGCGAAGTACGTTGGCTGGATGGGGTTGAGATACCATAGCTCCAGATTGCGATTGGGGCCCGTGAGAACTGTTCCCTGCCAGAATGCCAGGTCGAGCCAGGGCCACAGTCGCGCCGCCAGCCGGTGGGCGACAAAGAAGCGCTTCGATAACTCACCCTGCCCGTCGAGGGCGTCGTCAAGCTGCGCCACCATAATGTTCATGTGAATCCGCTGTGGCCCGAGCCGCACGAACAGGTGGTCGTAGCTCAGGGGCCAATCCGACACCAACAACCCAGGGAATCCGGGAGGCCCCCAGTTGCGGGAAATGTTCCCCAGCTCGACGGCCAGATACCGCGATTGGAACGCGCCGTACGCCTCTTGCGTTCGGATCTCCACCTGTCCAAGCAGTCCTGCATAATCTGGG
>JADFIT010000208.1 GCA_022566515.1 Gemmatimonadota bacterium
CGCCGAGACCTCCTGTCTTCCATTTGCGGATGCCAATCGTGGCGGCGATGGCAACACCAACGAGGCCGCCCAACGGAACGATTGCGTCTTGCGGCCAGCACCAGCCCTGCCTGCATGCCCTTGCGAAAACGAGGAATGGGAAAACGGCAGGGGCTCCCAGCGTCAGGGGAAAACCCGGTGACAAAAAGAGGCTGGAGCGCATAGCCAATCCTCCTCAATGAACCGCTGGCAATCTTCTCGTTTCTCGCCGGTGGCTCAGCGGGTCTCGTCGTCGGGCGGGCGTCCTACGAGGGCGTCAGTCAGGCGGCGTGCGAGCATTCGGCCGCCGTCTAAGACATGACAATGAAGCGGGGTACACGGGGCCGCAAGAGTTGCAGCGGTGCGACAGGGCCGTGGGCATATCTTGGGGCATAAACGTCCGGAACCAGACGCAAAAGGTCCCGTTGGTTTTCTCAGGAAAAACGTCAGATCGAACCAGATCGAACCAGACTCAAAAGGTTCTAGCGACCTATCGATTTGCCACTATCGCAATCCAATCCCCAGCCGGGCTCACCGCGATCCTGGTGATCTCCTCAACCCCTTGGCTCGACAAATCCGCCACCTCGCTCCAGGCTGCGGCTCCTCCATCCCATTGAAACAGTACCGAACCTCTACCCATCACGATGATCCCACCCGGGGTCCACGCGTAGTCCTCGCTTCCAGTGAGCGTCTGAACCAGTGGTGTGACCTCCTGGGTCCTGAGATCGAGGCGCTTGATCCACCATTCGTCCTCCGCAACCTTGTGTACGAAGCTGATGGCCCGCTGGCCGGGAATGCGGTGGAGCGAACGGCCGATTTCCTCCTCGATCACGTCGGCCCGACCGGTGTTGGCGTCGGCCAGCTGCAGGGTTGGTGGAGACCCGAGCACGAACAGCGCCAGCGTCCGGTCGTCCCCCCAGGCGTGGTATCCCACCGGCATGATGTCCTCCAGGAGCAGCGTGGCGTTTCGGCCGTCCATCCCGAAGCTCCAGAGCCGCTGAGCCGAGTCGGCCTCGACCCGAATCACGGAAAAAGAGGCCCCACCAGGCATCATGGTAGGTGAATACTCACTTTCTGGTGTCCGGGTAATGGGCCTGCTGGTGCCGCTGGCGATATCGTAGCGGAAGATGTCAGTTTGCCCCCCCGAGCGGCCTGACGTATAGAGGAAAAAGGTTCCGCTGGGGCCGAAGGACGGCTGGTTGTCGTAGCCGTCACGGTTCGTTGCGTTCTTCAGCCCCGTCACGGCCAAGCGGCCGCCGCTCAGCGACAGGCTCCCCACGTAGATGTCCGTGCCCTGTTGAGCGCCCGCGGACCCGGCCCACGCCCAAACCGCCACGAATGTCGCCCAGCCGGCCATCGCTCGATGTCGCATCTTGAAGATCCCCCCTGTTCTCGGGCCGTATCGCTCGTTGACGCGCTGCACGTCAAGTTCCCCACCAAAGGCCGTTGTGGCAACCTCCGGCGCACCGGCGTATTCTTCGAGGCTCAGCGATCCGTTTCCTCCACCGAGGTTTGTGTCATGCCAATACGAAACTGTCTGATCACTCTCGGCCTGCTTGGCCTTCTGCCATTGGCGCTGGCCGCACAGACGCCCGTTCGAATCGAGCTGTCGAGTGCCACACTGTCCGCAGCGGTCGGCGACAGGGTACAGCTCACGGCACAGGTGTTCGATGCCGACGGCAACCAGCTCGATGTGACGGTTCGGTTCTACTCCAGTGCCCGACGGGACTTCCCAATCTCTCGCGACGGTGTTCTACAGCCGGCAAGGGGTGGCGAGTTCGTGGCTTTTGTACGAGTGAACACCGCTCGGAACGTGCGTGACAGCTTGGTGTTCAACATCGACTTTCCGCCAGTACGGGAAGTATCCATGGCGCCGACCGGCGAGCGATTCTTCGTGGGCGCTACGGTGCGTCACCAAAGCACAGTGATCGACGCTAGCGGCGCGGTTCGTAACGACGTACCCGTGACGTGGTCCACGAGCGATCCGGGTGTTGCGTCGGTCGATCGGTTCGGTCGTCTCACCGCCCACCGGGAGGGCATGGTGACACTGTCGGCGCGGGCTGAGGATGTGAGCGCATCGCACCGGTATCGGGTGGTTGCCAATCCGATCGCGACGTTGTCACTGACGATGGGCCAGGATTCTGCGCGGACGGGAGACGTGCTTCACGCCACGGCCGTTGCGTTGGACGCCAGGGGTCAGCGGGTGGAGGACGCCCCCATCACGTACACCTTGGTATCGAATGCTGCCGACTCGGTGGTCGGACAGTACCCGCCCGCCGAGGTCGATCAGCAGGGGCTGTTTGTGGCGCAGAACGCCGGGGAGTACACCATCATGGCGATCACTCCGGGCCACGTCGCGCAACAGACCGTCTTGATCACCAACCGATTTGTGACACAGGAAGTGCAGTTCATCGGGCATGCGGCGGTGCGCGATGTGAAGACATCCGACCTGTGGATCTGGGAGGGCATCGACGGCCGGGACTACGCGGTGACGGGCACCCACGGAGCAAACGGGACGGCATACTTCTGGGATGTGACCGATCCCTCCAATCCCGAGATGATCGATAGCATCGTGGTCGATGCCCGAACGGTGAACGACGTGAAGGTCTCGGAAGACGGTCGCGTGGCGGTCATCTCCCGGGAGGGCGCCTCCAACCGGCGCAACGGGCTGCTGGTGTTGGACGTTACGAACCCCCGCGACGTGAAGATCCATGCGGAGTTTGACGATGGTCTGACGGGAGGCGTACACAACGTCTTCATCTACGACGATCACATATACGCCATCAACAACGGCCGCCGGTTCGACGTTATCAATATCGAGGATCCCAAGAACCCGCACCGAGTGGGCCGGTTCGAGTTGGATACCCCGGGCCACGGCATCCACGACGTGTGGGTGGTGGACGGCATTGCATACACCTCGAATTGGGCGGACGGCGTGGTGTTGGTCGATGTCGGGAACGGAATAAAGGGGGGCAGCCCGTCGAACCCGGTGGAGATTGCCCGTTACAGCGATTTCGACGGCGCGACCCACGCCGCTTTTCCCTATAAGAGCCCCACCGGAAGGTTCTACATCATCATGGGTGATGAGCGGGGCGGCGCCCGGTTCGACGGCCTCCAGTCCGGAACGCCGGGCTTGATGGCCGGCTACATGCACTTCGTGGATTTCACCGATCCGTTGCATCCGGTAGAGGTGGCCCGGTACGAGGTACCGGAGGCGGGATCCCACAACATGTGGATCGAAGACGACAAGCTATATGCCGCGTTTTACCAGGGTGGCCTGCGAGTGGTCGACATATCGGGCGAGCTGAAGGGCAATCTCTACCTTCAGGGCCGTGAGATCGCGCGCTACATGGCGTACGATCCCGAAGGCTTCGTTCCCAACTCTCCCATGACCTGGGGCCCCCAGCCGTACAAGGGCAACCTGTTCTTCGCGGAGTTCTACAGCGGGCTCTGGGCGGTCAAGCTGCAGCCGCGGGTAAAGCTCACCCAATGATGCGAATCATGGCGATCGCCGCCCTGCTGTTCGGTGGGGCAGGGGCAGGGGCAGGGGCAGGAGCGGGGGCTCCCCCCGCTCCGCAGGGGGAACCGGAGGCATATCTGTTTTACGTGGCTTCGGAGTCGGAGGACGAGGTGACGCTCCTTCGCTTTACGGTTGGCGAAGGGCTCACAATCGAGAAGGTGATCCCTGTGGGCGTGCTCCCCGCCGAGATCGAGGGTCCTCACGGAGTCTATGTCGATCCAGACGGCTTGCACTGGTATCTGACCTTGGGACACGGTTTTCCTTTCGGATCTCTGTGGAAATATGAAACCGGTTCCGACACGGCGGTTGGCCGGATCGAGCTGGGGCTTTTCCCGTCTACGGTATCCGTTCCGCCGGTGGGTGGATTGGCGTTTGCGGTCAACTCCAATTTTTACGGTGACCCTGAGCCCAGCACCATATCGATCATCGATCTTGCGAGCATGATCGAGATAGAGCGTACCGAAACCTGCACGATGCCCCACGGCTCGAGATTCAGCCCCGACGGCTTGAGACATTATTCCACCTGCATGTTGGACGACATGTTGGTCGAGCTGGATGTGGCGACGCTGGACGTAGCACGCCGTCTCGACCTGTCACCCCCGTCGGGGTCGGGGGCGGGGGCCGTGTGTTCACCAACCTGGGCCATGCCGGCGTCAAGCGGCGAATACGTATACGTGGCGTGCAACAAGAGTCACGAGCTGTTGGAGGTGCGGGTGGAGGACTGGGTCATTACGTGGAGAATCCCGGCGCCTACTGCACCTTACAACATCGCGCTGACTCCGGATGACGAAAAGATCGTCGTCACGCAGAAGGGAAGTGCCGAGGTCAGCGTGTGGCGGCGCAGCACCGGAGAGCGGATCGCCCTCATTCCCAGTGCCCGCAAGGTGACTCATGGCGTTGTCGTGTCGCCCGATGGCCGGTATGCCTTCGTGACGGTGGAGGGAATCGGCGGCGAGCGCGGTGCCGTTGACGTCATTGACCTCCTCGATCTGCGCCGGGTGGCGACTATCGATGTGGGGAAACAGGCGGGCGGGATCGCATTTTGGAAGGTTGTTAGCTAAGCACCAGGCATACCATGGCAAACTATTCGTTCGACGTAACTACCGGCGCCGACTTGCAAGAAGTCGACAACGCCGTGAATCAGGCGATGAAGGAAGTGCACCAGCGTTACGACTTCAAGGGAGCGAAGTGCACGATCGACTTCGACCGCACGAAGGCTGAGCTCAAGCTCGAGGCCGACGACGATTTCCGGATGAAGGCGCTGCTCGATGTTCTCCAGAGTAAGCTCATCCGGCGGCACGTGCCGGTGAAGAATCTCAGCATCGGTGAAAGCGAGCAGGCCGGCGGCAGCCGTATTCGCAAGGAGATTACCCTCACTCAATCCATCTCGACCGACACGGCCCGTGCGATAGTGAAGGCGGTGAAGGGACGGAAACTCAAGAAGGTGCAAGTCGCCATACAGGGCGATCAGCTCCGGGTCTCGAGCCCCTCCAAGGATGTGCTACAGGAGGTGATGGGTTTCCTGAAAGAAGAGGACTGGGGGATAGAGCTGAAATTCGGGAATTACAGGTAGATTGGGGAGAGGGGAGAGGGGAGAGGGGAGAGGGGAGAGGGCCACTCCGCCGCCCCCCCCAACCGGGTCCTTAGCGTCGCTGGGACCAATCCCGCCGGGCGGGCTGGCATTCGGG
>JADFIT010000209.1 GCA_022566515.1 Gemmatimonadota bacterium
AGAATGTTTGGGTGCTGCAGGTTGGCGGTGACCTCGATCTCCTTGAGGAACCGCTCGGCGCCGAGAATCGCAGACAGTTCGGGTCGGAGGACCTTCACCGCCACCTTGCGATGGTGCTTCAAGTCCTCGGCGAGGTAGACGGTCGCCATGCCGCCTTCGCCAAGTTTTTCTTGGATGGCGTAGCGGTCGGCCAGGGCGGACTTGAGGCGGTCGAGATTATCGCTCATGGCTAGTTGAATATCGAATATTGAATATTGAACAAAGAATATTGAAGTGGTGGACACTTCGATATTCGATATTCGGTATTGGATATTCGATATTCAATACTCACCCCCATGGCGGTCTAAAGTATCCTTCATGGGGGCCTAAGATACGGACTGACGCTAGGCAGCGCGAGAAGGCGTCGGCGTTGCCCGGGTGGCTAACCCCCCCGCACACCACCCATCCAGGGAGCAGAGAGCGGGGGGCGGGCTACCGCCGCCGCCGCCGCGCGCCGCCTCGCCGGGGTCCCATCGATCGGCCCGCCGGCCGCGCCGCGGGGCGTTCCTTGGGCTGGATCGGCGGTATCGCCGGCTCGAATCCGGGTACGGTCTGGCGGACCAGCGTGCGGCCCATGTACTTCTCCACGTCGCGCATCGCTATGCACTCGTGCAGGGCCATGAGGGTCAACGCCACGCCACGCGCCCCTGCACGCGCGGTCCGGCCTACTCGATGCACATAGATCTCGGGATCGGTGGGAACGTCATAGTTGACGACCATGGCGATATCGACCACGTCGATGCCCCGCGCCGCCACGTCCGTGGCGACCAGGACCCTGGTATGGCCGCGACGGAATCGGTCCAGCGTCCTGGTACGCACCGCCTGCGTCTTGCCGCCGTGCAACACCGCCACGTTGTTACCTTCTCGGCGGAGGTGACGCGCGACTTTGTCGGCGCCGTACTTCGTCCGGGTGAACACGAGCGCCCGGCCTTCCGGTGCTTCGGCCAGCATCTTTGCCAACACGGAACTCTTTTGCTCCCGATCCACGGCCACCAGGATGTGCTCGACGCCTTCCGCGGCGACTGCCCGCTGACCGATATCGACGGCCACCGGATCGTTCAGTAGACGCGCGGCGAGCCGATCCACATCTCGAGTAACCGTCGCCGAGAAGAACAGCGTCTGGTGCCGTGCGGGCAATGTGTCGAGAATCTTGTTGACCGCGGGCGCGAAGCCCATGTCCAACATACGATCGGCTTCATCGAGAACGAGCACCTCGAGGGCGTCGCTGGCGACATGGCCGCGCTCGATGTGGTCGATCAACCGGCCAGGGGTGGCGATCACCACGTCGACGCCGCGGGCGAGGGCACGCGTCTGCGGCTCCATGCCCACCCCGCCGTAGATAGCAGTGAAGGTGAGATCAAGATGCTGCCCGTACACCTCGGCGTTCTCCAGCACCTGTTGCGCCAGCTCGCGCGTCGGCACGAGCACCAAGGCCCGAAGCTTCCCGCGCCGCCGGCCGGCGAGTCGCTGGAGAATGGGCAGGAGGAAAGCCGCCGTCTTGCCGGTCCCGGTTTGGGCCGAACCGACGACGTCCTTCCCGGCCAGGACGGCCGGGATGGCCTGTTGTTGAATCGGGGTCGGCTCGCGATAACCACGTCGCTCGAGGGCCCGGAGGATCTCGGGGCCGAGGCCGAGGGTCTTAAAAGTCGATTGCACTACGTACTCCTCAATAATGAACGCGCAGACGTGTCCGGACGCACTACGGCGCCGGAACGCTGAGATCGAATTGCCTGAACCTGAGGAGTGATGCGACGGTCTGCGAAGCGCCGGTATCCACGCCTAAGCGGAGACCAATCTACGGAGGTAGGATGATGCCAGCTTGCGGTTCGTTCTACAAACCCAAACGTAATGGAAAAGGTCGAAAAAGCCAACCCGAAGGCGTTTGACCCACCCACGTCGTCCGGCTAGCTTTCGGGAGCGGTGGGCCCGTCACAGAGGCGTGTCCGCCGTTTTACCTGTCGCCGCGTCATCTGTGGTGCCCCACCTCGCCATTGAGCCGCGACTACCGGATCGAGAGGAGATCTGCAACATGAGTGCGTGGCAGAAGGCTGTTCCCTCCTTGGAGAAGCCCATCGAGCTTCGACTGCTGTTGACCAAGCGCCTAGCGGAGCTCGAGCAGACGTCGCAGGCGCTGGCCGAGGCCGCCGAGGTTCCCATCGAATACATCGACGATCTGCTCGCGGGCAATCGTCCGCCGCTAAGACCCGGACGCTCAGACCTCTACGACCGCATGGCGTCCTTTCTCAAGATCGCGCTGAGCGACATCGAGGCCTGCGCAAGGTTCGTGCTCGGTGATCCGTCCACGTCCAAACCACGGATGCCCAAGCCCGCGGTCCGGAAGGTGTTCCTCGACCTGTGCGATCCGAAGTCAGCGCAGCAGTTGGAGGCGCGTCGTGCAAAGAACGGACCCGCCGAACTCGTCGGCTTCATCCAACGTGTGCTCGACGTGGTGCATCGGGAGGTGCGTCGGTCCCTGGCCGACCGCGTGGGGCTTCGCCTACAGGCCCGGCATTCCGGCAAGGCATACGAGGTAGCCCGCGTCGAGGTGTTGGAGTTTCTCGATGCGACGGCTGCGACACTCACCGCCGCCGAGGTGGCCAAGTTCGTACAGCCACGCATCGCCAAGTGGGACATCGACGTCGACACCGGTGTGTTGCGCGTCGTGATGCAGGGGCAGGAACCCAGTCGCAGGCCGAGACCGCTGGATCAAACCGACCGGCAACAGCGGCGCAGCGGATAAGCTGCTCCCCTCCGGGTTTGGGTCCAGCGTGGTCCGCCAATGGTCGGGAACTGTTCTGCCCACGATGGTGATAGCCTGATGGTTGCTGGTGTCGACCCTCAGGGTCCGTTCCGGCCTACGGCATCCTGTACGCCTCCAGCCACTGCAGATCATCCTCATCGATATTCACCAGGAACACCATACCGGGCCCAAATCCAACCAGCTGTCGTCCCTCGGGCAGCACGACCTGCCGCACCCGGTTTCCTGAATCGTCGAACACGTCGTACGTGACCGGTTCGCTGAACGCCACGTGGCGCTGAACCCAAAGTTCGCCACCGGGCGTTACCCGAGCGGCCTGTCGGTCGAAGGCCGGCTTGAACTCCGGCCACTCCATGCCGTCCGGGTCGGGCCTTGGCACTCGCATCGTTCGTCCGCCGCCACGACCGCCACCGCCACCACCACCGACCATGACCATGAGGGCTGAGCCGTCGCCCATGCGATCCGCCCACGCTTCCTTGTCACGATCGGTGACGCGCACCGGTGTGTATTCAACAGGCGTTCCGGAAATCGACGTGCCGGACGACGAGATCCATTCGACGTGGTATGGATCGGCGTGGACGATGGCTATGCGCCCGTCGGGAGCGACCGCCCAGACGTTTTGTGTCGGATATGGCGACAGTCCGGCGATTCGCATCTGGCCGCCGCGCATCGACATACTTCGCACCGCCTGCGGCTGCTCCACCATCGGCAGGGCCGCAACGGTGTCGATCCTATCGGACGCCAGGTCCAATCGGGCGATGGGCTGGGTGGAGACGGATTCGATCCGGCCTCCAGACGACAGTCGAACCCCGCCCTGATCGAAGTAGAGACCGCCACGTGCGTCCGCACCGGTCGGTCGCATGAAGAGGACGTCGCTTCGCATCAAACTCGTCGACCCGGCGATCCGGCCGTCCGGCGCAATCACAGACATCCGCATGTTGCCGAAGTCGATGAGGAGCGTGGAGTCAGCGGGAAGCGGAAGCAGCCCAGCCGGCATTCTATACTCACCGGGACCACCACCCACATGCCCGATGTCCTCCATAAGGCCGGATTCGAGATCGACGAAGCGCACGGCCTGCTCCAAGCGGTCGGCGATTACCAGGCGTCCGTCGCTCAGTTGGCGGAGTCCGGCGATCCGGCTGAAGGGCTCGGGAAAGGTCGCCTCCGGGTTGGCCAGGGTGACCCTCTTGACCGACTGTGCCCCCAACGGGGCCGCGGTGACTAGCAGTATTCCGACAATGAGGCTGCGCATTTGCTCTGTCCTGAAAGGTGTCAGTGTGTGCCGAATAGATGCCCAGACCGGGTAGAGGGTCGCGGCGAATGGCATGGGGACTGAAGCGTTGCTGGGCTCTTTGGCCGAGGAAATAGTCTTTCAAGACAAGTCGTGCGGGTTCACCCGCGCGGCCGAGCTCGCCTTTCAAGGCACCGGGCGCGCACGGGCCTGGCGCTGCGAGTGCCGATCGGGGGTCAAGGGTGCACCTGATTTTGAGGCGGTAATGCGCTATTCACGACTCTTGCAACGCCGTGTACCGCAGTTCATTATGAGTTCGGGGGCGGGCTTGAATCCGCCGGCTAGCTGAAGCTCCATAGGGCACCCATCCAACGACCAAACCACGGGCCAGTTGCGGCACTGCTCAACAACAACCCAGCGGAAGGCTCAAAACATGAAACGTCCTGGCCGTCCCGCACTCTTGTTCACTCTCGCCATCACTTGTGTCTGCTGCTCCCGCTCCGAGTCCGGGCGGATACCGCCGATCATGAACGGGAATCCGGCCATCGATCACCTCGACCCAGCGTCCGGGTGGGCTGGCGAGGCGTACCCGATCACCGTCACCATATACGGATCGCACTTCACT
Organism: Gemmatimonadota bacterium; assembly: GCA_022566515.1. Lineage (GTDB taxonomy): Bacteria > Gemmatimonadota > Gemmatimonadetes > Gemmatimonadales > GWC2-71-9 > B3T1B10. The sequence continues at coordinate 4,654 of JADFIT010000209.1, forward strand.
GAGTCGGACAACACCGTGACGTTCGGTGCACTCGAGATCGCCGACCGGCCGTCATCCACCGGTGGCACCCAAATAGTTTTCTCGGTGCCGAAGATGTTTCCCAGTAGCGGAGAGGTTCCGCCGATGGTGCTGCAGCCCGGCGAGTACGAGGTACGCGTCGCGAACGCAAACGGTACGAGCGAACCGGCGGTCTTCACCCTCACGCGGCCGGGGACACTCTGAAGATACGAATCAGCGCCCCTACACCGCGCAACAGATTGAGCGATCTCGTCATGCGCGTGATCGTCACGACCCTGGCATTGGTCATTGTGCCCGTCACGGCTGTGTCACAACAGGAGAATCCCCGCCGCCGGTGGGAATACTTTTACGAGCAGCGCGCTTACCCGTTCGACCGCATTCCGGCGGGAGCGCTCCAGGCGGCACGGCAGCAGGAAGTAGCTCGTTGGCCGGCACAGTTTGCTCCAGGTGCTTCCTTTGCCGCCACATGGACGGCGATCGGCCCGACGCAGATCACTCAAGCAACGAATCTCAACTCCTCGGGCCGACTCACCGCCATCGCCGTCCACCCAA
>JADFIT010000210.1 GCA_022566515.1 Gemmatimonadota bacterium
AGCAGAAGGCGGGTCTCATGAAGCGGAACACCAAGTATGTGGGACTCGACGTGCACCAGGCAATGACCGTGGCGACGGTTCGGAGCGAAGGAGGGCGTGTGATCGCGCGCAGCGTGGTCGAGACGAGCGACGAGTCGATCCGGGAGTTCTTCGCCGCGATGGCTGGGTCGGTGCACGTAGTGTTCGAAGAGGGAACACAGGCGCAGTGGCTCTACGACCTACTGAGTCCTCGTGTAGACCGGGTGATCGTGTGCGACCGCAGAGGCGAGAAGCGATCGGGCAACAAGGGGGACCAGGTCGATGCCGACGAACTGTCGGAGCAGTTGCGGTGCGGCGGCCTGCGAGCGGTATACCACGGCGCACACGGCCGAGCCGACCTCAAGGAGCTGACTCGAGCCTATCGCAACCTCGTCGAGGACGGCACGCGCGTGATGCTGCGGCTCAAGGCACTCTTCCGTGCGCGGGCCATCCGAACCACGGGCGGCGGTGTCTACCAGCCGAAGGGGCGCGCCGCCTGGGTCGCACAGCTACCCGAGCACGGTGCTCGGCTACGTGCCGAGACCCTGTACGCTCAGCTCGACGTGCTTCGGACTCAGCGCAAGAAGACCAAGGCGGCCATGGTCGCCGAAGCGAAGCGCGATCCGGCCTTTGGGGTGCTCGAGACGATCCCCTACTTCGGGCCCGTGCGTATCGCGCTGTTGTTGGCAACCATTGGTACGCCTTGGCGCTTCCGCACGAAGCGCAACCTGTGGGCCTATGCCGGACTCGCCGTGGTCACGCGCTCGAGCGCCGACTACGAGTTGTTTGATGGGCGTCCTCGACGCAGGCGGCGCCCTCCGCTCACGCGAGGGTTGAACCGCAATCACAATCGCGTGCTCAAGAATGTCTTTAAGGGCGCGGCCAACGTAGCCATTGGACGTCCCGGTCCATTCCAGGATTTCTATCACCGAATGCTCGAGCGCGGGATGCGCGAGGAGCTCGCCCGTGTGACGCTGGCGCGCAAGCTCGCTGCGCTCACCCTTCGTCTACTCAAAACCGGAGAAGTCTTTGATCCGACCCAGCTGAGTCGACCCCAAATATAGAGGGGGTTCATCGTCCCGGAGCGTAGGGTGCAGCCATGACCCTCGATCCCTTGGAACGTCGAATCCCTGGACGACGGTGCGGGAGGCAGTCTCAACGCGAGACGTACGCCCGGCTCGCAGTCATGCCGAGGCACGATCCTAACTCCAGGCCCTTCCGCAGAACCCGAAGAAGTGTCAGGCCGGCCCGAGGCTGAGTCTCAGATAGAACCATGGTTCGCGTCGTACGACCTAGGTCCACTCAATCAAGTCCGGACGGATCGACAATCCAAGCGAGGACCATCGTGGCCGACACGAAGACTGACTCATCCAGCACACCGCTCTCTGACGACCCGGTCATTCCAACCAAGGGGCTGAGTGCCAAGCCCAACACGGCTTCGCATCCAGCCGGGGCGGAGCCCGCTCTTGACACTCTCTTTCATAGAACGTCTCGCGATTCTGATCTTATAAGGCGAAGGGCTGACCTCACTCGAGCGAGGTGTTACGCTGAGCTTGCTCAAAGGCCTGCGGCACCCAACCCAAGGAGGCCAGCCATGTTTGTCGCAGGGATTGATGCTCACGCAACGTATTCAGTGATCGCCATCGTAAGCAACACGGGCCAGCTCGTGCAGGCACCCATCCGCATCAACAACACGGAGGAGGATCGACTCGTTGAACTCCTCGAGCCGTATCGGCCCCTCGAGGTGGTCGTCGAGACGAGTCCGGCTTGGCCGTGGCTCTTCGATCGACTCGAGGACCGGGGGATCCACTTCGTACTTGCCCACGCCAAGCGGCTGCGAGTCATCGCCGAGTCCAACTACAAGAGTGACGACATCGATGCCGAGCTCTTGGCTCGCATGCGCCTGGCAGGCCTCATCCCCGAGGTCCACCCGAAGTCCATCGAGCAGCGGGAGCAGGCGGTGCTCCTGCGCAACCGGGCGAGACTCGTACGCGAACGCACCCGGATGGTGAACCGCATCCACGCCCAGCTCCACAACGTCGGGCTTCATCTGGAACGTGGGCGTATGCTCACCCAGGATGGACGTCAGTGGGTGCGCACTGTGGCGTGGCCCCTGCTCGGAGACGAGCGGCGTCTGTTCATCGACATGCAGTGGGCCCTCATCGACCAGCTCGAGCCGATGATCAAGACGCTCGATCGCAGGGTCGAGCGCATGGGCCGCGAGATCCCGGCCGTGGCCCTGCTCGAGACCGTCCCGGGCATCGGTCCGTACCGGGCTCTGCTCATCGCGACCGAGGCAATGCCCATCGAGCGATTCCGTACTCCGGGTCACCTGGTGAGCTACGCCGGTCTAGCCCCTCGCTCCTCACAGTCGGGACTCCGGCCCATCCGCCACGGATCGATCCCCGCCGGGGCCAACCGTTGGCTGAGGGGCACCTTCGTCCGGGCCGTCGTGAGCCACGTCGCTCACGCGCCCGACAGTTGGCTATCGCAGTCCTACGAACAGATCAGACAGCGCCTCGGGTGGCAGGTCGCCCGGGTCGCTACCGCCCGTCGCCTCGCCCGCGCCGTGCACGCGATGCTCCGTACGGGTGAGGTCTGGCACGATGAACCCGTGACTCAAGCAAACTGAGATGACACACCATGATGCACCGTACCACGACAGGGGTGAGCTCCGCGCGCAGCATGTCGCTCGACGACCCTCAGATTCTGACTGAGCCCCCCGCTCGCATAGCAGATCTTCGGACGTCCCCGCGTTGGGACGAAACCTGAATAGATGCCTGAGTTCCTCGTGAGAGGAGACTCACCTAAGATCGGTCGCGACGTCGGTACTGAACATGAAAACCGGAAGATGATCACGCAGGCCTTGAGCTACAGCCCAGATGACCGAGCCTCCCGTCCGCTGCCGCGGACGGGTAAGGGAGGGCTTCGCCCTGTTGACTTTCTTCACCTTATAGATGCTGCGCGGCTAAGATGGCGACCGCAAGCGAAGCGCGCGAGCCCAGGGTTACACGCGACAGTAGCAATCGCTTGTTAGAAAGCGCGGTATGTACTACATTGTCATACATGAAGACCGCAGCCGTCACCATCCGACTCGACCCCGAACTTGAGCGCCAGCTGGAGCAGGCCGCAAGACGCAGCGGGCGGACTCGAAGTGAGTTCGTTCGCGAGGCCCTGCGACGCCAGTTGGCGGTGGCTCACCTTGAGGATCTTCGCCGCAGGATCATGCCCTTTGCCGAGGCCCAGGGCTACCTCACCGATGAGGATGTCTTCCGCGACGTTTCTTGAGAGTATCCCTCGACACCAACGTCCTCGTAAGCGCGACCGCCACCCGCGGCATCTGTGCCGATATTCTCCACCTGATTTTGGCCGAACACCAACTTGTCCTCGGTGAGACAGTCCTCGGTGAGCTGCGCCGGATCCTCCAAGAGAAGTTCCGAGTACCGGACGACCTCGCGCTTGAGACGGAGCAATTTCTACGGAGGGAGGCTGTGATAGTCACCACGGCTCCGGCGCTCGGAATCCGAATCCGGGACAAGGACGATGTCGCCGTCTTGGAGGAAGCCGTCGCTGGTGAGGCGGCGGTGTTGGTAACCGGCGACGCCGACCTCCTCGACGTCGCGGAGTCGGCGCCATTGAGGATCCTCAGCCCGAGGAGCTTCTGGGACAGTCTACGCTCTGGTGAATTACCCGAAGAGTAACGCTTTCTAACTCTCAATTCTGCTGCACCAGAGTTGCCGCGACCCGTCGCATAGGCAACCCCAACGCGACAATCACGCTCGAACAATGTCTGATAACGGCCCAAACGACTCCCGACGCGGAGAGAGCGCAGCGAACGCGGTGTCCGCGAAGCGGCCGGGCCAGCCTCACGTTAGCAACAAGTCGGAAGGTTTGCGATACCGGTGGGTTCGACAATCTCAAAGGTTGTGGCCCGCGCGGGAGATCGGGCGTTATGCGCAACCCAACCTTCTGCTACGTGACCACTCTACTGAAGACGGTGACGCCAGTGTGTGGGATCGCGCCGTGTGTGGAAACACGAGATCACGACGACTTCCTCTCCACGAATCGAAAAGAGGACGACGTAGGGAAATCGGCGAAGAAGGGTCTTCCTGATTCCACCCTCTACGATTGGGAATCGATCGGGGCGATCCCCTAGGGCCGACAGGGTTGTCGCTACTTCGTCCAAGAAGTCCGCACCGAGCCCGATCCCACGCCGCGTGTACCAAAGGGCGGTCTCGCTGATTTCGGATTCGGCCTCCGGACGAAGCTTGATCCGGAAACTCACGTCTGGGCGCGGAGTCTCTCTTCGGCCTCGTCCCAGGGGACGGCTGTGGTCGGATCTGCGTCGTGCTCCGCTAGGCGACGACGCGCCTCAGCAAGTTGGGCCGCTGAAACGGGGACCGACGCAGGGTCATCCGAGATGCTCTCCCAGATCTCCTCAACCAACGCGAGTCTCTCGGACACGCTGAGCTTTCGGATTGCTTCCATATCTAGCTTCACCATGTCTTGAATCTCCCTGACGCCGACGAAGAAAGCAAACCAATCCTTCGAGTCGAGGACATGGCTAGATCGGCCACTGGCGCCTACTCTGGAGCACTGCGAACATCCTCCCTTGGCCGAGGAAGACCGGACTAATCACCCTCCACGGAGCTGGGTTGGGGTTCGCATAACGATTTCTTTACGACATGCGTCGCGAACCGAGCCCGAATAACCCCATATCCGACCCCGGTCCACCCTCAAACTTGTCGCTCCGACATCTTATCCGCAACCTCGCCACCCCTAGGCCCTGACTGTCTGTGGAGCGGAGGGAGGGATCACCCTTTAGGAAACCGCCTTCACGAACAGTCGGGTGATCTGCTCCGCAAGGGCGTCCGGGTCCTCGACATCGTCGCCGAAGAGCAGCGGGCGCAACACGCCGTTGGCGATGATCATGCCCATCAAGCTGGTGGCCGCCACACGAGAGTCGATCTCCGGCGGAAGCCCGGTCGCATCGAGGATCGACGCCAGGGTGGTCCCCGCGTCATCGGCCTTACCCCGCATCCGCTGGAACGCACGCCTGGTAATGGGATCGGGAGCAAAGATGAGTCCGAAAAGGTCTCGCTGGTTCCGAGCGATCTGCAGCACACCCACCACGAACGCCGAGATCGTTGCCTCGAAGGTCTCCGAGTCGGCCATGTCCCGGGACAG
>JADFIT010000211.1 GCA_022566515.1 Gemmatimonadota bacterium
TCTCCATCATGCCGCCTACCGGTTGGAACACGGGATGCGGTCCCCCGGTCCCGGAGTTCAGCGACCGGACCCGAGTTCCGAACCCCGACCGGAGCAGTGCACTCAGGTCGTAGCGATCCTCCGACCCGCGCAAGTTAGGGGGCCGGTACAGGTGGTCTTCGGAATCCAGGTAGCCTGCGCCGACCAGAAACTCGACCAGGAGCTCCTTGTCCTCTTCGTTGAGCGGTGCGTCGATCTGCCCCTGGTCCATCGCCTTGGCGAGCAGCTCCGTCGTGGATCCCCAGAGGTCGGCTTTGACCTCCCGCAGACGCACTCGCCTGCCGGCAAGCTGTCCGCGTTCGGAGTCCTCCTCCCACATGTAGTTCGCGTCGGTCCAGTTCACGAACATTTCCAACGGGACACCGAACTCCTTGCAATACCCCAGCACCGCCTTATCGGCGTTCGGAATTCGCCACGCGCCGGCGTTGAGGTACTGCCCTTCGTCGAACTGGCACACCTGGCGTTCTCCCCCCACTTCCGTGTGCTCGGATCCGCGGCGCACGGTCCAGCAAAGGCCGCCCACAAAATCGCGGGCTTCGAGGATGCGATAGTCATAGTCCAACTTCCCCAGCTCGTACCCGACCGTCAGTCCTGAGATTCCCGCGCCCAGCACGATGACCCGCGTACCCGGCTGCCTGCCCTGCAACACCGGACCGGTGCCCGACGACGCTCCCATCAGACCCCAGGTGTCCATGGTACCCATCACCAGGGACGAACCACCGACGAAGCCGAACGCTTGCAGCACGTCGCGCCTGGTCATCAGCGAATTGTGGTGTTTCACTAAGCTCCCCCAAAGCCGAAGCGTGGATCTTTCACAACTTGATAGGATACGGTCTTGACGTCGAGGCGGCCAGTCGTGAGGCAGGAAATACTGCCACGGATTGATATTTTGAGCACGGATTTTTCCCGTTAATATCCGTCATTCGGATTGCGCGAGGAATGATCCGTGTCCAAAAAATCAATCTGTGGCCGTATTTCCTTTAGTTGTGCCAGTTTTTTCTTACCGTTTCCGCAACCACGCCAGCATGGTGCTACGATCCTCCTCCGACATGAATCCATGCGGTGTGTCGGTCCAGTGGATCTCCATGGGATCACGCGCCAGGCGAATCCACGGGCGAATGGTCGTTTCCGGTAGGAAGTACGTGTCGCTGGTCGTGTTCATCATGAGGAGTGGCCGAGGACTGATGCGTCCAACGTAATTGGCGGGGCAGGCGGCGGGCCGGTGGCTTTGAACGAGCAGTCCGAAATGACCACCGTGCAACAACGCCACCCCGGCCAATCGGGTCTCGGCGGCGCCGGCGATGCTGCTGAGCACCGCGCCGCGGCTGTGTCCTATCAGAAAGATGCGGTTGGCATCGACACCACGTTCCTGTACCAAGTAGTCGTATCCGCGGCTCACGTCCTTGACCGTCTGGGTGACGAACGTGAGATAGGTGGTGGGCTCGTTGTACAACCGATCGGTCTTCTCCTGGGTTGTGTACGTGGTGAGTAATCCAGTGTTGCGCTCCCCGTAGTGCCACAGGTCGATCGCCAGCACCGTCCATCCGTCGCGGGCCATCAACACACCGAGTTGGACACCGGGTCCGGCATCCTTGCCTCTTCCCGTGCCACCGTGCAGATAAATGATGCCACCGCGCGAACCAGCCGTCGGGGATTCCTGACGGTACAGGTACGCGGTCACCGTAATCTGCTGCGTGCTCTGATACGTCACGTGTTGGCGCACGATGCCTTGCTCCGTTGTCGTCTCGCCTACGACGACGTCGAATGGCAAGCTCTTGTTGTACGCGAAGAACTCGAGGTAGGTCTGAAACGTAGCATCGTCCACCGGGTTGGTGAGCCAACGGTCGGTCCGCGTGTCGGGCACCGTCTCCTGGGCAAACGCGATCGATGACGAACCGAGCAGCGCGACCACCAATGCGGCGTAGCGAATAAAGCGTGTCGGCATTACGACCTCCGCGCAGAAAGAGAGCCGGACAAACCACTGATTCATCCGCGGGAATCCGCGGCCTTGCTACCTCACTGTGGACCGCAACCAGTCCACTAACGTCGTACGGTCATCCTCGGATAAGAAACCGTGCCCGGCATCGGTCCAGATGATGCGCTTTGGTTCTTGCAGCAGGCGCTGGAGCGGACGCACGGCGGTATCGGGCAAGTAGTCGGCGTCGTTCACGCCGTTGATCATGAGCAGCGGACGCGGGCTGATCCGGCCGATGTAGTTGGCCGGACACGCCGCGGCGCGATGGTCGTCCTCGAAGAAGTCGAAATGGCCGCCATGGAGCAGCGCCACCGCCGCCAGACGACGCTCGGCACCGCCCGCAATCATGGAGAGTTGAGCGCCGCGGCTGAAACCGACCAGTACAATGCGAGCGGGATCAGCGTTGCGCTCGCGAACCAAGAAGTCGTAGCTGCGGCTCACGTCTTTTATGGTCTGCGTAACAAACTCGAGATACGCCGCCGGTTGGTTGTACAGTCGCTCGTGTTTCTCTACCTCCGAAAACGTCTCCAGTAAGCCCGTGTTGCGTTCACCCCAATGGAGATAGTCGATGGACAGCACCGTCCACCCCGCCCGCGCCATCAACCGGCTCAACTGAATCGAAGTCGGGGAATCCTTGGCCCGCGGTCCCCCGCCATGCAGAAAGATCACGCCGCCACGTTGCGCGCTCGACTCGCGGCGCGGACGGTACAGCCTTGCCGTGACGATCATCCCCGGGGTGCTCTGGAAGTTGAGGCGCTCCTCGAACAGACCCTCGGCCTCGCCCGCTGTGACCACCTCGGTGTTGAACGGAAGTGCCTCATCGTAAAAGAAGAATTCGAGATACGCTTCGAAGGTGCGGTCGTCGACCGGATTCGTCAGCCATTGATCGGTGGGACGGTCCTGCGCGGCTACGGACGCGGCTACGGCCAATGTCGCGAGGGCGAGGGGAATCGAACGGACCACGGTGTCCTCCTCTTGTGCGTTCAGCGGCTCGGCACCGGTTTGGCGAGCCGAAATCCAACGGCCTCACTCGTGAACCCGGGAGCGAAGCGCTCGATGTTGGGGGTAGAGAACATATACGATGGGTCCTGCCATGAGCCACCGATCGCCGGATAACGCCCTGCGCCGGGGTCTCCCGCCAACCATTCCCGGACGTTGCCCGCCATGTCGTACGCCCCGTAGGGGCTCATGCCCGCGGCGAGCTGGTCCACCGGCGTGGTCGCCATCATGCTGAAATTGGCCCGCTCGTCGAGCGTCGCGAAGTCGCTGCCCCACGGATAGGGCCGGTCCACATCGCCCAGGGCCGCCCGCCACCACTGCGCCAGCGTGGGCAGCTGTTTGCCCGCCCACTGGGCGTACGCTGCCGCTTCGTACCACGTCACCCCGGCGACCGGATGCCGGGCCCGGTCGCCGGAAAATGTGCCACCCGTCCAAGTGCGCGGACCCGGGAGACCGGTGCGGTCCACGAACGTCTCAATGGCCGTCTCGAACGGCACGCTCACCCCCTGGAGCTGCAGCGTGTCCGGCCAAAACGCCCGATCGCGATACCCACCGTCACCTACGAATGCCATGAACGCCTCGTTCGTCACCTCATGCCGATCGATCAGGAAGGCGGGGGTCTCTCGACCGGCATGGTCGTCGGCCACAGGGCCCATCACGAATCCGGCCTCGACCAGCACCATGTCCCCGGCGTCCCAACTCTCGTTCACCAGCGTGCGTCGCACGGTCACCGTGTCCCCGGCGGGTACGTGGATAATGAAGGAAAGACCTTCGTATCCCGCCAATTGAGCCTGGGCGATGTAATCACCTGCTACGGCGAGGTGATTTCGAATCGTGTTGAGCGAGATCCCGTTGGCGTCGTTTCTCGCCGGCACGCGGGTGAGCGTGATCAGGGCACCGGGCGGATCGGTCTCCAGCGTGATTCTCCCGCCGACCACGGCCGCGATACTGACTAGGCCGCGCGCACTCAACGGAATATCCGCCGCACGAAGCAACGCGTAGACCTCGTCGAATCGACCCGAATCCGCGGCGGGCTGGAGCTGGGCCGCCAACTCACGCACCGTACCGGCACGCCGTTGTTGGACCACCAAGAAGCCGCCGATCACCAATACGATAGGCGCCGCAATCAGGGCTCGCCGCACGGGAAACCGTCGCGGGCTCCCCTTAAAGAACGGTTGGGCTTTTATGCGCAACGACGGCACCCCGCCGCTCGGCGTCGCCATCGCCTCGAGTTGTTGCAGGACCTCTTCCATGGTTTGCCAACGATGGTCCGGTTTCTTGGCGAGACACTTCATGATGAGCTGCGCGAGCGCGGGCGGCGTATCGGGTCGGTGCTCGGTGACCGGCTCCGGGTCCGCTGTCATTTGCGCGATCAGCACGGCCTGTGTGCTCGGGCCCACGAACGGGGGGTGCCCGGCCAGCAACTCGTAGCCCATCACGCCGAGCGCATAGATGTCGGTACGATGATCCACAGGCTCAGCCGCCGCCTGTTCCGGGGACATGTAGGACGGCGTTCCCAGCGAGACGCCCGCGGTCGTCAGCCCTTGCACGCCCGTCGCCAACGTGACCGCCTTGGCGATGCCGAAATCCGTCACCACCGCGTGCCTCCCGGAGATCATCACGTTATCCGGCTTCACGTCACGGTGCACCAGTCCCTGTCGATGGGCCTCGGCCAGCCCGTCCGCCACGTCGCGCAGCAGGCGGATCGTGTCACCGATGGGCAGCTTCCCCTCGCGACTGATGCGGTCGCGTAACGACTCGCCTTTCACAAAGGGCATCACGTAGTAGAGGAGGCCGTCCGCATCGCCGGAATCGATCAGCGTCAGCACGTGCGGGTGCTCGATCTGGGCGGCGATGTCGATCTCGCGCAGGAACCGTTCGCCACCTAACGCCGCGGCCAACTCCGGCCGCAGCACTTTAAGGGCGACGTTGCGGTTGTGTTTGAGATCCTGGGCGAGATATACGGTCGCCATGCCTCCGGCACCCACTTCACGTTCGATGCGGTAGCGGTCGGCAAGAGCGGCGGCTAGGCGGTCGCGCAGGTCCGTCATGGCAGTCGAAAGATGCCGGAGTTATCGGATTTGCGCGAGGGTGAGGCCCCTCGCACCGCCCTTCCCCAGGGAGCCGGGAGCAGGACGACGGGATCCCAATCCCTGCTCCC
>JADFIT010000051.1 GCA_022566515.1 Gemmatimonadota bacterium
GGGTCGGGGGTCACCGGGGCGTTGTCGATCGTGTAGATGCCCGGGGCAATGATCCGGGAGACGTCTATCCCGCTCCCCTCGAAGCTGTTCCTCCTCACGTTCCCGCCGAGCGTCGCGTCCAAGGTGAGGCTGGACGTGAGCTCCCGGGTCGCGTTCAAGATGAGATCCGTGTTCGTCTCGGACTGGTAGAACTGCTGCTCCCCGAAGTTGCCTTCTGATGCTTCCAGGCTGAGCGGCGCGGTGAACCGCTTCCGGTGGTCCCGATACCAGTCCCGTCCGACCCGGGCGGTGGCAGTGAGCCAGTTGTTGACCTGGTAGTTCAGCATGAGGTGACCGATCATCCGGTCCCGCTGGTCATTGTTCCCATTGACCACGGCTTCCCAGAAGGGGTTGTTGTGATAGTTGTGGTTCCAGTTGAACTGGCCGCCCATCTGGCAGGAGCCGCGGTCGGCTTGTACTTGGGTGCAGTCGTAGTTCCGTAGCGCTTCCATGTCCACCTGGCGGCCGAACCAAGTAAACGACTGCTGCGGATTGTCGTCGTCGTAACCGGTGCCAGGCCGGTTCGTGCCATTCAGATCGATGTAGTTGAGTGAGGCCTCGGTGATGAGGCGGTCGGTGATGTTGGCCCCACCCTTAACCGCCAACGAGAACCGCTCGATGTTGTTCCCCGGAGACATGCCCCGGATGTTCGAGCGGGTGAGCGACAGCCGCACATGGGACCGGTCGCTGGACCTGGCGATGGCCACGTTCGTGTTCAGCGTCTGACCCAACCGGTAGAAGCTCCGGACGTTGTCTGGATGGGCCACCCACGGCTGCTGGGGACCGGTGAACTGGTCGATCAGGATGGTGCAGCCCTCCAACGTTGGACAGAGGCGGGGACCCCAGCTCTCGTCCGCGTGGTCGTTGAGGCCGCCGCCCTTGCCGTCGACATAGCGGAACTCACCGTTGAACCCCTGGCCGTACACGTTCTGGTAGCTCGGCAGGCGGAGGGGCCGCTCGGCGGTGAAGCTTATGCTCGCCGTCATCCCCAGCCCACCGGCACCGCCCCGGATGCCCCGACCGGACTTGGTGGTGATCACGATGGCGCCGTTGGACGCCCGCGAGCCATAAAGCGCTGCGGCCGTGGGGCCCTTGAGTATGCTGATGCTCTCGATGTTCGACAGATCGATGTCATTGATCGCGTTGCCGTAGTCGATACCACCGAAGCCGTAGAGCCGCGGACTGCTGTTGTTGAGGGGGACACCGTCCACGACAAAGAGGGGCTGGTTGTTGCCCGAAATCGAGCTCGCGCCCCGGATCACGATCCGCGAGGAGCCCCCAGTTACGCCGGAGGACCTGACTTGGACGCCGGCTATGACGCCATGGAGAGCGTCGACGATGTTGAACTCCGGTACTAGAGTCACCTCGTCGCCCTGGAGGTCCTGCACGGAGTAACCCAGGGTCTTCTTCTCACGCTCGAACCCGAGAGCGGTGACCACAATGCCCTCGATGCCGATGGCCACCTGCTCCATGTGGACCTCCACCCTATTGGTGGCGGGCACCATCACTTCCTCGGCCCTGTACCCGAGATAGGTGAGGACCAGAGTGAATGCGTTTCCGGGCATGCGCACGGTAAAGAATCCTTCGGTGTCCGTCATCGTGGAGATCTGGGTTCCTTTTACGGAGACCCGAACGCCCGGAAACGGGCGCTCTGTCACCGTCCCCACCGTCACATTCCCGGTCACGGTGCGCATCTCCTGGGCACTCACTGTTGAGGGCATTCCCAGAAGGAAGACGACTAGCAAGCCGACGAAAGCGGTGGCATGGCGCCACACACCCAGGCCTCGCCGGCAACGTCCAACTACCGATTGAGACATGCGATTACCTCCCTAGATCTGTGTAAGGAAAGGGTCAAACAATCGATGTCGCTTTCACCGATCGAGGTGCTGAAAGCGACACGTGATTGCTTGGGGCAGTTGCATCATGTTGACTCCACAAGAAACAGAGAGCCGATGGCATAGTGGGAGAGGCTATCCCCGTGTGCTACGAACTCGTTCCCGAGACAAAATGAACTCGCCAAAAACGAAACCGGCTGTCGTGCATCAGTCTCTTGGCGTTGTGCCGCACTCGCAATACTCCCGCCACGCTCTTGCTGACTTAGAGGGACAAGCGTGCCGAGATGGGATGGTCAGACTTCCATATCTGCAGCCATTTGACAAATCCTAGCAAGGCACCGTTAAGATTCGTCATGGATCTTGTGAAGGAAGCTTTACACCGGAAATGCGTGCAGTTCCCACAAGGTGCTGATGGGGAGTCTGGTGTCGACGAGCCTCATAGCGGGAGTGATCAACCGGGATCTTCCGTGTGCCCGGCCTTTGCGCGATAATGGTGGAGCCTGTCAACCTTCGGGATCACGCTGTCTGGAGGGCTTGCCCTGTTGGTCTCCCATCGTCCTTCGACTCAGCTGTGGTTCAACTTCATGCTTGTGCTTCTCGCGGTGCTGGCCGCAGGCGCGCCGGAACCGGCTCAGGCAGACCAGCAGGAGGAGCGCCCGCCCACGCCCACGCCTGAAGAGATCGCCGCCATGGCGGAGATGGCAGAAAACGCTCCGCTCTTCGCTTCGCACGAGGTCCTCGTCGTGTCACTCGAGGCGAACATCGAAGATCTCAAGAGGGAACGAGACCAGGATATCGAACGTGAGGGCAAGTTCACGTTCATGGGACCCGACAATGAACCGATGACCGTCTCCGTCAAGCTCACGACGAGGGGGATCTTCAGGCTCGACAAGCGGAACTGCAACTTCCCGCCGCTCAAGCTCGACCTGCCGAAAAGCAAGGTCGAAGGCACCATCTTCCACGGTCAGAACAAGCTCAAGCTCGTCGCGCCCTGCAACGACCGGCGGGATGACTACCAGCGCTATGTCTTGCTGGAGTACCTGGTCTATCGGACGTACAACCTGATCACGCCGGTCAGCTATAGGGTCCGTTTGCTGCACTGTACATTCAAGGATTCGTCCGGCAAGAACGACGACCGCACGATGTACGTGTTCTTGATCGAGGACGTGGACCGCCTAGCCGAGCGGAACTTCGCTGAGGAGTCGGAGTGGGAGCAGTTCCATCCTTACAACATGCAAGACCGGCAGGCGGCGCTCGTCGACCTGTTCCAGTACATGATCGGCAACACGGACTGGTCGGCTCCGTACTTCCACAACATCAAGATGATCCTCGCCGAGGAGCTGACGTACCTTGTGATCCCGTTTGACTTCGACTTCAGCGGAGCCGTGGACGCCCGGTACGCTTTCCCGGATCCCAGCGTCGGGATCAGGAGGGTTCGGGACCGGGCCTACCGTGGATTCTGTCGGGAGAGTCTCGACTTTGCGACCCTTTTTGCGCTCTTCAACGAGCGCAGGGACTCGATCTATGCAACGGTTCGGGGCCTCGAGGAGCTCGAGGAGAAACAACGCGATAGGCTACTCGATTACTACGACAAGTTCTACGACGTCATCAACAATGAAGGAAGAGCGCGCCGCGAGATCCACCGGATGTGCCGCCGGGCCTGACGAGATCGGTTCCGCCAATCGCTTTGAGCCAGGAAGTTCTGGCGCCCTATTCGACGAGGGAGAGGTACCCACATGAATTCATCGGACGACGGTTCGGACAAATCCCGAGCGATTGCCCTCGCGTTGGGGTGTGTGCTGGGAATGTTCGGAGTACACCGCTTCTACCTGGGGAAGATCGGAACCGGCATCCTCCAGGCCGTCACGTTCGGCGGATTGGGAGTGTGGTGGCTGTACGACATGATCATCCTCGCATTCGGGTCGTTCCGAGACGCCGACGGGCGCCGGGTGAAGCATTGGTTTGAGGATGAAGCGTCGGGGCACGGCGGCGGCGGGCGGCAACTGCTTTCCGGCGAGGTCCTCCAAGAGTTGGACGCTCTACGCGAAGAAGTAGCCGAGTTGGTCGAGCGAGTGGATTTCACCGAGCGGCTCTTGACCCGGAGCCGGCGCGATTTGGACTACCAAGACAGCAGCTACGAGGAACGACGCCCGACCCCTTCCTAGAGCTGGTCTTCGAGATCCATCGCTTTGATTAACCCCACGTACCAGGGCACTTTTTGGGCGGCATCAGTCTCCGCTCGAGGGATGGCCTTCCAGTGCTCCTCACACCAGAACTTTTCCTTGGCAGGATCTCGCCACAGTGACGGGGCCCCGCATTGGGAGCAAGAATCCACTGCTTGAAGAGCGACGTTCTTCCACGCGTAGGCGAGAGCCTTCCAGCGGTTTCGCTGGTCGGAGATCGAAGTGATCAGTGTGATCGGACCCTGGCTGTTGGACATAGGGTAACGGTAGCTCACGAAACGCCGGCGTGCCACTCCCCACTCCCCACTCCCCACTCCCCGGGAGTGGGGAGTGGGGAGTGCCTTGCCGCCCGATGCCCTGCTGGCTAACCTTAGCCCGGTTCTCGCGGGTCAAGTCTCCCTACGACGCAACCCGAATGCGCTCCTGTTTCAAACCTCACTCCGATTGACTGTCCATGTCCGGCACACATATCGAATGGAAGGATGACGCGTACGTCGTCCCGAATGATCCCGTAATTCCTTTTATTGAGGGCGATGGTATCGGCCCCGACATCTGGCGCGCTGCACGACATGTCTTCGATCAGGCAGTAGCCCGCACCTACGGCGGCGAGCGGCAGATTGTATGGAAGGAAATCCTGGCTGGCGAGAAGGCTCAGAAGCAAACCGGTGAGTGGCTGCCACAGGCCACGTTGGACGCCATTCGGGAGTACCGCGTCGCCATCAAGGGGCCTCTGACGACACCGGTGGGCGGTGGCATTCGCTCGCTGAATGTTTCTCTTCGTCAGCTGCTTGATTTGTACGCCTGCGTACGCCCCGTGCGGTGGCTTAAGGGCGTGCCGTCTCCCGTGAAAAACCCCAACTCAATGAACGTTGTGATCTTTCGCGAGAACCTCGAAGATGTATACGCGGGTATCGAGTATGAGGCAGGGAGCGACGCAGCGGATCAGGTGCGCCGATTTCTCGTGGACAACTTCTCGGCTGAGATCGACGAAGGCAGTGCCATTGGCATCAAGCCCATGAGCGCTCGTAACTCGAAGCGTCTAGTGAGCAAGGCCATCCGGTTCGCTCTGGCTCGGGGTCGGGACTCTGTCACCCTCGTGCACAAGGGCAACATCATGAAATTCACCGAAGGTGCCTTCCGCGACTGGGGCTACGAGGTCGCCAAGGAGCGATTCGGCGACAAAACGATCAGCGAAGCCGATTATTGGAAGGACAACCCCGAGGGCGGCGCCGGCGACGGTCGAGTCATCATAAAAGATCGCATAGCAGATTCCATGTTTCAGCAAGTCCTTCTGAGACCCGCCGAGTACGCGATCCTCGCCACTCCGAATCTCAACGGCGATTATCTTTCGGACGCCTGCGCCGCGCAGGTTGGTGGGCTCGGGATGGCTCCCGGAGGCAACATCGGTGACGGTGTGGCGTTGTTCGAGGCAACCCACGGAACGGCCCCGAAGTATGCCGGGCAGGACAAGGTCAACCCCAGCAGCCTCATTCTCTCTGGCGTAATGATGTTAGAGGAGATAGGCTGGGATGAGGCCGCAGCGGCCATCGTCAGTGGGCTGGAACGAGCGATTGGCGATCGAACGGTAACGTACGACCTCGCTCGCCAAATGCATGGTGCGACCGAGGTGAAGACATCTGAGTTTGCAGCAGCGGTTGCCCAACACATTCCAACTCGCCAATGAGATCTTCGGTCGGGACCACAGCTCCCCAGCAATCCACTGCGGCCCTTCTTGCCGTCGGCGTGCCCCGTGTGGGTCGCAAGGTGCCGGGTTTTCTCACGGCGTTGGACAAGGCCTTCAAAGGCGAGATATCGCGCGTCCTGGCGAGCGGTGACTTCACCGGCAAGCCAGACCAAACTGCGGTTTTTTATCCAGCTAAGGGGCCGAAGCGTGTGTTACTCGTCGGCCTCGGCGAAAGTAATTCACTGGATGGAAACGCCGTGCGCAAGGCCGCTGCCTTGGCGGCTCGCCAAGCACTGGAGTTGGGTGCCGGTTCGCTAGCGTTCTTCCTCACTTCCGAAACCGCGTCGAAAATGGACGCGGAAGAGACCGGCAGAGTGGTAATCGAGGGAGTGGGGCAGGGAGGGTGGACGTTCGAGCAGTTTCGCTCGAAGCGTCGATCGAAGACCGATATCACCAACGTGCAGATCTTGACGACGAAGGCCCTGCGGACCGCCACCGACAGAGGGAGAAAGGTGGGAGCTGCGGTGGCTGCCGGCCAAGCGTTTGCACGCAACCTGCAGATGAGGCCGGGAAACCACTGCACGCCGAGCGACCTGGCGCGGGAAGCCGAGACGCTGGGTGAGCGGTACGGCTTCAAGGTGAGGGTCAAAGGCCGGCGGCAGATACAAAAGGAAGGCATGAATGCCTTGCTGGCAGTCTCTCAGGGATCTGCCCAAGAGCCACGGTTTATTACCATGGAGTACAGGGGACGAACCTCCGCGAAGCCCGTGTGCCTGGTTGGGAAGGGAGTGACGTTCGATTCCGGCGGCATTTCCATCAAGCCGGCGCTCAATATGGAGGAGATGAAGTTCGACATGTCGGGGGCGGCCGCGGTACTCGGCACGTTCGAGGTGCTCGGTCGGTTGAAGCCGCTGATCAACGTGGTGGGCCTGATTCCCACGACTGAGAATCTTCTGTCCTCCACCGCCGTGAAGCCCGGCGATGTCGTCAAGACACACTTCGGCAAGACGGTCGAGATTATCAACACGGATGCCGAAGGTCGATTGATACTGTGCGACGCGCTTTCGTACGCACGCCGATTCGAGCCTGTGTGCATTGTGGACATAGCAACGCTCACCGGTGCCGTAGTGGTCGCCCTCGGCGACCAGGCGACGGGGCTCATGGGCAACAACGACGACCTGATCGAGGAACTGCTGGGAGCCGGCGCGGTGGCCGGCGAACCCTGCTGGGAGTTGCCGCTTTGGGACGGATATCGTCAACAGATCGACTCCGACATCGCGGACATCAAGAACGTCGGCGGTCGTGCTGCTGGCTCCATCACGGCCGGGTGGTTTCTCAAGGAATTCATCGACAAACACCCGTGGGCGCACCTGGATATAGCTGGTACCGCCTATCTCGATCACGACCGGCCCGACATTGCGAAGGGCCCAACCGGGGTGGGCGTGAGGTTGTTTTCAGAGTTCGTCCTGAGGCGCGCTGCTGGGTGAACCGGCTCACCCTCGTCGCGTGTCTCAGTCTTATCCTACCTGCCGGCGCCCGGGCTTCGGCCATCCAGGACACTGCCGTGGTGGACAGCGTCACAGTGGAAACGCGCCGCCGGGTCTTCCCCGTTACGGACAGCGAGATACCTGCGGGCCCTCTTGCACCCGGTACGCGTTACAGCTTCACTCGCACTTCGATGATTTGGACCAGCGCACTCACGCTGGCCGATCTGTTGACGGCCATTCCCGGCGTATACGTGGCCCGGGGCGGCTTCTTCGGTCAACCGGAGTACGTCATGTACGCCGGGCGTGGGGCAGCGTCTATCGAACTGTATTGGGACGGATTGCCGTTGTATCCGGTGGGCGCCGATTCTGTCTACAGCGACCCGGGGCGTTTCTCGCTGAGCTATCTCAAGCAAGTGGACGTCGAGGTGTTGCCGGGTGGACTCCGCGTTTACCTGGTTTCCGAGCGCCATGAACTACCCGATGAACGATCGGTGATTCGTGTGACGTCCGGCAGCTTCGGCACCGCACAATATGCCGGGCTGTTTCAGCGAAGGTGGCCGAGCGGGTTGGGCCTCAACCTCGCAGGAGATTTCATGGCATCGGATGGTGACGTCAACGTCAGCCGCGACGATCGATATTTCGATCTCTGGGCCAAGCTGGAGTGGCTGCCGGGAGATGGAACCACGGGTGCTGTGTACCAGATACGACGACAAAAGCAGGAACGAGATGCGAGGCTTGGGGAAGGAACACCGGGCGTACCCGCCAGGAACGGCACCCGTACCGAATTTCTTTTCAAGGTATTCAGCGGAAACCGGCCCGATCGCCTAGGTGTGCTCGCCGAGGCGGGGTTGGGCTCCACTTCTTGGAGTGGGGATTCGGTTGTCGCCGACCAATCGATTCGCCAGGCGTTCGCCAGCATACGGTTCACCACGCCACAGTTTACGGTTGAGGCAAAGGGACGCGCCGCCGACGCCCGGGTGCGAACCGAGCTGGAAGGCCGGTTGGGATGGGTACCGGTGTCGGGTATCGTGGTATCAGGACAGGGCCGCTGGCAGCGGCTGTTCGGAGACCGTAGCGTACGCAGTGGGACAGTGTCGTTGGGTCTGTACCGCGGTCCTCTGTCAGTGGTGGGGCAGGCCTCCACGGGTGACGTGATTCAGGCGGCTGCCATTCTTTCGGATTCCGCTCAGCATGTGTCCGACGCGTCCGTTCTCCTGGGGCTCGATACGAGGCGCCTCAGCGGTCACGTGGGACTGGCGAGGCGTGACGCTTTCCTCCCGGCCCCAATACCGGATTTCCCGGGATTCCCCGGCATGGACTCGTCAGTAGCCGCGACGTACTTGGTGGCCGACCTGACGTTCAGGCCGGTGCACCCGCTGTTTCTGACAGCTTGGTATTCCCATCCGCGCACGAAGCCGGCCGACTTCCAACCGCCGAAGCACGGCCGCGTGGATTTCACGTTCCGTTCGAAATTCTGGCGCACCTTCCGTAGCGGTGTCTTCGAGTTTCTCCTGCGCTACGGAATCGAGTACTGGAGCACGGGAACCGCCGGCATCAACACGCTCGGTCTACCGGAAGTACTTCCAGGTGCAACCTTTCACGAATGGTTTGTAGAGTTGCAGTTGGTCGGCTTCAAGGTGTTCTGGAATCTCCGCAACGCCCGGAACTCGCTGTCCCAATACGTCCCGTCTCTGTCGTATCCCCGCAACGCCCAGACGTTCGGGGTGCGATGGGAGTTTGCCAACTAGGGCGGGGTGGCAAGGCTGGGAGGGTGCAACTAGGTTCCGATTCTCTGAACGGGGAGGGGCAGTGGCAAATTCGATGACGGGTTTCGGTTCGGCGGAGGGGCCGGTTGCAGAGGGCCGCCTGCAAGTGGACGTTCGGACCGTCAAT
The DNA here is from genome assembly GCA_022566515.1 of Gemmatimonadota bacterium. Taxonomy (GTDB): domain Bacteria; phylum Gemmatimonadota; class Gemmatimonadetes; order Gemmatimonadales; family GWC2-71-9; genus B3T1B10. The sequence goes on from JADFIT010000051.1 coordinate 9,122, forward strand.
CATCGACATTTGAACGTGCAGTTGAAACTGCCGCCGATGTTTCAGGATCTGGAAGGCCGGCTGCGTGAGATCTTGCGCGAGCATATTCACCGGGGGCACGTGACGGTTTCTGCCCGGTGGATCGAGGAGGCGCCCCGCGAGGGAGAAATCGCGGTGAATGTCGAGCGGGCACGCGAAGTTGTCACGGCAATGGAGGAGCTCAAGAAAGCACTCAACCTCGCCGGCGATGTCGACCTGGGTTTCGTGGCGCGACAGCCGGACGTGCTCACCTACCGCACCGGTGACGCCCCGAGCATTGAAGCGGAGGAAGTCGCGGCGGTTGTCCGGAGGGCGATGGCAGAACTCGTAGCCACTCGGCAGAAGGAGGGTGAGGCGCTCACCGTCGAGATCAACAGGCTCCTCTCATGCGTGGAGGACGAGTTGGCCGCGGTGGAGCAGAGAGCACCGGAACGAGTGACCGCAGAGCGAGACCGCCTGCGCGAATCCGTGGCGATGCTGTTGAACGGAAAGAAGGTCGACGACGATCGCATTGCCCAAGAGATCGCTTTGTTGGCGGACAAGTTGGATATTACGGAAGAGGTGGTACGGCTCCGTGCTCATCTTGCTGCGGCGCGGGACTCCCTGTCTCAGCCGCCTCCGGTAGGCAAGCGGCTGGGTTTCCTGGGGCAGGAGATGTTACGCGAGGTCAATACCATAGGCTCAAAGGCCAATGATGCAGATATCGCACACCGTGTCGTAGCGATGAAGGGAGAACTGGAAAAATTCCGGGAACAGATCGAGAACTTGGAGTAACACCGTTTCTGCTGGTGCTGTCTTCTCCCTCAGGAGGAGGCAAAACGACCATCGCGAAAGCCCTGCTCACCGCGCGGCGTGACGTGGCCTACAGCGTGTCCGCGACGACGAGACCTCGGCGACCCAAAGAACGGAACTCCGTCGACTATTACTTCCTCGCGCCCGACGAGTTTCAAGCCAAGGTCGAAGCCGGCGAATTCCTGGAGTGGGCCGCGTACGCTGGATATCTCTACGGCACGTTGGCGTCCACGATCGAAACGATCATGGAGTCGGGGAAGCACGCGGTGCTCGACATCGAGGTGGTTGGGGCGAGGAAGGTGCGAGAGCGCCTTGCCAATGTCGTAAGTATCTTTATTCTTCCTCCCTCAGCCGGAGTGCTGCGGGAGCGTCTGTCGCTACGGAGTACCGAGGGGATCGCCGACCTGGAGGTTAGACTGCAGCATGCCGTGGAAGAGGTAGGCGCAGCCACCGAGTACGACTACGTGGTCGTGAACGCCGATCTGGAGCAAGCCGTGGCCGCAGTCCATCACATTATCGATGCGGAGTGCCAACGGGCGGCCAGGTTGAGCAACCTCGGTGAAACCATGAAGGAACTGCGGGACGCGCTAAAACGAGAAGCGCAGTCTCTGCGCCAATAGGAGATAGGGAATGCAGGTTTTCACACCGCTGGAAGTGGCCGATAAGGCCGGAAACAAATACCTGGGTGTTCTGGTAGCGGCTAAGTTCGCTCGATTCGTGAATGAGTTCCCGCGAGACCGGTCCATCGACAACGAAAAGAAACTCACCACGCGCGCGCTCGAGGAACTCACCGCCGGCGAGTTGAGGTACCGGCTGGTTATGCGCCGACGCCGGGAACCGTGATACTCGCCGGCCGGCGCGTCGTTCTGGGCGTGTCGGGCGGCATCGCCTGCTATAAGGCCTGCACGATTGCCCGCCGGCTCACCGAGATGGGTGCCGCGGTCGATGTCGTGCTCACCAGCTCCGCCGGGAGGTTTGTGGGACCGGCGACATTTGAAGCCCTCACCCACCGGCCCGTCTTCACCTCCCTCTGGGAGCGTGATACCACCCTGGCCCACCTGGAGTTGGGTCAGAACGCCGATCTCATCGTTCTCGCGCCGGCCACTGCCAATCTGATCGCCCGAGCCGCTCAAGGGATTGCCGACGATATTCTGACAGCGATGCTACTGGCCCGAACCGCACCGGTTCTCGTTGCACCCGCGATGAACGACGAGATGTTCGCCCACCCTGCGACACAGAAGAACCTGGAGACTATACGCGGAATGGGCTGGTCGGTCGTCGGGCCGGAAATCGGACCTCTTGCAGAGGGAGCATCCGACCGGCCGGGCCGGATGACCGAGCCGGAAGCTATCGTCGCGGCGGCCGAACGGAAAATCCGGGCCCCTGGCGGGGCACTCGCCGGCAAGCGCGTAGTGGTGACGGCCGGTCCGACCAGAGAAGGGCTGGATCCGGTACGGGTCTTCACCAACCGGTCCAGCGGACGGATGGGATATGCGGTGGCGGCCGCGGCGTACGGCAGAGGAGCAGATGTCACGCTCGTCTCCGGGCCGACCACTCTCCCGATTCCGTTCGGCGTAGACGTAGTAACCGTTGAGACGACCGCAGACTTGCAGGAGGCGGTAGCCACCGCCCTGGCCGACGCCGACGTCCTGGTCATGGCGGCCGCCCCCGCCGACTACAGACCCCAGGAGGAGCGGCAGGATAAACGGCCGCGTGGTGACGGCCCGGTGGACGTCAGGCTCGAACCTACCATAGACGTCCTGGAGACGACCCGCAGCAAACGCAAGAAGGGAAGTGTTATCGTTGGCTTCGCCCTGGAAACATCCGAAGGAGTTCAGCGGGCCCGGGGAAAGCTCGACCGCAAGGGCCTGGACCTGATAGTGCTCAACATGGCCAACGAGACGGGCGCCGGCTTCGATGTGGAGACCAACAGAGTGACACTCATTTCGCGAACGGATACGGTACAACTACCGCAAATGTCCAAGCACGAAGTCGCCGAACGGTTGCTGGACGCGGTGGAGCTGCTCCCGTGACCGATCCCCGCGATCTGCTCACTCGCTATCTTGAGCAGCGAGAAGCCGCCGGCGAAGTCTCGTATGTGTTGTCGCGCAACGAAGTGCCCCTGACGGTGATGCCCGAACACGCGGTGACGGCTCGGGTGAGTGAGGATCGACCCGCTGACGAACCCCCGAAGGCTGTGCCAGAGATGGCGGAGCGAGAGAAATGGCGCAAGGGTGCACCGGAGATCCCGCCGCCGGGGATAGAGATTGCCCCTCCAGCCACCGATCTCTTCGCGAGCGATCCCCTTGGCGGTACCGACCTGGATCAACTCGGCGAGCTGATCCGGAACTGCCGGAAATGCGCCCTGTGTGAGGAACGAAAGAACGCCGTTCCCGGAGAAGGCCCACCCAACGCCGGCTTGATGGTCATTGGAGAGGGCCCCGGAGCCAACGAGGACGAGCAGGGTCGCCCGTTCGTAGGACGCGCCGGGAAGCTCCTCGATGACATCCTGGCGGCAATCGGTTGCCCCCGGGAAACGGTCTACATAGCTAACGTCGTAAAATGCCGTCCGCCGGGCAATCGCAACCCGGAACGCGACGAGATCGCCTCCTGCTTGCCCTATTTGCACAGGCAGATTGCGCTCGTGAATCCAAAGGTCATCTTAGCAATGGGAGGCGTCGCAGCCGGCACACTCCTCGATTTCAAGGGATCGTTGGGTTCGCTCCGTAACAAGATCCACAGGTTCCACAAGATACCGGTGGTGGTCACTTACCACCCCGCGGCGCTACTCCGTAACCCGAATTGGAAGAAACCTACCTGGGATGACGTCCGTATCGCACGACGCCTCCTTGCTGGCGAGCGCTGAAGTTCCGGCTGAACGCCGGATACCTTGGAGCCCCGACGCGGAGCAGGCTGTCCTGGGGGCAATGCTCCTGGACCAGGACGCGGCACTGAAGGCCGCCGAGCTTCTCGTTGACGATGCCTTCTACAAAGAGGCACACCGACGGCTTTTTCGAGCCATGACCGCCATCATCGACAAGAACGACGTGTTAGACCCGATCGTTCTGAGGGATGAGCTGGATCGGCGGGGGGACCTCGAAGCGGTCGGCGGCATCGATTACGTCTCAGTTCTGCTGGATCAGGTACCGACGGCGGCCAACGTAGAGTTCCACGCACGGATCGTCAAAGACAAGGCCCTGATGCGCCGGCTCATCGAGGTCGGGACAGGAATCGTCAAGGCCTCGTACGACGGCAAGGAAGACGTAGGCGAGCTGCTGGACCTGGCCGAGCACAAGATCTTCGAAGTTTCCTTCCAACGCGGGACGCAGGAATTCGTCAGGATCAAGGAACTCATGTGGGACGCGATGGAGCGCATAGAAGCGCGCCATCGAGGCGATGAATCGGTACAGGGAGTCGCCAGCGGGTTCGCAGATTTGGACGCGATGACCAACGGCTTTCAACCCAGCGATCTCATCATCGTGGCGGCGCGCCCGTCTATGGGAAAGACCTCGTTCTGCCTCGACGTTGCCGCCAACGCGGCAATCGACGGTCAGGTGCCCGTGGCGATCTTCTCCCTCGAGATGTCGCGGGAGCAGCTCGTCGAGCGTCTCTTGGCATCAGAGAGCTTCGTGGATCTTCAGCGCCTCCGGACCGGCAAGCTCCGCGACGAGGACTTCCCGCGCCTCTCGGGGGCGGCCGGCCGCCTCGGCAGTGCGAAGATCTGGATCGACGACACGCCGGCAATTACCCTCCTGGAACTGCGGTCGAAAGCCCGAAGGATGAAGGCGGAGCACGACATCGGCCTTCTGGTGGTGGATTATCTGCAGCTGATGCAAGGCCCCGCCAAATCGGAGAGTCGCCAAGCCGAAATCAGCTTCATCTCCCGATCGCTGAAGGCCCTTGCGCGAGAGCTGCGCATCCCGCTGATGGCTCTCTCCCAGCTGTCGAGAGCGCCAGAACAGCGGGGTGGTGACCGCCGTCCAATGTTGTCGGATCTGCGGGATTCGGGAGCCATCGAGCAAGACGCCGACTTGGTGCTTTTCCTCTATCGTCCCGAGATGTACGCGGGCCATCTGAGTGACAAGGACTTGGAGGGCAAGGAGGGGATGGCCGAGCTGATCGTGTCGAAGCACAGAAACGGTCCCACTGGTAGCGTCACCCTGACGTTCAACAAGAACTGCACCCGATTCGACAGCTTCACGCCTCGGGATCAGGACCCCATGGATGCCCCCTAACCCGATCAAACACGTATCGCGGTGGCATGAGAAACTCGTCGCCTGACATCGGTGTGGTCATTGCTGCGGGTGGGAGTGGGGAGCGCGTGGGATCGACGATCCCCAAACAATTTCGAGAAATCGCCGGCGTCCCGATGCTGCTTCGAGCTGTTCGACCGTTCGCGGCTCACGCCCTGGTGGCGGAAATCGTCATTCCACTGCCCCTCCTTGTGCTGGCCAACCCGCCAGGGTGGCTGAGCGACCTCGTGGGCGATCGGCTGCGGATAGTGGCCGGCGGGAAAACGAGAGCGGATTCAGTAGCGTCTGGAGTAGCGACACTTTCCCCGAGCTGCACCGGCCTCTTGATTCACGATGCAGCGCGGCCTTTTGTCGGCACCGATATTGTGAACGCAATCATAGGGCGGGTTCGTGCGGGAGCCTGTGCCATTGCTGCGGTTCCGGTTAGCGACACGATCAAGAGATCCGACCCCGACGGCGAGCAGATCCTGGAGACGGTACACCGCGAAGGATTGTGGTGCGCCCACACACCCCAAGGCTTTCCACGCCAGGTCCTCGAAAGGGCATACGCGGAAGCCCAACCCACCTTCAACGCAACTGACGAAGCGGCATTGGTGGAAGCGCTGGGCATTCCGGTCGAACTGATCAGGGACTCTACAACGAATATGAAAGTGACCTCGCCCGAAGATCTCGTGATCGCCGAAGCGCTTGCGTCGCAATGAAGGTCGTGCCGTTCCGTAGCGAGCGAGACATCGCCGCCGCCATTCCAGCCGTTGCGGCGCACTTGCGTCAAGGTGGGTTGCTGGCCCATCCAACCGAAACTGTTTACGGACTCGGTTCTAGGCCTGAAGCCACGCAACTGCAAATGCTGGCCGAACTGAAAACGCGAAATCCAGAGAAACCCTTCATCCTCTTGGTATCGAGTCGGGAGATGGCCGAAGAGCTGGGACTCGCGTTCAATGAGGCGGCTGCGGGCCTTGCCGCGGCCTTCTGGCCCGGACCGTTGACGCTGGTCCTACCTGCCACAGGCAGTAAATTGCCCGTCGAACTCCGAGGCGCTGAAGGAGGGATTGCCGTGCGGTGGACGTCCCATGCGGGAATGGAGCGTCTCATTCAGGAGGTTGGACACCCCATTACATCCACATCCGCCAATCGATCCGGTCGACCACCGGCAGTCGACATCAGCGCGGTGCAACGGGATTTCGGGGACGTTCCCAAACTCCTGGCGTTGGACGGCGGTATGTTGGGGAAGGCCGCCCCGTCCACCATTCTCGACTGCACGGCTCCGGCCCCTCGCTTGGTCCGCGAAGGAGCCATCCCACGCGCCGACCTTCCTGCCTGTGGCAGCGCCGTTACTCGATGACCCAAATCCTTCTGGTCTGCACTGGTAACATCTGCCGCAGCCCGATGGCGGAGAGCATCATGCGCCAGGAATTCGAACGTCGGGGGGAGCGGGTTGAAATCGTCTCGGCGGGCACGGGCGCGTGGGACGGCGCATTGGCCTCCGAAGGTGCGTATCTGGTCGCTCTGGAGAACGAACTGGACCTTTCCCAACACCGGGCCACGCTTCTCACTCGCGAATTGGTGGAAGACGCCGATCTCGTGCTCACGATGGCACGACACCACCGGGTGCGCGTGGAAGAACTTGGGGGAACGGAGAAAACACACCTGTTGGGAGAGTACGCCGGTCGCCAGAGCGATGACGCCGAGGTGGGCGATCCGTTCGGCAGCGACCTTCCGGTATACCGAGATACGTTCACCGAAATCCAAACACTCGTGCGAGCCGCGGTGGAGCGGTTCTCCAACACGCTAAATGACCCGGATTCACGGTAACACACGCGTTTTGGCGGTCGTCGGGCATCCGGTAGCCCACTCCCTCTCGCCGGCAATGCACAATGCCGCGTACGCCGTCTTGGGACTCGATGCGGTGTACGTCGCCGTAGACGCCGAGCCGTCGGCATTGCCGCATCTGCTGCGCGGATTCGAGGCCGTCGGCATGTGCGGCAACGTTACGCTGCCCCACAAGATTCAGGCGGCTAACCTCTTGTTTCGCAAAACCGATATCGCTACGACGCTCGAGGCGGTCAATACGTTTTGGAGCGACGGGAATCGCCTGGTAGGCGACAACACGGATGTCGCCGGCGTGCTGGACGCCCTCGACCACCTCGACGCCGCCGGCCCGTGGCTGGTTGCCGGAACGGGTGGAAGTGCACGAGCCGTTGCGGCCGCCGGGCGCGACGCGGCGGCGACAGTGCTCGTGCAGTCCAGAGATCCCCGACGGGCCTCGGAGTTCGTGGCTTGGGCTCGTAGAATCGGCGTCGATGCTCTGGAAGACGATGGACGCCAGATCGCAACGGCGATCAATGCCACGCCGTTGGGACTCCATCCCGACGAACCCCTCCCGATTGCCAACGAGCGCCTCCACGGGTGCAAGGCTGCCCTCGACCTGGTCTACGCGCCTGGCGAGACGCAGTGGTGTCAGGCGCTCCGGGCCCGCGGTATGCGAGTGGCCGACGGGCGTCTGGTGTTGGTTGGGCAGGGCCTGCGCGCGTTTCACCGCTTCTTCCCCGACGTGGATCCGCCACGTGAAGTGATGCGGGCGGCTGTGGAGCAGGCGCTGAGTCGATGATCGCTCGCGCTCTGACGTCACTCGAGCGTTTTCTGCTTCCCAACGCGTGCATCGTGTGCCGATCCCTCATGCCGCCCCAAGATCCGGACGGTCTCGTCTGTCCGGTCTGCTGCACCCGCGCCCGCCCCGTCGTCGGCGGTTGCGAGCGCTGCCATCAACCACTCCCTCCAATCGGCCCGTGCCGGTTTTGCGCTGGGTGGTCCGGAGCGATAGCCTGGGCTCGGAGTGGGTATTGGCTGGGTGTGATGACCCGCACCGTGGTTCACCACCTGAAGTATGAAGACTGTCCCTGTCTCGGCGGCCTCATCGCAGAACTCATGGTCAGCACCATACCCCGCCCAGACACCGGGTGGCTCGTCCCCATCCCGGTCGGGGCAAGGAGAAAGCGGCAACGGGGCTACAATCAAAGCGAAAGCATCGCACATAGTCTCGGCCGACTCTGGCAAATGCCGGTGGCGACGTCCGTGCTACACAGGGCCCGCGAAACCAAAACACAGACGGCGTTGACACCGGAGGCGCGACTAGCGAACGTGGCGGGGGCCTTTGCTGCAGCAGAAGCGCCCTCCGTGATTCGTGCCCCTGGCTCCCGAGTACGACAGGCCATTCTGGTAGACGACGTCCTCACCACCGGCGCGACACTGGACGCAGCGGCAAGCGCCCTCGCCTCAGCGGGGTGGCGAGCAGTGGGGGCGGTGACTTTCGCGAGGGCGATGCCCTTCCAAGCGCGGGTGCTCGTCGGCCTGCCTTAGGTGCTTGGTCTTAACGGTCGGTAAAACACTACACCTCACGAGGAAAACATGTCGATTCGGATCGGAATCAACGGGTTCGGCCGCATCGGTCGGAACGTCTTTCGAGCCTTGCAAAAAAGCGCCAAGGATATCGAGGTGGTAGCAGTCAACGACCTCACAGACCCCGCAACCCTCGCACACCTGCTCAAGTACGATTCCGTCCACGGTCGCTACAACGGCAGCGTCACCGTAGACGGCACCACAATGACGGTGGACGGGAAGAGCATGAAGGTTCTGGCGGAACGCGACCCTTCCAAACTTCCTTGGAAAGATCTGAATGTCGATATCGTGCTGGAGTCGACCGGCTTCTTCACCCAGCGCGACAAGGCGGCTCAGCACCTTGTGGCAGGCGCGCAAAAAGTCATCATCAGCGCCCCCGCCAAGCAGGAAGACCTTACGATCGTGATGGGGATCAACCACAACGACTACGATCCCGCCAAGCACCACGTCCTCTCGAACGCCTCCTGCACCACCAACTGCCTGGTCCCCGTGGTCAGGGTGTTGATCGACAACTTCGGGTTCCAGCGGGGCTTCATGACAACGGTGCACAGCTACACCAACGATCAGAGCCTCCTCGATTTCCCACACAAAGACCTGCGGCGCGCTCGTGCCGCCGCGCTGTCCATGATTCCGACTTCGACCGGGGCCGCGAGAGCCACGGCCCTGGTAATTCCGGAGGTAAAGGGCAAGCTGGACGGAATGGCGCTTCGAGTGCCCACGGCCAACGTATCCCTGGTAGATCTCACATGCGTGGTGGAAAAACCGACGAGCCGGGAGGAAGTCAACGCGGCCTTCAAGAAGGCGGCCGACGGCCCCCTCCAGGGCATCTTGGCGGTCAGTGAGGAGCCGCTGGTTTCAGCGGATTACATCGGCGACCTTCATTCCAGCACCGTCGACAGCATGATCACCAACGTGATCGAGGGAACGCTGGTCCACGTCTCCGCCTGGTACGACAACGAGATGGGGTATTCGGCACGCTGCATCGATCTCATAGAGCATGTCGGGAGACAGCTCGGGTAAGCGTGCCCTCGAGTCGCTCCCGCCCGAGGGGCTCGAGGGCCAGCGGGCGCTGGTGCGGGTCGATTTCAACGTTCCCTTGCGTGAAGGCCAGGTGGCCGACCACATGCGCATCAAGGCCTCCCTCCCCACGATCGGCTGGTTGCGGCAGCGTGGGTGTCGGGTTGTCCTGTTGTCCCACCTCGGACGACCCACGGGGAAAGTAGTGCCGAAATTGTCGCTGAGACCGGTAGCCGAAGCGCTGGAATCAGAACTGGGAACGCTCGTCACGTTCATCGATAACGTCACCTCACCCGGGGCCGCCAAGATCACTCGACGTCTGCTGCGCGGCGAAGTGGCGTTGGTGGAAAACACCCGGTTTCTGCCGGGGGAAGAAACCAACGATCCATCGGCGGCAGAGACCTTTGCAGCACTCGGTGACTTCTTCGTGAACGATGCTTTCGGCACCGCACACCGAGTCCACGCATCCACAGTAGGCGTTGCCGCCCTGTTGTCGCCGGCGGTGGCCGGATTCCTGATGGTCAAGGAGCTGCGCTACCTAGGTGAAGCGCTGGCGGCGCCGAGGCGGCCGTTCGTTGCCGTTCTCGGCGGTGCCAAGGTCTCGGGCAAGATCGACGTGATCGAAGCCTTGCTTCCCAAAGTAGATACGATCCTCATCGGCGGGGCGATGGCGTGTACGTTCTTCGCGGCCTTGGGATACCAAGTCGGCAATTCGTTGGTCGAACCGGAGAAGGTAGGATTGGCCAAGGATCTATTGGAGCGCGGGAAAGGCAAGATCATCCTTCCCCAAGGCGCGACGATAGCTCAGGAGATCAGCGGCAGCGCAGCCGTCCGTCAGGTGCCTCCAGACGCCATTCCCGACGCGTGGGCCATGTACGACATCGACAGCGCCACCGGAGACTCTTTCGCCGCAACGATTCGTGAGGCCGCTACCG
>JADFIT010000212.1 GCA_022566515.1 Gemmatimonadota bacterium
GCCGATCTTCCCACCCGGCCTCTCCCCCTGACTGCCGCCCTCGCCCTGTGGCTAGTCGTAGACGGAGCTAAAGCGCTCCTGCTGCTCCGCGCTGCCCAGGGCGACGAGCGTCGAGCCCTCAACCAGCCGCTGGTTGGGCGTCAGATTCGTGACGATATGCCCGTCCTTCTGGACGCCGATCACGTTCAGGCCGGTGCGCGCGCCGATCCCCGCCTCGGCGAGCGTCTTGTCCGCGAGCGACGGAGGGAGCGGCATGTAGAAGAGATCAACGCCCTCGCCCAGCACGACGAGCTCCCGTCCCTGCACGATCGAGTACACCGTCTGCACGCCTAAGGACGCGTAGCTCAAGACGAAGTCGGCGCCTGCGCGCTGGATGGCCTCGACGTTCCGCTGGTGCGTGACCCGGGTGATGATGCGCGCGTTGGGATTGAGCCGCCGGCAGTACACGGTCAGGTAGACGTTCATCGCATCGTCGTGCGTCGTGAGCAGGACGCACGGTGTCTCGGCGATCCCCGCTTCGTCGAGTAGGCGCCGGTCGGCGGCGTCGCCCAGAAACAACCGGTCCGGAATGCTCGCGATCCGCGGCTCCAGTTCCGGGTTGCGCTCCACCATATGCACGGGGATCTCCCGCCGCTTGAGGGCCGCAGCGGCGGCGCGCCCCACCTTGCCGCCGCCGACGATGAGCACCGGATTCGGATTGGGGTCGTAGATGACGAGCACTTCGTCCAGCTCCGCGATCTGCTCGGGTGTGCCGATCACGACCGGCACGCTGAGCGGCGAGAGCTCGAGATCCGGTCGCGAGGGCAGGAACCGCCCTCGCTCCCACACGCCGACGATCGTGGCCCCGGTAAACTCGCGCAACCGTGTGTCGCGGATGGTCCGGCCCTGGAACGGCGTGTTGTGCACCGGGAACTCGGCGAGCAGCAGGTCATGGAACTTGCCGATCACGTTGGCGTGCGACCTCCCCGCGCTCACCCGGTTGGCGAGGTGCTCGCCAAGTTGGTGCGTGAGGGGCAGCACGTGCGTGGCGCCGCTGAGCTCCAGCACGTCGATGGAGTCTTCCACTTCGGCCAGCGCGACGATCGGCACCGATTCGGACAGCTCGCGCACGGTGAGGACAATGTTGGAGTTGACCGTGTCCGATGCGTTGGCCAGGACGAGGCGAGCCTGCGCCACTCGGGCGGCTCGGTAGGTCTCGACGGAGTCGACTTCGCCCATGAAGACCGGCGTGCCGACATCCTGCATGTGCATCGCACTGTCGGCGTCGGGCTCGATCACATAGACCGGCACGTCCGCCAGTTGAAGGCGGCGGATGAGCCCCGGCGCAATGGGATCGTTGGCGCAAATCAGCACGTGACCCGTGAGGCCTTCCGGCACCGACTGGAGCGAGCGGATGCGGCTGCGGCTCCGCTGCTCGAGCCACGGGGCGTACACAACTCGGATGAAGAGGAACGGGAGGATGATGAGGAGCAGCACCATGCCGGTCATCAGCACAAGGGTGCTGAACACGCGGCCCAGGTCGCTCTCGAACGTGATATCACCGAAGCCGAGGGTGCTCATCACGGTGAGCGCCCAATAGACTCCCGTGAACCACGAGTGTTCCTGACCTTCCCGCGCCATGATCGCGTGGAACAGCCAGCCGTAGAGCAAAACGACAGCGACGAGGAGAACCACGTATTTCACGAACGGCGCGAGCTGCCGGCGCAGTTTGGTTTCCTCCGTGAGCAGCATGGCCAGCTGGGAGCCGATGGTCTTCATGCAGATATATTAATACGGGCTGGAAGCGTGCGGTGGGTTTTCGAGGGCTGCGCCGACATCTCAGTGGAACACCACGTGCACCACGACGAGGGAAACAGCCAGCGCCGTGCCGAATCGTGCCACGCTCGGATGGGACACCACGAGCAGGGCCTGGTCCAGACGCCACCCGTTCCGCGCAATCGTCGGAATCGCCACCGCGGCGAACGTCACGACGATTACCCAAGCCGACCGCACGAAGTAGTTCATCTCCGGAAAGGCGATGTCGAGCGCCAGATAGAGCAGGACGCTCGAGAACAGCGTCGCCAGCACGAGGCGCCGGGACGGGCGGAGCAGGAAGACCGCCGCCAGCACGAGAAGCACGAACCCGTTCTTTACATAGTACGACAGCTCATTGAACCAATGGGTGAGTGGGAAGGCCGGATTGCCGAACTTGACGTAGATCACGACGAAGCTGAAGAGCACGCCCGAGACGAGCGCCGCGACGATCGCGTGCCTGCCGCTCCGCACGACCTGAGCGTCGGTCGCGTCCGGTCGCAGGTGGCGGCGGTAGATGTCCACCGACCACAGGGTGGCGACGGAGTGGAAGATCGAATCCAGCGTGCTCATGATCGAGGCGAAGAGACCGCACAGAATGAGGCCGCGGACGCCTGCGGGCAGGTAGGTGTTGACCAGCGTGATGTAGGCGAGGTCGGGGTCATCGAGTTGTTGGTCACCCAGAATCCCCACCATGGCGATTCCCGGGATGATGACGATGAGCGCGATCAGGTACTTGAGCACACCGCCCATGAGGAGACCGACCTGCGCGTGTTTGAGGCTCTTCGCTGCCAGCGCGCGTTGCAAGATCACCTGATTGGCACCCCAGTAGTTGAGGTTCAGGAGGAGCATGCCGAACAGCGCGGTCCAGGGGAGCGTGTCGTGGTCACGTGGGAGATGGAGATGCATCAGGTGACCGGTCGAGCTCCAGAGCTGAGACCAGCCACCCAGATAGTGAATCGCGACGCTCAGCGTGATAATCCCGCCGCCCACGAGCAGCACGAACTGCACGATGTCGGTGCGCACGACCGCCCGGAGCCCGCCCAGGTAGGTGTACGCCGCCGAGAAGACGCCGGTCGCCACGACCAGGAGTCCCAGTCGCACGGCAGGATCGAGCTGCGGCAGTGCGCCCATGCTGCCAAACACGCCGTCGATCACGTATGCCGCCCAGAAGAGCGCCGTCCCCAGGTAGAGGAGGGCGTACAGCATGATCATGAGCACGGCGTACGCCAGCGCGACCTTGGGCCCGAGCTTCGCCTCGAAGAACTGGCTGATCGTGATAACCCGCATGCGGAGGTACAGCGGGACGAAGAAGAAGGTGGCGATCAGAATGCCGAAGATCGCGTTGATCTCGAGGTTCGCCTGGGCCAGTCCGAACAGGTACGCCGAACCGGCCATCGAGACGAAATGGCCCGCCTGGATGTTGGTGGCGATGGTTGACATGGCAATCGTCGGCCACTTGAGCGAGCGGGAGCTCAGGAAATACTCCTCGGCGCTCACGTCCGCACTCGCCCGGGCTCGAATGCCGATGACGAGGATGATCGCGAAGTAGGTGGCGATGATGCCGAGGTCGAGGAACATGCTGTAGGCCTAGCTTAGCGGCCAAGCAGCGGCACGACAAGCCATCAGGCAGGCTGGCTGTTTCGACTGCGCAATCGCCAAGCGTCTTTCAAAGACGCCCCGCGCAGCGGCCGAGCCCGCCTTTCAAGGCACCGGGCCGTGGGCAACCAGATAAACTGCAATCCCTTTTCCTAGAGCTTCTGCGCCTCCGCCTCAGATCGTGTAAGTAGATCCGATACACCGAGGCGCTCGGCCCACAGGGTCATCCGCGAGCGATCCAGCCGGGATCCCTGAACACGCCAAATGCTCAGCACGTCTCGCCATTGGCGTTCAGACTGCTCCCCACCTCGGCGGTACCATTCGAGCTTCCGCAGGATGGAATGTTCTGCCGTGTCGACGAAGAGCCACTGGGATGGCTCGCCGCCCACCTGCACACGGACCCGGTGCTCGAGGCGCTCCGCATTGAAGGCATCGGTTCCGGCGGGGAACACGTCCACCTTCACGGCGCTCGCGAGGTGAATCGCGTTGAACGAGGTCGTCGTCCGGACGGCTTCCCGAGCGGTGTCGACGTCCACGTAGTATGCCGGTTGGAGTTCGACCACCAGGGACTCTACCTTCGTCACGTCCAAGTCGACGACGAAATCCACGTCGAGTGTGGACCGAGGTTCGCCATGCATTGAACTCGCCAACGAGCCCCCGACTAAATAAGGCGCCTCGAGTCGGTCGAGGATCGACGCGAAGTCGAGCGCGACGAGGATCGGATCGGGAAGTGCTTCAGGCGTCATCCGACGCCCGCCACCCATACGCGCGGAATGTCAGATCCGGTCCGAGGCGCACTGCGGCCAGTTGCAGCAACAGCTCCTGCTCGCTCGCGTTGGGGTGGCGGTGCTTGGCGCCGGCGAGCGCCAACGTATCGGCGGTTCGCGTGAGATCGCGAACGATCCGTGCTTTCTCGGCGAACGTCATTCGTCGATACCGTTCCAGCAGAATACGCTGGGCGGCGGGCGTCGTATCGGAAAGCACCGGTCGATGATTCACGCCTTGAATATGGTGTAGAGTGGCGAGACTTGGCCACCGGGGTAACTAGCCTAAGGGTCACAGAACGGCGCCGAGCCGGCACACGAACCCGGGCGCCACGTCTTCCCCGGCCGTTGTGGGATCGTCACACCCTCTTGGACGTCTGCGGCTCCTATGCGCGGCGAATCATGGATCTTCCCTTTCCAACGAGTGCGGAAACGCATCCGTCCACAATATACTTGGTGCCGTACCGCGTCGCTGTCTCATCTCGCAGCATGCCCTCCCGCGCCACCCGTCGAATGGCAGCGACGAGGTCTTCCGGCCGATCGTACGAGACCCTACTGCGACGAAGAACCTCTGTTTGTGCCTCCCTACCGGGTGGATTGTCGACAGCAGATAGTCGGAAATTTTGCGCGGATCGATCCTCGCTTTTTCGGAGTGGGGCAAGCCCATACACCAGCATGTGCGTGCCCCGGTCCGAGACTGTCATCAAAGCTGCGCGCCATGGTCCAGAACGTTACGGGTGGCCGCGCCAGCTCGCCAGCTGGGGATGGGAAGCTTTAAGGCCAACCCATCCTCGACAGTTGACGACGAGTTGTTGAATGCTGGGCAGCCCTTCCTGACCACACCCACCCGCCCCCATCGCGGCTCAGCCGCGAGAAATTTGCGCCACCGCCGTTGCCCGGTGCGCTAAAGCGCGGGCGCGGCCCCCTGCGGGGACGTGGCCTTAAAGACATGCCGTGGGAACAGTCT
>JADFIT010000052.1 GCA_022566515.1 Gemmatimonadota bacterium
AGACAAGAAGCCTGCCCTCGCGAAGCGCCTCACTTGATCGACGGAGAGGCCGACCAACTCGGAGACTTCACGGGACGTGTACACTAACGCCCTGGTCTCGCGTAGAGTTTACCGGGCACGGTTATGCGCTACTCCCTCCTACCTTGCGAATCTTTCTGTCGGCCGAGTCATCGGAAACACCGTTGGCGGATTGGCGCGTGTCCCCTTGTGAACCAGCCAGGCTCGCCTTGAGGGCCGCCATCAAGTCGAGGATCTGGCCTCTCGGCTCCTCGGCTTCGATCTGCGTGATGTCCTCGCCGTCGATCTTCTGCTGGATCAACTCGAGGGTGCGTTCCCGGACCTCATCACTGTATTTGTCTGGTTGGAACGCCTCCGACTTGGCCTGGGAGATGAGCTGGACCGCCAACTCGAGTTCCGAGTCCTTCACCTCGGCGTCGCCGAGGGGCACCTCGCTGAACGATTTCAGCTCGTCGTGGTAGAACAGTTGCTCCATGACGAGTCCGTCCCCCATGGGCCGGATCACCACGAGGTATTGCTTGCCGCGGGCGGCGTACTTCGCGATTGCCGACTGACCCGTTTTCTTGAGCGCGGCGCTGAGCAGCTTATACGCCCGGTCGCCGCCCTTGTCGGGGCCGAGGTAGTAGACCTTGTCGAGGTAGGTCCGCTCGACCTGGTCGAACGGCACGAATTCGGTAATATCGATGGAGTGTGACGCTTTCTCTTCCAGCGCCTTGAGTTCCTCGGGAGTGAACAGGACGAACTTGCCTTTGGCGAACTCGTATCCCTTAATCATGTCCTCCCGGGGCACGACCTCGCCGGTTTCGGGAGTGATGTATTGCTGCTTGAGACGCGTGCCGTGCTTCTTGGAGACGAGGTTGAACGAAACCTTCTTGGAGGTCTCCGCCGAAGAGTAGAGCTTTACAGGGACGGAAACGAGCCCAAAGCTTATGGTAGCGGAGCCCATTGGTCGCGCACTCATGGCCGAAATGATAGTACTTAAAGTCAATGGCCGCAATAAATAAGCCCACTTCGGATCGACTGCAGGCGTACCGCGGAAAGCGCTCGCCGGGGACCACACCGGAGCCTTTCGGGACCGGCCGCGGCAGTGGAGGCCGGCTGTTTGTAGTGCAAAAGCACTTCGCTCGACGTCTCCATTACGACTTTCGCCTCGAGCACGGCGGCGTGCTGAAGTCGTGGGCCGTGCCCAAAGGACCCTCTTTCGATCAGCAGGACAAGCGCCTCGCAGTGCAGACGGAAGACCACCCGATCGAGTATGCGGATTTCGAGGGAATAATCCCGGAAGGCAATTACGGCGCGGGAGCTGTGATCGTGTGGGATCGAGGATTGTGGATTCCCAAGAGCGATTTCGATGAGGGGATGGAGAAAGGCAAGCTGCTCTTTGAACTGCGGGGCTACAAGCTTCATGGAACGTGGACTCTTGTGCGCATCAAGAAGGGCGATGGCAAAGAATGGTTGATGATCAAGGAGCGCGATGCGTGGATGACGACGGATGGCGAGCAGCCCTTTTCGGAGCACTCGGTGTTCTCCGGGCTTACCGTCGAAGAGCTGAAGGCCGGGAGGGATCTGGGCGCCGAAGCGCGAGAGAGGCTGTCCGGCCTCAAAGCCAAAGTGCGGCCCGTGAAGGTGCGTGACGTGGGACTGATGCTCGCGCAGACACGGGACGACGCGTTCACGGATCCCAACTGGCTCTTCGAGTTGAAGTACGACGGGTACCGCCTTCTCGGTGCTCGTGAGGGCGGCGCGCACCGACCCGTGCTCCTGTCCCGCAACGGACACGACCTCACCGCCGTGTTTCCGGAGATTGCGCACGCGGTGCAGACGCTCCCGTACGACGATTTCGTGCTGGACGGGGAGGTGGTGGTTCACGACGACGAGGGGCGGCCGAGTTTCCAACGACTGCAGAAGCGCGGCCGTCTCACGCAGCGGTACGATATTGCGCGGGCCACCGTGGAGTTGCCGGCCACGCTCTATGCTTTCGATCTGCTGGCGCTGGAAGGGTTCGATTTGCGCTCGCTCGGGCTGGCGGAGCGCAAGGCCATGTTGCAGTGGATGCTTCCCCCGGTGGGCCCGATCAAGTTCGCCGATCACATCGAGGGCCGCGGTGAGGCGTTCTTTGAGCAGGTGCGGGAAATGCAGCTCGAGGGCATCGTGGCCAAGAAGGCCGATTCCCGGTACCGCGCCGGTCGTTCGTCGGCGTGGATCAAGATTCGCCTGGATCGGACCGATGATTTCGTGATCGTGGGATTCAGCGAGCCCAAGGGCAGCGGCAACGGCTTCGGTGCGCTGCACATCGCGTCATACAGTGGTGGCGAGTTGACCTACGCAGGACGGGTGGGAACGGGATTCACCACCAAGCAGCGTGACGAGATCCGTGAGGCGTTGGCGACGATCGAGCGGGCGACTCCGGTGTGTTCCGGTCCCACGCCCAAGGGTGACGAGCACCATTGGGTCGATGCGGCATTGGTGGTAGAGGTGCGTTACAAGGAGTGGACCGACGAGGCGCTGCTCAGGCACCCGGTCTTCCTACGATTCCGTGACGACAAGAAGCCCCACGAGTGCGTTCGCCAGGATGCCGAGTTCGACCTTCGCCCCCCGGAGGCGCCCGAGGAAGCCACCATTCAACGGGTGGTCCCGTTCTCGAATCTGGACAAGGTGTTCTGGCCGGAGGAGGGATACACCAAGGGTGATCTGATCGAGTACTACCGTGACGTGTCCGAATGGTTGCTGCCGTACGTCCAGGACCGCCCAGTCGTGATGACCCGGTATCCCGACGGCATCGACGGAAAGTCGTTCTTCCAGAAAGACGCGCCGCAGTGGGTGCCCGATTGGGTGCGCACGGAGAAAGTCTGGAGTCCCGATTCCGAGAAGGAAACCAATTACTTCATCGGCGATGATGTCGAAACCATTCTCTACATCGCCAACTTGGGATCGATCCCGCTGCACGTTTGGTCGAGCCGGTTATCGGCGCTGGAGCTACCCGACTGGTGTATTCTCGACCTCGATCCCAAGGAGGCGCCGTTCGAGCACGTGGTGCAGGTCGCCAACGCGATTCATGCCTTGTGCGACGACATCGAGTTGCCGTGCTTCGTGAAGACGAGCGGGTCTTCTGGACTGCACGTGCTGCTGCCGCTGGGACGGCAGTGCACCTACGCCCAATCGAAGGTGTTGGGGGAATTGTTGGCGCGTGTCACCGCGTCCGATCTGCCGGCTGCGCTGGAGCGCCTGGCGAAGCGCATGGCCGAATCCGGCGCGGGAAATTAGCCATGGAAACCGGCGCGGGAAATTGGCTATGGAAACCGGCGCGGGAGAAATTGGCCACGGAAACCACGGAACGCACGGAAACCCAACCCGGCCCCCTGGACTCTTGTTCCCCCTTCCACCCTCCCGTATCACTCCGCGTACAGATGGGGTGGGGTGGGGAACAACAACACAGGGAAGCGGGGCGGGGGTCCGTGCGTTCCGTGGTTTCCGTGGCTAAACCAATCGGTGCATGGCGGTAATCTGGCCGCCGGCCCGACGCACTCGAAGGTGGGCTACTCTCCGGTGAGCCAGGTCCACTTGCTCGGCTCCTGGCCCAGCACGGCCAGCTCGTACACCTGGGGTAGCGTGGCCTCGATGCAGCGGACCACCGTGCAGGTGGTGCGCCAGCAGTAGTCCAGCAGGTCGATTCCCTCGTCGAACGTGAACTGCTCTGGCTGCGACGCTTCGGGGTTGTCCGGAATCTCCATCCGCGTCTCCCACATGTCGGCCTCGTTCAGCACGGGCCGGGACTCGCCGCCGTGGTCCGTGATGGGATGGTGCGCGGCGCTGCAGTCGCGGTATTGCAGGAGTCGCACACCCACCTCGTACCACACCTCTTCCAGCGGCGCCACGAGCAGACGCATGTCGGCGTCGGATGACTTCATCACCTTGTCGAGGGCTTCTGGCAAGAGTGCGGGCTTCGCCTTGCCGTCGCGCCACACGAGGACGCTGCTGGCCTCCAGGCTGGAGCACAGGGAGGTGAAGATCGCCTCCCCGTGGAGCAGGGCTGAATCCCGCAGCTGTTGTTGCGACTGGGCCCGGGCGTGTTCGGGTACGCTCCAGCGGTGTCGGTTCTGCAACACGGCCAGTCCGCCGTAGGCCTCGGCCACGTACCCAAGGTGTGCCACGGCGCAATACAGGTGGTGCTCGACCATGTACTTGTAGATGCGCCGCTGGGGATCCTCCACGTACCCCTTCAGGTACCGGGCCCGACTCACCGGCTTGCCGCTGGGGTCGATCACGCGGCGCGGCTGGAAGAACGGCACATTGAGCTGAGTGTCGCAGATGATGGGTCGGACGTCCAGGGCTCCCTCGACTTCCCCGGGGTTTTCGACGTGTTGGAGGCGTTCGGAGGAGGGGATCAGCCAGCCGTGTTCCGACCGCAGGAGTTGAACCCCCCGTTCGTAGATGATGCGTACCAGATCGTGAGTGGGAAACGGATCGGCCATCGGTGTCCTTGGTGAGGTTCTCCGTGTCCGGGCCAGGCGTTGTCTCGATCCTGCGGCCTAACCCTAGCCGCACGTCCCGCCCCCTACAACCTCCGGCGGTCCGTCATGCTCCCCTGTTCCCCTCCCCCCCCGCAACGCGCCTCCTCGCCACGTCAATCGAGCGCATCCGCAGTCTCTCCCCGGACCAATTACATTCCGTGACCGTACCCGCGTATACGAAGGCGGCAGCTTGATGGCAGCGAAAGAAAAACGTAAGCTCAAACTCTCCAACGTCTGGCAGGAAGCCAGGGCTCTTATTTGGACCCACCGCTCGCGTCTCAAGGTTGGATTGTCCTTGATGTTGATAAACCGGTTGGCGGGGCTGGTGCTGCCAGCTACCTCGAAGTTTCTCATTGACGAAGTTGTCGGGAACCAACGCTCAGATCTGCTTCCCACACTGGCTTTATGGGTTGGTGTCGCTACGCTGATCCAGGCAGGCTCGGCGTTCGGTCTGGCACAAGTGCTGGGTGTGGCGGCACAGCGCGCGATCACCGAAATGCGCAAGGTGGTTCAGCAACACGTAACGCGACTTCCGGTGGCGTACTTCGATTCCACGAAGACAGGCATACTGATCTCGCGCATCATGACCGACGCTGAGGGCATTCGCAACCTGGTCGGCACCGGCTTGGTCCAGTTGTCCGGAGGGTTCGTTACCTCGGCGATTGCCATGGTAGTGCTGTTCTACCTCAACTGGAGTCTCACGCTCATCACGCTGGTGGTGCTGGCGGCCTTCGCAGTAGTGATGGCCTACGCCTTTACCTACCTGCGTCCCGTTTTTCGTGAGAGAAGCAAGATCTACGCAGAGGTCACCGGGCGGCTCACGGAAAGTCTTGCCGGCGTTCGCATTGTCAAGGCGTACACCGCCGAACGGCGCGAAAACTATGCGTTTGCCAAGGGTGCTCACAAGCTTTTCCGTAACGTGGCTCAGGCCATTACCGGTATTTCCTTCATTACGGCGTTTACGACCGTCATCGTTGGGGTGATCGGCGTCATCATGATTCAGGTCGGTGGTCAGGCAATGGTCACCGGAGAGATGACTCTGGGTGACTTCGTCCTGTATCTCATGTTCACCGGCCTAATGGTTTCTCCGCTGGTGCAGATCGCGTCCATCAGCACACAGGTTAGCGAAGCTTTTGCCGGTCTCGATCGAATCCGGGAGATTCGGACGATGGCGACCGAGGATGACCAGGATTTGGAGCGCCGTCCGCTTTCCAACGTCGAAGGTCACGTGACGTTCGAAGACGTGTGGTTCGAATACAACGATGGAGTCCCCGTTCTCAAGGGAGTCTCGTTTGACGCTCCCCCCGGCTCAACCACCGCTCTGGTTGGCTCCAGCGGATCCGGTAAGAGTACCATTATCAGTCTCGTGATGGCGTTCAATCGACCGCAGTCGGGGCGCGTGCTGGTGGATGGGAATGATCTCATCGAGGTGAGGCTCCGGGACTATCGGAGTTCCCTGGGCGTGGTCATGCAGGAGAATTTCTTGTTCGACGGCACCATCGCCGAGAACATCAAGTTCGGCAAACCCCACGCCACCAGCGAGCAAATCCAGCAGGTCAGCAAGATCGCGCATGCAGACGACTTCATCAACGGCTTCGAGAACGGATACGCCACGATCGTCGGTGAGCGAGGCGTCAAGCTCTCGGGTGGTCAGCGCCAGCGGATATCGATCGCTCGTGCCATTCTCGCAGACCCGCGCATCCTCATCTTGGACGAAGCTACGTCGAGCCTCGACAGTGAGAGCGAGGCGATGATTCAAGACGGGCTCAACGCACTGCGCCGTGGACGCACGACCTTCGTCATTGCACACCGTCTCTCAACGATTCAGAGTGCCGATCAAATACTGGTAGTGGAAGACGGCCGGATCGTCGAACGAGGTACGCATGAAGAGTTGCTGGCTCGGGACGGGCGCTATCGAGAGTTGCACGACAAACAGTACAGGATCGAGCGGAACCGGTTCATCAATCCAGGCGAGGACTTCACCCCAGCGCCCGAGGAGGCGGCACCCTCTTCCCACGCCTCTTCTGCGTCACCGCGCAACCTCTGACCCTACCGGGTCGCGCCGGCTCCGCTCAGCAACTCCAGGACTGCATCGAGCACCCGCTGCCGGGCCCGATCGACCGACTGTCGACGCACCACCTCGGTTTCTGTGAAGGAACGGTGTTCATGCGTCTTCACCGCTTCCTCGAAGTGGTGGAGTGCGTTTGTGACGGGTTGGAGGATCTTGGAATCCCTCATAAGCTCCTCTGCTCGGTGTAGGTGCTTCTGCCTTTATTAAGGATTACACCGCTACTGCGCAGTAATAATCCATGAAGGTTTCTTAAGTCTGCACAATTCTCGGCAGATCCGGATTCAGGTGCATCATCACGTTGTAGGCCGACTCTCCCACCGTTTCCTCGAAGCCGTTGGGCGTGATCTCCGGGCGGTCCGGGCCGACGAGGGTGGCGACGTCTCCTACACGTACTCTAGGCTCATCGCCGATTTCCACGATGGTGTGGCTTGCGCTCACCGTGCCGATCACCGCATAAAGCCGCTCCCCGATCAGTACGCGGCCGCCGTTGACCGATTTGCTCGTGTACCCGTCGGAATGGCCTACAGGCAACGTCGCAATCCAGGTCGGCCGCTCGGCCACATATCGGCGTCCGTAGCTCACGCCGTCCCCGGGTCTCAGCTGCTCGACCCGCACCACCCGTGCCCGCAACCGGAAGGCGGGGTGCAGGATCGACATTCCCCGCTCAATGTCAGGGTGACTAGGGTATCCGCCCCACAGTGCAATGCCTGGCCGCACCATGTCGAGGCGCGCGTTGGGGAGGTGGAACACGCCGTTTGACGAGGCGGCGTGGAGCCGTCCCAGCTCAACGCCCCTGCGTCTCGCCTGTGTCACAAGTGTGTTGAACCGATCGAGCTGTTCGTGGTCGAAATCGGTCGACTCGGTGAAGGCCATGTACATTCCGGTGATCCGGAGGTCATCTCGCCCTGCCAGCTCTCCGATCCATGGGAGCGCTCGGTGGTATGCAATCCCCATGCGGCCCATGCCGGTGTCGATGTACAGATGGACGTTGACGGGATGTGCGGTCCGCACCGCCAGACGCCCCACCCGGTCCGACGCATCGTCTGTGTACAGGCTGAGCGTGATATCCCGCGCCACCAGCTCGGGGCCGTCCGCATCGGGGAACAGGCCCATGAGCAGGATGGGCTTCCGAACGCCGGAATCGCGCAGCGCGATGGCTGCGCTCGTCTTCACCACGGCAAAGCCGGCAATTTCCCTCATCGGGTCGAGGATTCGTCCTACTATCGTGAGGCCGAGTCCGTAGGCATTGTTCTTGACGACTGCGAGGATCGGCCGGCCGCCGGAGAGCCGTGTCACCTCACGCACGTTGTGGCGCAGCGCTGACGGGTCGATCTCTATCCACGGGTCGTAGCGGTCGGCCGCTTGGTGGGAGGATGGGGCAGTGGGGATGAGCCGAACGTCGCCCAGACCCAACACCGCTGCTCCTGCGACAAAGCTTCGGCGGGAAATGCTCATGGGTGCACTCCTTACCAGCGGGTTGCAGGTGCCGGCGTTTGGCTCCTGGGTGTAGCTTCGAAATCGCTCGGCGCCCGCTGCTTCCTACCTTGGATTTTAAACCTAACACTTGGTGCAGTCGCAATGGCGAATCGCGGCCGAGTTCCCATGCGAATGAGCCGCGGAACAACGTAGGCCGGTTCCGTGTTATGGCTGTACATGCCGGCGCGAACCCGCAGTCGAGGTGCAGGCGCGAAACCTTGAAATGAAACGATAGCTGATGATCTCTGCCCATATTCGCAAAAGCGTCGCCCTGTTGGCTTTTGCACTCGCCGCGTGTGATTCGAGCACGGGACCCGACGCTTCGCCGGACGCTTCGGAGATCGCGACGTTCCGCCTACCGGTTAGGGTCCATCTGTTGGGATCGGACGAATTCGCCGCCTTGAACTCCACGTTTACCGAAGCACAGATAGACACACTGTTCACCGGCCTCAACGACATTTGGCAACAAGCGACCGTCGTATGGCAAATTGAGTCGATCATTCGTGAGACGGCCCTAAACGCGGAAGGCTACCGGCGTGTGCTGAGCGGTGCCACTTCGCTCGGTTCCGTGATCGCAACAATTTTCCCGCGGGAAAATCTGCTTGCCGGAGGCTGGAATGTCTTCGTCATTGGTGACATGGGTTCGTTTGCCGGCGGCATTTACCTACCGTCACGAGTCGTCATCTTTCCGCAATCCGGCCCCCTGGGAGAGCAGGGTACGACCGGTCGAGGCCCTCGCGTTCTGGCGCATGAGCTTGGTCACTCGCTGAGCCTGGAGCATGTGCCGTGCACTGCGGATGGAAACCTCATGTCACCGGGATGTGGCGGCCGCAGCCCGGCCGGGCTCACCCCCATTCAAATCGCAGCGGCTCGCCAGCAGGCCTCGAGCGGCCATCCTTTCTAAGCGGCGTTTTATTGCTTTCTCTAGGTCCTGCGGGGATGTTCAGCGTGAAGAGTTCCCAAAGGAGTGGCCGTGTTCGAACTCAAGCCG
Organism: Gemmatimonadota bacterium; assembly: GCA_022566515.1. GTDB lineage: Bacteria > Gemmatimonadota > Gemmatimonadetes > Gemmatimonadales > GWC2-71-9 > B3T1B10. The sequence continues at coordinate 9,068 of JADFIT010000052.1, forward strand.
TTACCGCGCGAAGGAATAGAGGTCGCTCTCGAGAAGGTGGAGCGCTACCGTCTCCTCGGGGAGCCCTGGGAGGCAGAGAGTATCTGTCGCGACGTCCTGGCCGTCGACCCGGAAAACCAGGAGGCGTTGAGAGAACTCATTGGGGCCATCGCCCAGCAGATCGGCAGTGGGATCGGAGGAGACGTGAGCGAGGCGGTGAGGCTGGTCGGCCGACTGCGAAGTGATTTCGATCGCGAGTATTACGCGGGCATAATCCAGGAGCGACGGGCCAAGGAGTTGCTGGCCCACGGCACGCTCGGGGTCGGGCCGGCGGTGTATGATCTGCTGCTGAAGGCGATGGAGTATTACGAGAAAGCGCAGGCGCTAAGCCATCAGGGTGACGACTCGGCGCTCCTCCGCTGGAACACGTGCGCCCGGATCATCATGCAGCACAACCTGAAGGCAGCCCCCGGTCCGCCGTCGGGGAAGAGGCGCGACGGGTGACGGTTGGCCGCTCACCGCTCACTGCTAGAACCGATAGGTATAATTGATCTTTGTGGTCCCCCCACGGGATATGGTCCTGAAGCCGAAGTCCCGGAGACGCTCCCCTTCGTTCAGCCAGTTGTGGGTGTACACGAAGAACAGGTCGTTACCAGGCCGAATGATCCAGCGGAACCTCGCGAAAAGCCCCACGATCTCGCTCTCATCGTCGTACTGAATGTTGCCGTTGAAAGATGCCCAAGGGCTGAGGTGCCAGCCGGTCTCGAGCCGGATGAGGTTCGTCGTGAAATCACCTCCCGGCAGACTTATGTCATTCTTATCGACATTCACCCTCAAGCTCAAGCCAGCCCTTGGTCGGAGCGTGATGCCGATATTGTACGACCTTCGTGTGCCGGACCAGAACTCACCGCCGGTGAGGAATGCCCAAAGCGAGATGGGGCGGCGGCTGGCCGTGAACGTGCTGAATCGCCATCGCACCGTGTTGTAGCGACCGGCTGGAATTGTTGCGTCGCGAATCGTGAACTCGTCTTCGGGCTCGAGTCGCTCGAAGAGCTGGGTGAGGGTGAAATCCACCCTGTCACCGCTGTTGAACCTGAGGCCCAACAGCTTGACATCCGTCTTGCGAGTCTCGAGCTGCCAAGCCATGTCCATCAGGTGTTCGTACTGCACCTCGAATTCCAGTTGCCGAAGCCCGAGGAAACCGTGGGCGCGCGGCGCAAACGTGATCGTCGGCTGCAGCCGGCGGAAACCGTTTCGTCTCGTGAATCCGAGGGCCGGGTCGTGCTCCTCGTCCAGCTCACGATATGAGGCGCGAATTCTCCAGATGTCGTTGGGGTAGTTGAGCCGAACTCCACGGGCCGTGCGATCCCAGAAAGAGGAGCTGCCGCCGCTGACCGGATCGGAGTTCCACACGAAAAACGCTTCGAGCTGGAAGTTCTTGTCGCCGAGAAATCTTGATGTGAAGAGGTCCAGGTCGGCGCCCACCGTGTGGCGGTCCACAGGGGCAAACCCGGTCGTGTCACGCCCGGTGGACCTACGCGTGTAGAGCAATCCGATCGCCGATTGACGAAACAGCGCCCGCTTGACCCGGGCGACCGTGAAATTCTCGGCCTGGATGTGGGTCACAATTCCCTGTGAAAGCCGCTGGTCGTGGCCGGTACGAACCTGAAGGAATCCCAGTTCGTAGCGTCCGGCCTGGCCGCCGAGTCGGGTTCCGTACGTTATGGGGACCGGCTCGCCGTCCGTCAGGCCAATGTTGCGGCTGAAGAACGGCTCCACTCCGTTGCGAGGCGCAAAACTGAAAACGCCTGATCCTTCCAGGAAGAAATCGCGGCGCTCGGGAAACCGGAGCGGGAATCGTGTGAGATTCGTTCTTCGCTGATCCACATCCACTTCGGCGAAGTCGGTATTCACCGTTAGGGCAGCACGGAGACTCGGTGTCACGTTGTACGACAAATCGAGTCCCACGTCGGCAGGGAAATCCGTGGGGTCCACGGTTGGGTCCTCTTCGTCGAGTACATATCGCCATCCTGCCACGGCGTAGGGTTTGACCTCCAGGCCCAGGCCCTGGGACATCCCCTTGAGGCCCGTGAGGACCCCGGCGTGAACCGGTCTGGTGATTCGCTGGTTTCGGCGGTAACCGCTCCAAACGGACTCTTCGTTCTTCCGCCGAACGGTGCGCTGGAAATTGATCCCCCAAGTGTCACGGGAAGGATCGAAATTGAGCGTACGGAAGGGGATCTGAATCTCGACAGACCACCCGTCGGGCCGGCGTACCACCCGGGCCTCCCAGATGCCGTCCCAGGATTTGTTGACGCCGAACCCGAACCCACCACCGCCACCACCACCACCGCGACCAAAGCCGCCGCCGCCGCCGCTGAGGAGGCCGTCACTCATGAGACCGGCCGGATTCACCTCGAAGTAATATCCGGTTCGGCCGTCCATGAACGTGTCGAGGATCCAGGTGAACCGGTCGTCCGCGAAGAGGCTTGCATCGCGCTCTTTCTGATAGGCCAGGATTCCATCGGGATCGCTGTCGTAGAGAATCGCCCCTATATAGAGGTAGTCGCTGTCATACACGACGAAGACCTCGGTGGACTCGGTAGGTGCCACGCCTTCGATGGGATCGCGCTGTACGAACGCGCCTGCGGGAGTCGCTCTGGTCCACGCGGGCTCGTCTATGACGCCGTCCAGTCTGATCTCTTCGCCAGGTTCCAGGCGCAAGGCCGGCAGGCTACGTCGCTCGTCGGCGTCGGCCGTGGTCTGAGCTGCCAGATCGGCTGCGGCGAGGCTCACGCCGAGCATGACCACCATAGTGAAGGAGGCCGTGTGCATCACCGGGTTGTTGCATATGGTTGAAAGCTGATCTGGCATCGGCAAAACATAATCACAGGCCGGCGTTTCAGCCGGTGGGGCAGTCGTCCGTGGGGCAACCACTCATTTACGCGATACCCCATGCCACCGTTGAAACGCTGTCAGGGTTCCCTCACAGTACAGACACGCGGGGGTCCTAGAATCTGTGCGTATAGTTGAACTTCGTTGTGGCGCCCTGTGAGCGGGTCGAGAAATGGAGGTCCTGGAGGCGGTCGCCGAGGTTGTCCCAGTTGTGTGTGTACACGAGAAAGAAGTCGTTGCCGGGACGAATGATCCAGCGAAACCTGGCGAACAGACCTATCAGCTCACTTCCATCATCGTACTGAATGTTCCCAGTGAGTGTAGCCCAGGGGCTGAATTGCCAGCCGCCAGATAGCTGTCCCAGGTTGGTCGTGAAGTCACCGCCGGAGAGGCTGATCTTATTCTTGTCGAACCTTGACGAAAAGCTGATGCCTGGCGATGGCCGCACCGAAACAGTGAAACCGAACTGCCGGCGAGTGCCCGACCAGAACTCCCCTCCACTGACCGTCACACCCCCGGAAACGGGTCGGCGAGAGGTGGTACGGGTCGTCAGCTTCCACGAGACAGTGTTGTAAAGGCCTGCGGGGATCGCAACACCACGAATGCTGAACGCGTCTTCCGGCTCGAGTCGCTCGAAGAGCTGCGTCACGTCAAAATCCACGCGGTCGCCGCTGTCGAAGCGCAAGCCGAGGAGCTTGAGATCGGTTTTGCGTGTTTCCAGGTTCCAATCCATGTCCATGAGGTGCTCGTACGTCAGGCGGAACTCGACTTGCCGCAATCCGAGGAGGCCGCGCGGGCGGGGTGCGAACGTGAGGGTGGGTTGGAGTCGGCGGAATCCGTTTCGCTGCGTGAACCCCAGCGCCGGTGCGTACTGCTCGTCCAGCTCGCGGTACGAGGTGCTGAACCGCCAGATGTCGTTGGGGAAGTTGAGTCGCACTCCGCGTGCCGTACGATCCCAGAACGAAGAGCTTCCTGCGATCGGGTCGGAGTTCCAAATAAGGAAGGCCTGGAACTGGAGATTCTTGTTGCCGAGGAAACGCGAAGTATACAGGTCCAGGTCCGCGCCAAGGGTATGCCGGTCGCGAGGTGCGAATCCTGTCTCGTCTGTGCCGGTGCCCCTTCGCGTGTACAGAAGGCCAACCGACGACTGCCGGAAGAGTGTTCGCTTCACTCGGGCGACGGTGAAGTCTTCGCCTTGAACATCCGTGAAGCTTCCGTCCGGGTCGAACCTACGATCGGATCCGGTATGAACCTGAAGGAATCCCAATTCGTATCTTCCCGCTTGGCCGCCTAGCCGGGTGCCGTAGTTGATGGGAACCGGCTCTCCGGAGAACAAGCCGATGTTGCGGCTGAAGAACGGCTCGACGCCATTCCTATCGGCAAAAGTGAAAACGCTCGACCCTTCCAGGAAGAAGTCACGGCGCTCCGGAAACCGGAGCGAGAAGCGTGTGAGGTTGACGCGCCGTCGGTCCACGTCTACCTCGGCGAAGTCGGTGTTTACCGTCAGTGCAGCTCGAAGGCTGGGGGTCAAGCTGTACGACATGTCAAAGCCGGCGTCGGCGGGGAAATCCGTAGCGTCAGCCGTTGGGTCACTGGTAGGTTGGTAACGCCACCCCGCCACTGCGTACGGCTTGGCTTCGAGGCCCAGGCCCTGAGACATGCCCTCGAGGCCGGTGAGCAGGCCTGCGTGCACCGGTCGCGTGATCGCCTGGTTCCTGCGGTAGCCGCTCCAAACCGCTTCCTCGTTCCTGCGCCGGATAGTGCGTTGGAAATTGATGCCCCAGGTGTCTTTCGACGGATTGAAGTTGAGCGTCCGGAATGGAATTCGTATCTCGACCGACCACCCGTCGGTGCGCCGCGCCGTCCGCACGTCCCAGATTCCGTCCCACGACATGTTGATGCCGAAACGACCACCGGCTCCAATGAGCCCGTCACTCATCAGGCCGTTGGGGTTCGTTCCGAAGAAATATCCGGTGCGGCCATCGAGAAACGTGTCGAGGATCCACATGAAGCGGTCATCGGTCTCGCGCAGAGCGTCGCGTTGCTTCTGTTGAGCGAGGATTCCGTCGGGGTCGCTGTCGTAGAGGATGGCGCCGATATAGAGATTGTCGCTGTCGTAGACGACATAGACGGTGGTCGATTCGCTCGGCTCCCCACCCTCGAGTGGATTTCGCTGGACAAATGCTCGGGCGGGGATCGCCCGGCTCCACACCGATTCGTCGATATTCCCGTCGAGATTGATCGCTTCGCCCGGCTCGAGATGGAGGGCGGCCATCGTCCGCCGCTCGTCCTCGTCGCCCGAGTTCTGAGCCTGGATCGGGGAGGCCGGCAGCCCCAGTGCGAGAAGTGCTACGGCGCACCCGGCCCTGACGGCCGGGTGACCGCCGAGAGTAGGTGCATGCGGTGAAGTCTGGATGACGTGAGGTGGCATCGATCCCGTAGGGCTCGAGGGAATGGATCCAACCAAGGAATACGCGTAAGCCGTCTTGAGCGTTGAGGTTATGCCCCGAAGATGAAGCCACGCCGACGTGCGAGACGCCAGATGGGGAACGCCATCGTCAGAAGACACCATCGACATTGGCTCTGACGATGCTGGCGAATCGCTCCTGATGCTCCGCCGTCATCCGGGACCCCCCAAGCACCGCGTCGAGATGTGTGGTGACGCCCTCGGCAATCTTCTCGATACGCTCCCGGACCTTGCCGCGGCTCCCGCCCCACCGCTGCGCTAGAACGGCGAAGTCGCGAACCCGCAGCCTGTAGTCCCGGCCGTTGAGCACCAGGGCAAAGTGATCGTCGCGGAGCGCAAAACCCGTGTTGACGAGATCGTACAACGGGGAGTAGCGGATCGCGCCGCCGGCCGGTCTGGGCCTGCGTTAAATCTGATCGACATCGAGGTTAGCCTGTTTTGGATAAGAAAACTATCACGTCCATGAGGTTGGATGGCTAGCAGACCCGTCACGGTCGCTACGGCGTGCGGAAGGACCCCCCAACTCGCAGTACGAGTCCTCGGTCCAAGGCCTCTCCCTCAAGGTAACCTGCGGTTTTGTAGCCGAGATCTCCGACAATGCTCCAGATAAGGCTGCCGCGAGTGAGTAGGTCTGGTGTGAACCGCACGGTGCCCACGAGAGCGCCGCCGAATCCGCCCGACCTCGTCTTTAATCCTCTGCCCAAGAGGTTGAAGCCGGGCTGGTCCCACACTTCAATCCGTCCATCAACGGAGTAACGGTCGCTGCGAAACAATTTCTTGACGCGAACACCGCCACCAACGGTGGATGCACCGATCCCGTCGCTGATACGGAATGTCAACCTTAGTTGCTGGCCGTTTCTCGAGAACAGGTTCTCCACCCCCCATTCCGGGCCGAAAGGTGTCAAGATGTAGCGAGGCCAACCGACATAGCGCACACCGCCACCCAATGAGATCATCGGTACTGAATAGACTTCCCGTCCGGTGAATAAATACGTGATTGCCGATCGGTAGAGCGCGACGACAAACAAGGGGTTGAGCAGATTTACCAGAGAGCGGACTTCGAAGTCGTCGACATCGATAAACTCCTTTCCATCGTCTTGACGCATCCCGTTCAGAATGGCGATGTAGTGACTGCCGTCCGATCCGCTGGTGACTAGAGTGTTGGTGAAAGAGGTGAGTTGAGCAGTTGTGAACCGACTTGCGTCGCGATAGTCGAACGCGCCCCGCTCGATCCACTGGTCGCCGAGCCGCGACCAACTCATGTTACTGGTCTCGATACCGGCAATCGTAATCGCAAGATCTTCGTATCTCGAAACGTTGACCCCAATCTCGAGGGGCCGATCGAAGATGGTTGAACCACTGCCGTTTCCGAACGGAGGCGGGAAGTCGATCCTGTACGATACAGGAAAACCAAATTCTCTCGCCCTAGCTCCGTGCCCGAATACTTCATGCACTACCGTAGTCTCGAGCACATTCTGTGGTGTTTCGAGCCAGCCAATCTTGAGCGTTCGAAACACGATCCCGCCAAGCTTGGACCCGAACGTGTCTTCTCGTCCCAGCCGTGAGGGAATGATGAGATCCTGGAGATTGCCTAGCAGATATCGTGCGGTTTGAACAGTCGAGACACCTGCCACCACGGACATGTGTCGGTCCATTAAAAAGGTATGTGTTGCCTGCGCTGCGACTCGGCTCGTCAGGCTCAGTGCTGCGCAGGCGGTCAACACCGTGGAACGAAAGCAAATTGACAATTTCTTCATAGAATCCCACCCAGCTGACGCCGGACATTACTACACTGGAATTCTCACAAAGATCGTCCAGTCGGCGGTCTTGCTCTAGTTCTCGCTGATCACCGCACCGCGCACTAAGTACGATACGTCTAGCATCTTGTGCGTGGCGCGGAGGCGGGCCTCGGCCCACCCGTTAGGTTATTGCATATATATTGTCAAAATTATAGGCTAAATCCTAACATTCGAGCGTTTGTTTGGTGGGTTGCGGTAGCGCTTGATTCAAAACTCAAGTGCTGTCAAAGGGCGAAAAGCCGCCAAATCTGGGCCACCAGGAAACACACCACAAACCCCATCACCAGCGGCATCAACGTGGCCACGGTGGTCCACTTCGCGCTCCGCGTTTCCTTATAGATGGTGTAGATCGTGGTGGAACAGGGGTTGTGGAGCAAGCTGAACAGCATGAGGTTGACCCCGGTCAACAGGGTCCATCCATCGGCCTTCAACAGGTTCCCCATGGCCGTCGCCGATTCCAGCTCGAACATTACGCCGGTGCCTTCTCCCGCGCCGGCCGCGCCGAGGCGCACGAGCCGGGCGAGCCAGCCGACGAGCAGCTCGGCGAGGGTGCGGTACGCCGGCTCGGCCGCCGCGCGGTCCGCAAGGCCGTCAAGCTGGTGACCGTAGTAGTAAACGTCCTGCAAACAATCCCGTAGCGTGTTGATTCGCTCTGCGTCCGTTTTCATCAGAAGTGCTCCATGCTAAAGGCAGCCGCCGCGGGCCGGGGCATGGAGAGGCCCGACGCCGCCGCGACCGCCGACTGAGGGTATCCCCGCAGCCTTTCCCGTTGTGGGCAGCCGTCGCCGCCCCATGCCGCATTGTACCAGCCCTGCCAAGTCCGGCGAGCCCGTCAGTTCACCTCCTGGAGAATGGGAATCCAGCCCTGACAATGCCCCAATCGTTCAACCAGCCCCTCACGGGCGGCCGTCCCCAGCATCGTTGCCGCGTTGGCGTGGTTGCTGCCGACGAACCGCGCGAAGTCGCCCGACTTGACCGGTTCCTGACCGCCTTTTTCCCACAATTCCCGTAAACGGCTCGCAGCACGCTGGGCGCTGTCCTGCTCGGGGAAATCCCAACAACTGAAGCGAAATAGCCGCCCTGTCGAAGGTATGCCATTTGGACCTGAGGTTCGCCGCAGGTTAGGATAGAACCACAGAGCGCGAGCGCCGGAAACAGTCCTATTGGGTGGGTCTATCTTGCCGCGATTCGCCCTGACTTGTTTCCCTTCGCGTGGAGGCTCAGCGGAAATTATGGCCATCGAATTTGCATGTCCGCAGGGTCACCGTATTCGCTGCGCCGACGATAAGGCGGGACGCCCCGGCAAGTGCCCTAAGTGCGGCGAGAAATTCGTCATCCCTCAGCCAGGCGCTTCCTCCCCGACGCAATTGGCCAAGGGCGGCGCCTCCCCGCCGCCGATCGAAGAGGGCAGCGGCATCGGCGGAAACACGATCGTCTTCCTCTGCCCCAACGGCCACAAGCTGAACGGCCCTCGCAGCCTGCAGGGTCGACCCGGCGAGTGTCCGCATTGTGGCTCGAAGTTTCGCATTCCCGATTACGACGAAGACGAAGAGGATTGGGGAGAAGATCAGCCCGAGGACACGGTCGTCGACGATGAGATTCCGGTCGGCACGATTGTCGAAGACGGCGCGCCGCTGGATGGCTCGATACCGATCGATTTGGCCGAGATCGAGCCGATCGAAGTCGGCCAATTTCCCGATGAGGTCGCCTTCGGGACACCGCTGGCCGACGGCCAGCCCGCGGATCCCCATCCGCTTTCTCAGCTATTCACCCGCCTGTGGCAGGAAAAGGCCCACGGCGGCATCGTCGAGGTCCATCTGGCCGACAGCGCGACGCTCACGCCCGAATGGTATTCGCCCCAGATGTCGACCGGCAGCCACGCGGTGATCGCCGTGCAGGATGCCGACGGGTCGTTCACCATCACTTCAGTCGCCTGGGAATCGGTGATCAAGGTCACGGTGCGCCGCGTGCAGCAGTTGCCGGAAGATATGTTTTAGGCGGCCCTGCAAGACTCACCCGCATCCACTCCAGCTAGCACTCGTCCATCAGATCGTCTTCGCTGATCATGCGAAAACCCTTTACGGCGAGCGTCTCGCGGCCCAGGTCGATGTTGTCGACCATCAGCGCGACCGAGGGCTTGCCATGGGGGCGAATCAGCAGCGGGTAGGTCTGTACGATGTTCACTTCCGCCTGCAAGAGCGCGGTACAAACCCGCAGCAGCGGCTGAGGCACGTCGGGCAATTCGACGCCAATCAGATCGCTTTCGATCAATGCCAAGCCGGCCCGTTCGAGAATCTCCCGGCCCTGCTCGGGGTGGCTGAGCAAAAAGCGGACGAACGCACATTCGGTCGAATCGACGATCGACAGAGCGACGATGCGGACTTTGCTGCCCTCGAAGCGGCGGATCACCTCGAGCAACTGTCCAACGCGATTCTCGAGAAACACCGTGAATTGGCGAATCGTGGGGTACTCGTGGCCGCGGATCGTCGAAAACCCGATGTCGGTTCCTTCGCCGATGCTCATCGAATTGGCCCGAAAGAGGTGCGGACGACGGCGGCGGCGGTTCGCGGCCGGTTCGCCCCGGTAGGTTAGCCCGTGAAAACGCCTAACTTTAAGCGAATTGCCACTTTCCGTCAACTCGAAACGGCAGATTTCGCTAGCGCGTAGCTGAATTCGCAAGAATTCAGTCGACACGGATAGCACTGATATTCTTGCGAATTCAGCTACTGCCAAGAATGTCCGTGAAACTTGCCGCACGCTGGGCCGAGTTTTGCTTGACTTTTGCGGTCCGTTCAGCGATTCTAGTAGGTGAGATTGGCACCGTGCATTAGCAGCTTTCCGACAGGGGTTCATTCCAGAGGAAGTCAACATGTCGTTTTACATCGATCGAGTCCGTCGCTGCGCCTTCGCGCTGGCGTTGTTTGGCCTATTGCTCAGCGGGGCAGCCGATAGTTTCGCCGCCGACGTGCAGCAGCGAATTGCCGCGCATCTGCAGGCCGGCGAATTCGCCCCGGCGTTGAACTTGGCCCGCGCCGCCGATCGCGATCGGGCCGACCAGTTACTCGGCCGGATCGCCGCTGCCCAGGCAGCTGCCGGCTTGCGCCATGCCGCGCTGGCCACCGCCCGCGACATCAGCGATGATTTGGTCCGCAGCAGCACGTTCAGCCAGATCACCTCGGAGCCGATTCGTGCC
>JADFIT010000053.1 GCA_022566515.1 Gemmatimonadota bacterium
GGGTGAAATAGGGGAGTGGGGAGTGGGAACTATAGGGTGGGCGTCCTGAGTGGCAACGGGGGTCCGACTTAGATGAATCCTGCTACTTTCGATGCCGCCGAGCGGATTCGGGAGCGTGACGGCGGACTGCGACGATAGCTGTAACTATAGTACGAGTATTGCGGGTCCTTCTTCGGGCTAACGGCATTCAACACCGCACCTGCAATTCTGGCGCGCACGCGACGTAGCTGGTCCAGAGCCCGCTGGGCTGCTGTCTCTTCGGTATCTCCGCTCCGCACCACCAGGATCGTGGCATCGGCGTTGCTTGCAACCACCACCGCGTCGGTGACGGGAAGAGTGGGCGGAGTATCCACGATCACATATTCATAATCGTGGCGGAGTTCCTTGATCAGCGCGTCCATGGCAGACGAGCCAAGTAATTCCGATGGGTTGGGAGGAGTAGAGCCGCTCGGAAGTAGATCCAACTTCTCTGCGACCTCGGGACGGATTCCCTCGGCTGTACTGACACCACCGATCAGTATATCCGTGAGTCCCGGTTCCTGTACCAACCCGAACGCGCGATGGATGGTAGAGCGCCTGAGATCGCCATCGACCAAGATGGTGCGGCGCCCGCTCTGAGCGAGGGTCAGCGCCAGGTTGATGGCCGTAGTCGACTTGCCTTCGCGTGGGCCGGGACTTGTCACTGCGATGAATTGCAGCGGTTTCTCAGCCCCCACGAACGTCACATTCGTCCGGAGTGCCCGATACGACTCTACGACGGGCTCGTCCGGGTCGAGCTGGTTGATTGTTACGAGCGACCCTCTGTGCCCGCCCGACCGTGGAGCGAGTTTGGGATCGTACGGGATTGCACCGAGCACGGGTATCCCCAGCACCCGCTCGATGTCGGCCGAACTCTTCACTGTTTGATCCAGATACTCGAGGAAAAATGCGCCGGCGAGTCCCAGCAACAATCCTACGAGAACGCCGAGTATGATTCGTTGGCGCAGACTGGTGCCAATGCGGAACGCCGGCGAAGCGCTGTCGAGAATCTGGATGTATGGAGCGATGGTCGCTTCCTGCATGCGAGCCTGTTGATACTGCTCCAGCAAGTAGCGGTGTGTCTCATTGAGGATGTTGGATTCGAGAGTCAGTTGGCCGATTTGCGTTTCCATCCCGGGGAATTTCAGTAGCGCCTCACGCTGGGTCGTTATCTCGCGGTCCAGCGCCTCCAGCCTGGATTGGATGCTGTGGACCGATGCGTCCACCGCGCGTTGTAATGCCGCGTGTCCCTGACGGATTTGCTCGTCGATGCTACCAACCTGCGGATTGCCTTCACGCAGACCCATGGCACCGGCGGTGAGTGCCCGTCGCTCTTCGTACAGTTGTAGCAAACTCCTTATCTGAAAAGTCGTGGCCGCATTGTCGCCGATTCCCTGGGTGGCCGCCAGTCGGTTCAGGCTCTCGATCCCAATGGTGTCGACAGCGGACACGGCGTCCCGGATCGTCGACATTCGTACCTGCTCGAACTGCCGGTCTTGCTCCAGGCGTTGGACAGTCTGCACGATCGCGCCTACTTGAGCGGAAAGGTCGGTAATCTGCTGCCCCTCCTTGAATTGCTGGAGATCGCGCAGGCTCTGTCGGACTAAGGAATCCGATCGCTGTAGCTGTTCCTCGATGTACCGACGCCTAGTCTGAGAGGCCACGAGGGCTCGCCTGACTCCCATGTTGCGCAACTGGAGAGCCGCACCGTTCAGGATCAGCGGAACCACAGTGGGATCAGTGCCGGTGAACGAGAGGTCAACAGCGCTGGTAGCCTCCCGCACCCGATATGACAGGCCACCGGTCACGGCAGCGGCAGCGGCGACGCGCGACAAAATTTGGAGGTCGACTGTGACCGACTCGACGTGGGGAAGCACGCGGAAGGAAAAACCCGGCCCAACGACCGTTTCTCCCGGCGCACCCGTCGCGATTGCGGCCCCGGCGCCGTCGCGGAGTTCATACACCTGAGGACCCGCCACCAGGCGGTACGTGCCAGGCACGACGCTGTCGGGGTTGACGGAGATGTCGGTCAGCAGCTCACCGCGGTGAACGCTCGGGTCGGCGAGCTGCAGCTGTAGGGCCAGGTCGTGGACCACCTCGAGAGCGAGTCCCTGAGTGGTGAGCACGAGCGCCTCTGAGAGAATCGGGTCCGTTCTCAGCGCTAGTTCATCTATGGTGATGTCATTGAATCGCCCAAAAACCTGCTTCGGCGAGCTAATCTGTACCGTGAGACTCGACTGGTACTGGGGCACGGCCCTGCGGCCGGAGTAGTATGCCCCGGCACCCACCAGGGTGGTCAACAGCAAGACCAGAGCCCAGTGACGTACCACGACCGCCACGAGATCTCTGAGATGGACCTCCCGGTGCAGCGGTCTTGGCATGGGGGCCGCTGCGCCCTCCAGCCCAGGCTGATCGGTCAAGTTGTAACGCGCCTCTCTCCGGTGTCGTGCGGGCGTCTTCGTATGGGGGCACTCGTCGGGTCGTTCTTGTCCTGTGTCAGAGCGCCGTCGGGACGTAATACGTGGACGAGCAAAAACTGTGCTGTCCGCAAGAGAACTGTCTCCGGATGCGCTGACATCCAACGGAATGACGCGGATTCGCGATTCTCAGCGGCCGGGCACGTCAATCCCAGGTCAGGGGTCCTGAAAGCTAGCGCAAGAACTCGGGGTCCCGACAGCATTCAGCCACCTGGCCACCAAACATAATAGCCGCCGCAAGATAATGCAAGTCATTATGGGTCATACCTTTACGTGTGTCACCGTATATAACTACGGCAAACTGTGAGTGGGTAATAACCATTCGTCTTGGCGCTCGGCTCAGGCCTTCAAAGTGCCCAGATCGCGGCAGGATCCTCTCCGAGCCTCCTAAATGGGGTGCCGTCTCCGATGCCCAAAACGCAATCGCGGAGGCTGGAGCGGTGTTTTTGTGCATGTTGGGCTGGGTGCCCGAGGAGTCGGGGTTGCCGAGGCCCGGCCGGAGGCGCGGCTCGTAGTCACTGGAGCGGGTGGGTTCGACGCCCCATCGATGCGTGGGAAGCTCACCGGCGAGGTGATTTTCGCCGCCGCCGCTTATGGGAAACCCGTTGGACTGCTTGCGCCGACGGCAACAGATGTCCGGCGGGCGCGCGCAACCTCGTGCAACGTCTGCTTCGCTTGCCGTCTGCATAGGGCACCTCTATCTTCTTGGTGCTTCTTGATTGAGGGATTTCATTTCTCCCCCGGCACACAACGGTGGTTTCCCTATCAACATGGAAAAGTTGGTTTCGCTCGCCAAACGGCGGGGCTTTGTTTTTCAGTCCTCTGAGATATACGGTGGACTCGGCTCGGTGTGGGACTACGGGCCGCTGGGCGTTGAGCTGAAGAGGAACCTCATCGAGCGGTGGTGGCGTTCGGTGGTACAAGAACGGGAAGACATCGAGGGAATGGAATCGGCCATTCTCATGCATCCCAAGGTATGGGAGGCCTCCGGTCACGTGGCGAGCTTCACCGATCCGCTGGTGGACTGCCGGCAGTGCAAGAAGCGTTTCCGAGCAGACGACGAGCGAATCAAAGGGAAACCGGGAGAGGAGAGCGCGCAGTGCCCGGTGTGTGGCAGCAAGGGCACACTTACCGACCCTCGAATGTTCAACCTCATGTTCAAGACGTTCATGGGTCCGGTCGAGGATGCCGCTGCACAGGTTTTCCTGCGTCCGGAGACCGCTCAGGGTAGCTACGTCAACTTTTTGAATGTGATGCAGGCGTCACGGCAGAAGATCCCTTTTGGGATAGCTCAGGTAGGCAAGGCGTTTCGCAACGAGATCACCCCGGGCAACTTCATCTTTCGCACGCGGGAATTCGAGCAGATGGAGATGCAGTACTTCGTCAAGCCAGGTGAAGATGAGGAGTGGTTCGAGTACTGGCACGAGGAGCGGATGCGGTGGCATTACGACCTCGGTATTAATCCCGACAAGCTGCGGTACCATCCTCACGGGCCGGATGAGTTGGCACACTACGCCAAGCGGGCCGAAGATATCCAGTACCAATTTCCGTTCGGCTGGCAGGAATACGAGGGCATTCACAACCGCACAGATTTCGATCTCTCGCGGCACCAGGAATACTCCGGCAAGAAGTTGCAGTATGTCGATCCGGCAACCAAGGATCGGTTCACTCCATATGTTGTTGAAACGGCGCTGGGTGTGGGTCGGTTATTCTTGGTGGTGATGGCCGATGCCTACAGGGAGGAAGAGGTCGAGGGTACTACGCGAGTCGTTCTCGGGCTTCATCCGTCGATCGCTCCTGTGAAGGTAGGTATCTTCCCGCTCGTCAAGAAGGACGGCATGCCGGAGTTGGCGAGAAACATCTACAGGGAGCTGCAAAAGCTTTTTGCGGTGTTCTACGATGATGGCGGCTCAATCGGGCGACGGTACCGTCGCCAGGACGAGGCGGGAACGCCGTTCGGAGTAACTGTGGACGGTCAGAGCATGACGGACAGCACCGTGACCGTTCGGGATCGGGATACACTCAAGCAAGAGCGGGTTTCGGTTGACCAGCTGGCCACGTATCTGACGGAGCGACTACAGCCCTGAAAACCTAATGCTTCACGAAACGACAACGACACTTTCTGGCGATGATGTCATACAGAGAGCGAAGACGTTCTTCACAGAGCGTGTTCCGCACCAAGCTCTGTTTCTCGAGCACGAGGGGTCAACCCACGCGACATTCCGGGGGCAGGGTGGTGAGGAGATCGCCCTCGTGGTGATTGCAACGGACGGCGGAACGCGGATTCGTGCGTCGACGCTGTTCTTCGATCAGGCTATCGGGAGATTCTTTTCGAGCCTTCCACTGGGTGATGGGTGATCGATGATTGTTCGCGTTCAGGTCATTGATGTGTGGGACACTGTGGACCTGTCCGTAACACGGGACCACACGTTCGCCGATCTAAAAACTACGAGTCTCGAGCAAGCAATGGGGCGTACCGTTGACCCGTCGGGATACACGATAAAGTTTCGCGGAGCTTTGGTGACGGACGAGCGCCAGACATTGGGGTCGGCTGACGTTCCCGATGGCGCACCGATGATTGTTCTCCCCGCGCACCGTCAGCCGGTGCGCTGAACCGAGCAGAACGAGAATCTTCGGGGACGACATTTCCAGCCGCTCGTGGATACGCTCCACGAGCCGAGGTGGATCGGCTCGGCAGCCGGGACGCACGATCACTGTACTCGCGGTCGGATTCCTGGTGCTCGACGGAGCGCTGTTGGCCATGGCGGGAGTTTGGTCGGGGCGCTGGGGTCTCATCTTGTCGGGTATCGCCTTTGTAGCCGGTGCCGTTGCGGTCTTCTATTATTGGCGCCGCCATCTTAGAAGGCTGCGGGAAATCAACGAGGGGTTGGAGTCACGCTTTCGTGAATTGATGGAGATGAAGGGAGAGCCTCGAGATACGGAGAGCAAGGAAGAATAGAGTTTGCCCGTTCGCATAATCTGGCATCCATCCTCGTTGGACCACGATCCCGGTCCCGGCCATCCCGAATCCCCGGACAGGCTAAAAGCCATTCTCGAGGAGTTGCGCGGTCCCGCGTATTCTCAGATCGTTAACTGGTCCGAGGCGGCGCCGGCCGAGGCGCGACTGCTCGAGCGAGTCCATCCGCCGGCGTACCTGGAACGGCTCGAAGCGATGTGCCGGCGTGGTGGCGGAATGATGGACGGAGATACGTTCCTGAGTGCCGGGAGTCACCTCGCAGCGATACACGCGGCCGGCGCAGCCGTCGAGGCCGCACGCACGGCATTCGAAGGCCAGCCGGCCCTAGCCGTCATCCGGCCGCCAGGCCATCATGCCACCGGCGATACGGCGATGGGATTTTGCCTCATCAATAACGTGGTCGTCGCAGCCCGGTTCGCTCTCGAGGATCTCGCCGCCGAACGGGTGCTGATTGTCGACTGGGACGTCCACCATGGGAACGGAACGCAGGCGTTGGTGGAGCGCGACCCCAGAATCCGGTTCGTCTCGCTGCATCAATCCCCTCTTTATCCCGGAACTGGTCGCGAGGACGAGCGCGGCGTGGGGAACATCTTCAACGTGCCGCGGCCGCCGGGCCTCCCACCAGAAACCTACGTCGCCGACCTCAACGCAGCGGTTGGCCGAGCGACCGATGGGTGGCAACCGAACCTGATCCTGATATCGGCAGGCTTCGATGCGATGGCCGGCGACCCTCTCGCCGGTTTCACCCTCGAGCCGGATGCTTACGCAACGTGGGTGCGTGAGTGGAAGAAGATGAAGGTGCCGATCGGTGCGGTGCTCGAGGGGGGATATGTCCCGGAACGGATACGGTTGGCTGCCGGAGAAACGGTGCGTGCGCTTGCGGATTGAGCTTCGCAAGCCCTGACACCTACACTTCCTTGACACACCGCCTTCCCGCCACCTGCTCCGTCGCGCTCCCGATTCCGGTGGAGTCCTCCTACACCTACCTCATCCCGACCGGGTTGGCGGATCGCGTCGTTCCCGGCGCGCGTGTAGTGGTTCCCGTTCGCACGAGGGAAATGGTGGGGATTGTGCTCGCCCTCGGCGATGACGACTCGGAGCGCCTCAAACCGGTGCTATTGGCTCCCGACGCGACACCCATGGTTTCTGAGGCGCTGCTCTCACTGGGGCGGTGGGTATCCCGTTACTATGCGGCTCCGCCGGGCCTCACCCTCAAGGCCATGTTGCCCGGAGCGATGTGGGGGACGTCGCGCCTGGTCGCTGAGTTGCGTGACCCTTCTCAGACTCCCGGTGGACTCGGTGGTTTGCTGGTGGATGAATTGCGACGCGCTGGCGGTAAAGCATCGGCAGCCCGGCTCGCCCGCAAGTTGCAGCGTCCGGTGTGGGATGTTTTGCAGCGGCTCGAACGTATCGGGGCCGTTGGGCTCCAAACCGTGGCGCCGTCGCTTGGGCCGGCACCCGGATCGGAAACGGTAGTCACGCTTTCCCGGACGCTGCCGTCGCTTATCGAACGCGATGAAGCGTTCGGACGTGCCAAGCGACAAAGGGAGGCCTATGAGGCCGTGGATGCCCTGGGCGGAGAGGTCTCCATGCGGCGCATGACAACGGAGTTGGGGTTCTCCCGTGGAGTTATCCGGGGATTGGTCGATCGGGGACTCGCGGCTCTGAAAGAGCGGGAACAGCTTCGCGATCCCTTTGATGGCGTGTCTACTCCTCCTCCGGTCCAACCCACGAGCGCCCAGCTGGAGGCCATCGGTGCCATTCGCGATTTGCAGGCCGGCGGCGCCCTCACGCTGTTCGGTGTCACCGGAAGTGGGAAAACTCTCGTGTATCTCGAAGCGATGCGCGACGAAGTCAGCCGCGGTCGCGGGGCAATCGTGTTGGTGCCGGAGATTGCTCTCACACCGCAAACAATAGCGCGCGTTCGCGGGGTTTTCGGCGATACGGTCACGGTACTGCACAGTGGTCTGTCGGATGGCGAGCGCGCCGACGCTTGGCGCTCTCTCGCGACCGGCCGGCGTCGAGTCGTAGTCGGTGCTCGGTCCGCCGTCTTTGCGCCGGTTCGGGACCTGGCGATGATCGTCGTCGACGAGGAGCACGACAACAGCTACAAGAACGGCGAGATGCCGAGATATCACGCCCGCGACGTCGCCCTGCGGCGGGCGAGGCTGGAGAATGCCAAGGTGGTTCTGGGCAGCGCGACCCCATCGCTGGAAACATGGGCGCGGCGGGAGCGGATTCGGGTGGTGTCGCTGCCGCAGCGAGTGACAGAGCAGCCGCTACCCGAGGTCATCCTGGTAGACATGCGTTCCGCCAAGCGAGTACGGCTGAGCGGATCACTGCCGTGGTCGGAACTGCTTGACGAAGCGGTCGCCGATCGGCTGTCGCGACGGGAGCAGGTGATCCTCCTTTTGAATCGTCGAGGCTTCGCCCACTTCCTGCAGTGCATGTCGTGCGGCGAGGTGTTGCAATGCCCGTCGTGCAGCATCGCCCTCACCGTACATCAGACGCCGGCGAGACTGCGATGTCACTACTGCGGGTTCGATCGAGGTTTTCCGGCGAAGTGCGGGCTATGCGATGGTGAACCCCAGCGTTCGCGGGGTGCCGGAACGCAACAGCTGGAGCGGTGGCTCGCGGAGCGGTTTCCTGAAGCTCGGATTGCACGCATGGATGCCGACACGACGAGCACGAAGTGGTCGCATCGAAGGATTCTCGACGACTTCGGGCGGCACGAGATCGATGTCTTGTTCGGCACGCAGATGATCGCCAAAGGTCTGGATTTTCCGGGAGTAACGCTCGTCGGTGTGGTTGATGCGGATACGGGGTTGTACCTGCCAGACTTTAGGGCGGCCGAACGGACCTTTCAACTCATTGCGCAGGTTGCAGGCAGGGCGGGACGGGGGCCCCGTGGGGGGAGCGTGCTGGTACAGACTCGCGTGCCGAACCACTACGCGCTCCAGGCCGCGGCGAAGCACGATTTCGAGGGGTTCGCACGGTACGAACTCGAGGAACGAGAGGATCCGCCGTACCCGCCACACCTGTCGCTGGCAAACGTCGTGGTGAGTGGCCTTTCGGAGCGAGGAGTGGCGGTGGCTGCCGGAGAGATCGCTGATTGGCTCAAGGGGTTGGCCGCAAAGGCCGGCCCCGGTGTACAGGTGGTGGGTCCGGCACCGGCTCCGTTGGCGCGGATCAAGAAGCGCTGGCGTTGGCATATGATTGTACGCACCGGGGAACCGCGGCTGCTTGGCAAACTCCTGCGGTACGCGTCGCGCCGGGCACCGCATACCAAGAGAGGGCCGATTCGTGTCATCTTTGACCGCGATCCGGTCTCGCTGTTGTGAATACCTGCGGGTGGCTTGAAACTCGTTCTCAACCCCAGTAACTTGCGCCCGTCGTTGACCTTGGGTGGTGTCTCGCCGTGCTTCTTACGACTCATTCGGTTGATCTGAAGTCGATGCCATCGTCCGTTCCACCGTATGTGGGTTATCCGGCCCCCACTCCCGGTTTGGGATTGGGCTGGACGAGGGTGGCGGATGTTTTGAGGCAGCATGTGACTTTCGAGGACGTCGCCCGAATTTGGGTTTTTCCTCTCCTGCGTCACGACGGACGTGAGTGGGGAACCGCGGTCGTGGCAAAGCGTGCGACAGCTGAGCGTTTTACCGTGCTAACGGCAAAGTACATGCTGAGCACGCGAGGGCGGGAGCGCGGTCAGGCAAGGGTGGAGCTGGAGGAGGTGGGGGAGGGACCAGTTCACGTAGTGTTGGATGTTGTAAGCGGGGTCCAGCAGCGTACTGGAGATGGCGAGCCACCGGTCGAGATTCCTCCCGAACTTTGGTTCTCGCGAGACGATGACGAGTCCGCCGCCGAAACTTGACGCTGCCGAGCTGGTGGAAGGGTTTCGCGGCTACATGCGAGACCACAACCTGCCGTTAACGCATCAGCGTGAAGCGATTGCGTCTGCGCTCTTTCATTCAGAAGAGCATCTGTCCGTGGAAGACATCGAAGCAATCTTGCGGGACGAGAACGTGCACGTGGGCAAAGCCACGGTGTACCGCACTCTGGATTTGCTGGTTCGAGCAGGGCTGGTTGATGAGCACGATTTTGGCGAAGGGTTCAAGCGCTTCGAACCGCGTAGTGCCAGAAGCCACCACGAACATCTCATTTGTCTGGCTTGCGGCAAGGTGGTTGAGTTCACTTCTGAGCGCATCGAACGCATGAAGGCGTTGATCGCGGACGAACACGGCTTTCGCCACCATCACCATAGGTTGGATATCTACGGCGTCTGCAGCGAGTGCCAGGGCCGGGCGGCGGTCACGCTGGAGCGGAGCCCTGACAGGCCAGGAGGAGGGAGCCGTTGACCGATACTAACACGCTTGTGCCCCAGAGCGCCTTTCTCACGAAGGGAATAGGGCGTCACAAGGAGATGCTAACCAGCTACGAGCTTGCGCTCCGAGACGCTCAAATTGCCGAGTACAACCTGGTTACGGTCAGCTCCATTTTTCCGGCCCACTGCAAACTCGTAGCTCTCGCCAAAGGGGTCCGTCGGCTACGGGCGGGCCAGATAGTTTTCTTGGTCCAGGCCCGGGCGCAGACGAATGAGCCATCGCGATTGGCAACGGCATCGATCGGGCTCGCGATTCCCAAGGACCCCAATCATTACGGGTACGTATCCGAACACCATGCTTTCGGCATGCCGAAGATTCAGGCCGGAGACTATGCCGAGGATCTGGCGGCCAGCATGTTGGCCACCGTGCTCGGAGTGCCCTTCGATCCGGAGGAAGCGTGGGACGAGCGGCGCGAGCAGTGGAAACTCTCTGGAGAGATCGTGAGGACGACGAACATCAGCTGCACGGCCAAGGTCGCAACCGATGGGAAGTGGGTCACGGTGGTCAGCGCGCTGGTGTTTTGCGGATGAACGAATTTCGCGATGCCGCCACGGAGGTTCCTAGACCGCTGAGCCGGTTTCCGTGGGGCGCGCCAGACACGTTTCTTGGCTTACCGGCGGAGCACACCGATTTCGCGAGAGCCGGCGTGGTGTTGCTACCAGTGCCGTATGAGGCGACGGTGTCTTGGATGAGCGGCACCAAGAACGGTCCTCGTGCCATGCTCGAAGCCTCCCACTACATCGAACTGTACGACCACGAGCTGGATCGTGATTCGTACGAGGTGGGCGTCCATACGCTGCCTGAACTGGTGCTGCCGGATGCAGGCCCCGAGCAGGCTCTCCGGGTGTTGCGTGAAGTGATGGATGTGTTGGTAAATACAGGGAAATTCGTCGTCATGATCGGCGGTGAGCACAGTTTGTCGTCTCCACCGATTCTGGCCCATGCCGACCGTCTGAGCGGGCGCCGCTTGTCCGTGTTGCAATTGGACGCCCACGCCGATTTGCGAACAGAGTACGGCGGGACGCCGTATTCCCACGCCTGTGTCATGTATCTGGTCCACGAGCGAGTCGATATCGTCCCGGTGGGAATTCGGTCTCTCACCCATGACGAGCGCGTCTTGCTGCGAGAGAGGAATATCCCGGCGATCTTTTCTCACGAGCTGGATGGCGATCAATGGATGGGCCGAGTCATAGACGCGCTCGGTCCGGACGTCTACATCACGTTTGACGTGGATTACCTCGATCCCGCCCTCATGCCCGCGACCGGCACCCCGGAACCGGGCGGAGCGTCGTGGCACCCGACCGTGCGGCTGCTCGAGCGGGTATTCCGCGAGCGGAATGTGGTCGGCTGTGATGTGGTGGAGCTAGCTCCGATTCCCGGCATGGTCGCACCAGACTTCGTGGCGGCGAAGTTAGTCTACAAGATGATCGGCTTTCACGCGGCAGTAGCTTGATATACGCGGGAACCTTGTGAACCACTAACCCGTTCCGATGGTGTCATGGAAACCACTTCAGTAGGTCTGTTAATAGCGTTTACCGCGGGTGGGCTGAGCTTTCTCTCGCCATGTGTGCTCCCGCTCATTCCGAGTTACATGTCGTTCATTACGGGCATGTCTCTCGATGAGATGGGCGAACATCGCGGCGCGGCCTTTACCCATGCCCTGCTGTTTGTAAGTGGGTTCACTCTCATCTTCCTAATGCTCGGGGCCACCGCCAGCAGCGTCGGCCGCCTGCTTCAGTTCCACCAGGTGTGGCTGGAGCGTTTCGGTGGAGTGCTCATCATTTTCTTCGGCCTCTACCTGCTCGGTGTCTTCCGCCTTGGAGCACTGGCCCAGGAACGTCGGGTTCACATCCAAAACAAGCCGCTTGGGTACGCAGGGAGTGTGTTGGTAGGCGTTGCGTTCGGAGCCGGCTGGACACCGTGTATCGGCCCGATCTTGGGGGCGATCCTCATGTATGCCGGTACTCAGGGGAGCATGGCCCAAGGAATCGTCCTGTTGCTCTTCTACTCCCTCGGCCTAGCCATCCCGTTTCTGGTGGCGGCCCTCGCCGTCGAGCGTTTCATCAAATGGTTCCAGCGGTACCGGCAGTACATGCCGCTGGTCACCAAAGCGTCGGGCGGAATCCTGCTCTTTCTCGGGCTGCTCCTCCTGTCAGGATACTTCAGCATGTTGGCCTCCTGGCTCCAAGGACTGACACCGGATTTTCTGCGAGACAGGATTTAACCAAGGGTCGCGGATGCCTCGCCTCCCTTGTGAGCCCGGGCACAGCAATTGCGTTCTCACAGGCCTAGGGTTCTGTGGCACTGTGAAGCGCTCCCTGAGGTAGGGACCGTGACTGGAAAGCGACATAAACACCCGTCTGGGAGAGGAAACATGGCTCGCATGCGCACGCTGTTTGCGGTTGTGGCACTGGTCTCTACGGTCGCTGCATGCGGCGGAGACACTGCCCGAGAGGACGAAGACGCCGAGATTCGCGACCTGACGCTCACACCGGCCGAACCGATCGCGACGATCGGGGACGAGCCGGAACCGGAGCCGGTGAAGACCTCGCCCCAGCCCACAGCTACGCGGCCCCGTGCGCGCCAACCGGAGCCGAAGCGGGAACCAAAGCCGCGACGCCCGGAACCTGAGCCCGTTCTCAGCCTCGCCGCCGGTACGGTGTTCACGGTTACGGCGCAAGACACACTCACATCCCGTCACAACAAGATCGGCGATCCCGTGAGTGCGAGGCTGCGCGAGGGAGTGCGCGATGAGAGCGGCAAGCTCGTCATTCCGCCTGGTGCGGTCTTCCTCGGGACCATATCCGACGTTGCACCGGCAGAGTCCCCGGGCGGCGAAGGACGCATGGTTCTCACATTCGACAGGGTTGAGTTCGCCGGGCAGGCTTACGAGGTTCGGGTCCGTCTAGACAGTATCGCCACGCGTATGAAAGGACGCGGCGTTACCGCTGGCGACGCGGCCAAAGTGGGGGCGGGTGCGGTGGTTGGGGGGATTGCCGGTCGACTGCTCGGTGGCAACAAGAAGGGCACTATAGTCGGAGCGGTTGCCGGAGCCGCGGTGGGAGTCGGCATAGCGGCTGCCACACGCGACGTGGACATCATCCTGGATGCTGGTGCGCCGATCCGGCTGGTGTTGACGGCCCCGCTGCGTTTGAGGTGAGCTCACTATCAGTAGCCTACTGCCTCGCCACAGCCCCTCGGATCCACGACCGTTGAAGGACGGAGTGGGCGTGGCCCGCGCCGGCTGAATCTGTCTTCGGAACTCGCCCGCATATCGCTTCGACAATAAGCGCTGGGTGTGGGAACACGAGGTCCCGGTAGACAGGCTGCGATTAATGCAACGGTCAAAGCGACCCACGGGCCACCAGACCGCCCTACCGCCCTACCGCCTTGCTCCCCAGACGTCATACTTTCCTCACTTCGAAAGGCCAAACAAGAAACGTTCCCGCCGCGAGGGGCCATGTCGTCTAAGCCTGATTTTATCGACCACCGCATCACGGAGCACCGCAATCCACGCACGGCCCGGATCGATCTTGCCACCAGCGGCGAGATCGTCGATCTGATGCACGCCGAGGATCGGCTGGTGGCGGACGCGGTGTACCGGGAACGCGATCACATCGCCGAGGCGATCGACCTGGCCACCCGGGCGATCGGGGGTGGCGGGCGGTTGCTCTACGTCGGCGCGGGTACCAGCGGACGGCTAGGTGTCTTGGACGCGACGGAGTGCCCGCCCACGTTCGGAACGCCCCCGGAGATGGTGGTCGGGGTGATTGCCGGCGGCCCGGCGGCGTTGACGCGATCCCAAGAGGGTGCGGAAGATGACGTGGCTGCCGGAACCGCGGCCATGGACGACCACTCGGTGGGCCCGAAGGATTTGGTGTTGGGCATTGCCGCCAGCGGGACCACACCATACGTGTGGGCCGCCCTCAGCCGGGCCCATGATGTGGGGGCCGCCACCGGGCTGCTGACCTGCGCCCAGCCCCCCGACGATCTGGCGGAGCGGTGCGACTTCGTGATCGCCGTGCAGGCCGGTCCGGAAGCGCTCACCGGCTCTACCCGGTTGAAAGCCGGGACGGCTACGAAGTTGGTTCTCAACACCATCTCAACCGGCACGATGATCCGGCTGGGAAGGACCTTCGGGAATTTGATGGTGGACATGATGGCGTTGAGCGAGAAGCTGGTGGACCGTGGTGAGCGGGTCGTCATGGAGGCCACCGGTGTTACCCGTGGGGAGGCACGCCGGGTCATCGAAGAGGCGGGACAGAGCGTCAAGCTGGCCATCGTGATGGCGTTGCGGGAGGTAGGTGCCGCTGAAGCCAGGAGGTTGCTGGCAGAGGCCGGGGGGCTGGTGAGGAAGGTGGTTGGGGATCCGCCTCCGGTGGGGGGAGAGGGGGCTTATGATCGAAGATAAGTTCCTACTCTGCAACGTTTTATGATGTTCTAGCTACATGAGTGATCACTCACTCGCTGCCACATAGCCCACTGCTCACTCCCAACTATCGATTCGTCGAGGCCAAGAGCTCCATCGCCAGGCTTGCTGGAACGGCGTACACGATCCGTCCCCCCGAGCCGACTTCGCCGGCATTGATGATGCCGATGACCTGGCCGTTGGCGTCGAAGATCGGGCTTCCGCTGGTGCCCTGTGTGCCATATCCGTTTATCTGAATGAGGGCCGGTAGGTTCTTGCTCACTGTTCCCGCTGTGAGGCTGGGGGTGGCGTATGTCCCGTCAGCACGCACGAGCTGTGGGCTGTCCGTCCCCCCGGGGAAACCTATGACGACAACTGGGGCTCCGACCGCCACCGTATCGGGGCGTTGGTTGAACCCCTGGATCGCCGGGACCTCGCCCCGGAGTTCCACCTTGATTATGGCAAGGTCTGCATCCTCCCCCTCGGCCACGGCCGTGACTCGGGCTCGGAACGTCTGCTTAGAGTCGGCAAAGCGAACCCCGATTTGACGGGCCCGCAAGTTGCCCAGGGGCCCCACGAGGATCGCTGCGTGACGCACCGATACCTCGATGTCGTCGTGGGGATCGAACGCTATATCTGATTCCGGGTGGCGGCCGATGGTGATGTGCGACTGGGAGAAGACGAGGATGGTCCCGGCCGTACTTCCGGAGACGATCCTGAGTTCGGGCTTCACTTGTGGCCGGCCTGCCGGGCTAGGAGGCGGCCAGGAGCGCCGCCGTGAGGATCGCTGCGGAAGAGACGGCCGCGATCACCATCTGGTTGGTGTCGCTTCGCGCCGGCGGATCGCCCTTGTAGACCGGAACCGGTTCGGTGGTGGACTCGCTGTCCGAGAGCGGATACACCTCGTGCCCGACGGATTCCCTGGCGTCCGGTTCCCTGAGCCCATCGCCGTCCAGGCGGGCAATGACGGCGGTGATGTTGTCCGGTCCGCCGCGCTCATTCGCCAGATCGATCAACGCGCCACAGGCGGCCACGAGATCGTGGTTCTCCGTTACCGCCTTGGCGATCTCCTCCGCTGTTACCTGGCCAGATAACCCATCCGAACAGACCACGACGGTATCCCCTTTGCGGATCTCCTGATGGGTGAGATCGACCCGGACACGGGGGTCGGGACCGAGGGCCTGCAGTATGATGTTCTTGCGCTCGCTCTGCTCGGCTTCTTCTTCGGTGAGTTCGCCGGCGTCCACGAGCCGCTGCATGAGCGACTGGTCCTTGGTGAGCTGGGTGGCCTGCCCGTCACGCACGAGGTAGGCGCGTGAGTCGCCCACTTGGGTGAGGTAGAGGTAATTGTCGAGAATGCCCACGGCCGTCGTGGTGGTCCCCATACCACGCCGCTCCGGGTTCTCCTTGGCGTGCTCGTGGATCTTTGTGTTGGCGGTTTCCACGGCTTCGCGGAGACGGAACGCGAACTGCTGCGGGGTGCTCTCCTTATCAGTGATCCAATGTGTGGTGAGATGTTCGTACACATGGTCTGTCGCCATCTCGCTGGCAACTTCGCCGGCGGCTGCGCCTCCCATGCCGTCCGCCACCATCAACAGGGTCCCCTTGGGTCCCAGTTCGTGCTCGCGTACCTCCGGAAGGAGCGAGGCGTTCTGGTGCGTCAAGTCAGCCACCAGGAACGAGTCTTCATTGTGCTCCCGCTGTTGGCCGACGTCCGTTCGAGCGAAGACCGAGACCTTTATGGAGTGTTTCTTCCCTCCGAAGAAACTCACGGGCGTTGTCCTCCTTGCAGATCGGTGACGTAGGTTCTGTACACGGCGCGGCCGGGGTCCAGGTCCAGGGCGCGCTGGCCTGGGCCCAGCGCGTTACGCTTATCGCCGAGCGCTCCGAATGCCTGTGCTGTGAGGTAGGCCGCCGTGGCTCGGTCGACGTCGGCAATGCCCTCCCAATCGTAATAGAGGATTGCCGTATCGCGAACTGCCTCCAACCTCTGAGACGACGCACCGGACAAGCTGATCAACATCTCGACTAAGTGATCGTCGGCGCCGGCCGGCGACATCCAGGCCGGGTTGGTGGGAGACGAGATGGTGATCAGAGAGTCTTCGGTCTCAGCAGAAATCATCTCACGTCCGCTGCTCCCAGGCGGGTTGTCCGGCTCAGTTTCGGTTAGGCTTTGCCGACCGCCGGGCGGAGGACTGGTGTCCTCTAGCCGCGAACCATCGCCTGTGCCGGTGTCTGTTGCTGTGTTCTGGGTCACAGGATCTTGGGCCATTTGGCCGGAAAAATCCACCGCCTGCGGCTCCGAAGATCCTCTGCTCATCACCACGGCAACGCTCCCTCCGCCAATCACCAGCGTTCCCACGACCGCTGCTATAGCGGCCACCGGGGCCTTCTTCTTTTCCCCTGCGGCCCGACCGGCCACGGCAGTGGGGGGCATCGGCGTATCCGGTGTCGGTGCTTTCCGCGCGTGTTGGGAGACCCTGGTCTGCGGTATGACCTCGGTCGCCCCCGTCCCCGTCCCCGTCCCCGTCCCAGCCCCTGTCTCTGCCTCGGGGCCGGCTCTTCCGTCGTCGGTCTTGGAGGGGTCGATGAGCTGGGTGGCGCCGTCCACATCGAGGGCCGGTGCCACATCCGCCATAGCGCTCGCAGTGCTGGCGATGTCGGCCCCGAATTCGGCGGCGCTCGCATATCGATCCGACGGCATGCGCTGGAGCGCCCGATCCATGATCTGTTGCAGGGCGACGGGGAAGGCGCCTTCCGGCAGGGCATCTTTCAGTTTCAGCGGTTCGTCTGTGAGGCGCTTGATCATCACCTCCTGAGCCGTGTCAGCCTGGAAGGGTAGCGTGCCGGTGAGCATCCTGAAGAACACCAAAGCCAGTGAGTAGATGTCGCTCCGGCCGTCCACGGCGTCGCCGGAGAGTTGCTCGGGACTCATGTATTCGGGCGTGCCGACCACGAGGCCGGTCTTGGTGACGTTTTGCTTTTCGTCTCCGCCCGCTGCTTTCGCGATGCCGAAGTCCACGACCTTAGCGAGGTCCAATCCACCACGAGTCTTGGTGATCATGATGTTGTCGGGCTTCAAGTCACGATGCACGATGCCGAACTCATGGGCCGCCTCGAGCGCCTCCGCCGTCTGGCGCGCGATATCGGCTGCGCGCTTCGGTGCCAGCGCGCCCTCACGATTGATCAGGTCCGTGAGTGACTCACCTTTGATGAACTCCATAGCCAGGTAGATGACGCCGTCCTCGGTTTCGCCGAAATCGTAGATGGCACAGACGTTGGGGTGGTTGATGCGCGATGCGTTGGCCGCCTCGCGATTGAACCGGGCGATGGCGTCTGCGTCCTGAGTCAATGACTTCGAGATGACCTTGATGGCGCTCATGCGGCCCATCTTGACGTGCTCGGCAAGGTATACCGTGCCCATGCCACCCTCGCCGAGCTTCTCGAGAATCCGATACCGGTCGGCCACGATAGCACCCACGAGATCGGCCGCCGCCGAAGTCGATTTGAGAGCCGACCCGTCAGCCGGACAGAAACTCTGGTCGTCAGGATACTCGCTACTGCAGGTGGTGCAAACCTTCATGGGAGGCTCACCTGAAGCATTTGTGCACCCACGAGGATGCGGGAATTCTTCTGCAACTCGACTTCGCCGCGCACGCTCACCGCCACCCCGTTGCGACTTCCGGCGTCGACCAGGACGAAATCCGCATCCTCGGAATGAATCTGGGCGTGCAATCCGCTCATCGATGGATCGTATGGGAATATCCAGTCCCCTTCGTCGCGGCCGATAGTAACGTTGCGACCGGGTGAGAGGTGGATTACGTCGCGCATGCTTCCGTCTCCGCGGAGTTGGGACAAGGTCGCAATATCGGCACTCGGCGTGAGACTTCCGAGCCGTCGTGTTGCGTCGGCCTCCGGTGGGTGCGGGCCCGGATATCCGAGGCGGCGAAATAGCAGAACCTGCGACCCCGCCAACACGAGATCCCCGTCGCGCAGCTTGTGCGGTTCTTCGATGAAATACCAGGTTCCGTTGCGGCTGCCGAGGTCGCGGACTAGAAGTCTTCCGTCGCGGAAACTGAGCTCGGCATGGCGTGGCGATAGGTACGGATCATCGGGAAAATCAATGTCTGACCCTAGCCGGCCAATGGTCGTCTTGTCTCCGACCAACGGATGGGAGCTGAGCTGCTGTCCCTCCTCATCGAGGCGAATGAGCTGGACGCCCGAATCGAGGGTGGGTATGCTCAGCGCCGACGTGCGTCGCTCCGCAATCGCGCCGGGCTCGAGGCCGTATCCGCACTCGGAGCAGAATTTGGCCACCGGTCCCACCGGACTCGAACACTTGACGCACTGAGTGGCGCTGTCGACCTGGTCCAGCTTCGAACCACAACCGGGGCAATATGGGAGTCCCGGTGCCAGGCCAGTCGTGCAGATCGGACATTTCGAGATGGCGTTGGTATCCCCTTTGGGGGCCGATCCGAATAGCGCGCTCATGGTGAAGTCCCGTGAATAACCTGGCTCCTCTCGAACATCATGGCCGGACGGTTCCCGCCTGTTCCTACCCCCACCGTCGGACACAAGTGCCAACCTACATAATGCGTGCAGGAAGCGGGGTCTATCAACCTCCAATCGACTGGCCTGTTGGAACGACACTAGTTTAGCTTCCCCGACCATGCACGCGCCAATCGGGAGATTCGGAAAGTCGGGAGACCGCTCGGCGGTGGGGCTGCTCGCCCTCCTGGCTGTGGCCGCCTGCGCAGGTTCGAGGCCCGCACCCCAGCCCCTTCCTGTGCCTGCAATGGCCGACGGACCGCTCGAGATCCGGGTCGTTTATCCACCGCCCCAGTCCCGGGGGATGGCCATTCGCAATGGCGCCACGGTCACAGCCGCTTCCTCCTACACGATGCCGGCGGTCGACTCGGTTTTCCTGTTCGGGTCGGTGGGGCGTGGTGACGCGAGCTTGACCGTGAACGGCCGGCCGGTGGACGTCTACCCAACCGGAGCGTGGTTGGCCTGGCTGCCACGGCCGGAGGGG